>DEBN01000139.1 GCA_002348825.1 Gammaproteobacteria bacterium UBA2955
ATCCGCACTACAACACATTGTCGACGGCCAAAACCTAAGCCAGTCTCAAGCTGCTGAGGTTTTTCACCACATTATGTCCGGCGCAGCAACACCAGCGCAGATCGGCGCGTTACTGGCGGCCTTGCGCGTTAAAGGCGAGACCGCGGAGGAGATAGCCGGCGCGGCAAAGACCATGCGCGAGCTTTCAACGAAAGTTGAAGTCGATTTGCCGCATCTTGTGGATACCTGCGGTACCGGTGGCAGCGGCCTTAAGCTGTTCAATATTTCGACCGCCGCAGCCTTCGTAACTGCCGCAGCCGGAGCCCACGTGGCGAAGCACGGCAATCGCAAAATGACCAGTTTCAGCGGCAGCGCAGATGTATTGGAAGCCGCTGGGGTGAATTTGGCATTGAGCCCAGAGCAAATCGGGCGCTGCATTAGCGAGATCGGCGTTGGGTTTCTGTTTGCCCAAACCCACCACAGCGCGATGCGTTTTGCAGGCCCAGTGCGCCAAGAGATCGGCATTCGCACGCTTATGAATATCCTCGGCCCGATGACCAATCCGGCAGGCGCAACACATCAGGTTATCGGAGTTTTTAGCAAGCAATGGCAACACAAAATGGCGGAAGTGCTGATGCTCTTGGGTACCCGTCACGCCATGATCGTGCACAGCGACGGGCTGGACGAGATTCGGCTGGACGCCGACACCAGCGTCGTTGAGTTGCGTGATGGCGCCATTAAGAACTACACCATAAAACCCAACGACTTGCCGATTTCCAGGCACAGCGCAGCAGCCATCGACTCGCTTACTGCGCAATCCAGTGAGCAAAGTCTGCAACTGGTGCATCAGGCCTTAGAGGACGAAAGCTGTGCGGCGGCGGACATCGTAAGTTTGAATGCCGGCGCGGCTATCTACGTTTCAGGTATCGCGGAGGACTTTATCGAAGGCGTCGTTATGGCTAAGGACGCCATCGCTACCGGACGAGCCCGCGAGCGGCTGGCAGAACTTGTCCGCACCAGCACCAGCATGGCGAACGAAACCGGCGACTCTGAGTACCTATGAGTAACATTCTCGAGCAAATTCTAACGACCAAGCGTCAGGAAGTGGCCCAGCGCAGCGCGCTGGTGCCGCAGCAACAGCTGATGGACAGCCTTGCCGATGCGCACACGCCATTGGGTTTCGTGAGCGCGCTGCAGCAACGCGCCCGTGAGCGCAGACCGGGCGTAATCGCCGAAATTAAAAAAGCATCGCCCAGCAAGGGCGTAATTCGCGCCGACTTCAACCCTGCAGTGATCGCCAGCAGCTACGCCGCGGCGAATGCAACGTGTTTGTCAGTACTGACCGATGAGCAATATTTTCAAGGGCACGATGACTACCTGCGCGAGGTGCGGCGAGCGGTGACGCTGCCATTACTGCGCAAAGACTTCACCATCGACCCGTATCAAGTGTACGAGGCCAGAGCGATGGGGGCGGACTGCGTGCTGCTCATCGTCAGCGCCCTTTCAGCAGATGACCTTCGAGCGCTCTACGCCTTGGCTTGCTCACTAGAATTAGATGTTTTGATTGAAGTCCACGACGCCGAGGAACTCGCGACAGCGTTAACGCTGAATCCCGCTTTGATCGGAGTAAACAACCGGAATCTGAAAACATTCAGCACCGATCTGAAAAACACCATTGATTTACTCGACGATATTCCTGCAGATGTGGTCGTAGTGACCGAGAGCGGGATCAGCACTGGCGCTGACGTTAAACGCATGCAGCAGCACAATGTATATTGCTTTTTGGTCGGAGAGGCATTTATGCGCGCCGAAGATCCAGGACAAGCCTTGTCGGAACTGTTCGGCTGATCGATATTTAGCGCGTACCGTGCACCACCATAGTTTTACCTCGCACAGTGATCAATCCTTGAGAAGACAGCCCTCTAATTGCCCGACCCGCCATTTCTCTGGAACAACCAACGATATTGCCGAGTTCTTGCCGAGTGACTTTAATTTGCATGCCCTGAGGATGAGTTACCGCATCGGGTTGCTTTGACAGTTCCATGAGCGTGCGGGCGACTCTGCCTGTGACATCCAGAAACGCCAGATCGCTGACTTTTTGCGTGGTTCGCACAAGGCGGTTGGCCATTTGTTTCGCGACTGCAAACAAAAGATCGGGATACTGCTGCGATAGCGCTCTGAACCGGGCATAGGACAATTCTGCCAGTTCGCAATGACATTTCGCCTTAACCCCGGCACTGCGTTGCCAGCTGTCTAAAAACATCGGCAGTTCGCCAAAAAATTCTCCCGCACTGAGGTAATCGACAATGACCTCTCTGCCCGCAGCACCGTCAATGTGCACCGAGACCATGCCACGAAGGAGTAAAAAGACCGAATCGCATCGCTCCCCACCAAAGATAATGGAACTGCGGGGCTCGAAACTCCGGTGATTTGCCGCAGCAATAAACACCTTGAGGTGTTGTTCATCGGGCTCAAACCGCTCGCCGGGGATTATTTGCGTATAGCGTTCCAGCGCCGGATTAAATCTGCTCCTATCCTCATCGGAGTCAACCAACTGATCGAATAAATGACCGCCATATTCCGACTGCTGGCCTTTCAGCACCTGAGCGAGGTCGGATAAACCCTCGGATCCGCTACGATCCCAGTCGAGCAGGATATCAGCACCAAGAGGTACGGCTTCTGAGAATTCCAGCGCAGTAGAATTCGGTGAGGTGCGCGCGGATTTATATTGAGAATCTTGATGCCTCTGTTCGCTCATGGAATCCCACCTGAAAACTGAATCGATCGTCGATGCTAGCTGCGCATGGGCGATCATGGTGCAGGTTAAGACGAACGGTACTTATTCGTTCTCAAACGGTCGATTGCATTCCCGCTGAGGCCGATTATTAGATTCGATAGCTGCTCTTAGTCATCACCTTAGCCACCAAGCTCATAGCGCTTTTCAGCATCGATGAAAATTCCGAGCCACCCATCTCCAGCGCGTGGGCACCGTGGCGCGCTTCGTCTTCGCGCATCAGTTCTAAAATCGCACGGGTTTTCTCATCATTTTCGGGAATAGACTCTAAGTGCTCGTTCAAGTGCTTGATGACTTGAGCTTCCGTGGCTTCGACAAATCCTAGGCTGACTCGGTCACCAAGCAGACCTGTGCCTGCGCCCATAAGAAACGAAGCGCCATAGAAAAACGGATCGAATATACTGGGCCTTTCGTCGAGCTCATTTAGGCGTTGAGCACACCAACACAAATGATCTTGCTCTTCAACAGCCGCGTCCAACAACGATTGCTTTGCCAGTGGATCCTGTGCTGTCAACGCCTGACCTTCGTATAACGCCTGAGCACACACCTCACCCGTATGGTTGACCCTCATCAAACCGCCCACATGGCGCTTTTCTGTCGCAGTCAGGCTGCCCTCCGGTATCTGGTTCGCCGGATTTTCCCGCTGCTCTATGCGACCACCGGTCAACGTTTTCAGTGCCCGATCAAAACCCGTAATTAAGTGGTCCAGAACATCGTCGTGGGCTGTAGGTGTGTTGTTCATCCGTTTTCCAAGTCTAAGATAGTGACGGTTTATGCCGATCGATGGCGCGATATCCAATGTCCTTACGAAAGTACCGATTGCGCCAGCCAATTAAATCCAAGCGTTCGTATGCGCGCGCCTGAGCAAGGGTCACATTCTCCCCTAGCCCCACAACGCACAGTACCCTGCCACCCGCTGTCACAATGTCTGTTTGTTGGGTACGCGTGCCCGCATGAAAGACTTTAGTGTCGGCCAGGTTTTTGTCCAGTCCGGTTATCACGTTACCGCTCTCGTACTGCTCTGGATAACCACCTGCTGCCATAACGACACCAAGCGCTACCCGAGGGTCGAATTGCAGTTGTACGTCGGTTAATGTTCCGGCAACGGCGGCCTGACACGCCTGCAATAGATCCGATTGTAACCGCATCATTACGGGCTGCGCCTCTGGATCACCGAACCGGCAGTTAAATTCAATGACTTTTGGTCGGCCTTCCGCATCAATCATTAATCCCGCGTATAGAAACCCTGTGTAGGGCATGCCATCCTTCGCCATACCCGCCAGAGTTGGTTCGATCACTTCGCGCATTACCGCCGCGTGCACTTCCGAAGTTACTACCGGAGCAGGAGAATAAGCCCCCATACCCCCCGTATTTGGTCCTTTGTCGCCATCATCCCGAGCTTTGTGGTCTTGCGATGAGGCGAATGGAATTCCACGCGCGCCGTCACAGAGGCAAATAAAACTGGCTTCTTCGCCCTGCAAAAATTCTTCAATGACTACTTTATGGCCGGCCTCGCCAAACACATTGCCTGCCAGCATGTCGCTTACCGCCGCCAAAGCCTGAGTTTCATCCATAGCTACAACGACACCCTTGCCCGCAGCCAGACCGTCGGCCTTGATCACGATCGGCGCACCTTGAGCACGCACATACGCAGAGGCTTGCGTTACATCGGTAAACGTCGCGTGGGCAGCGGTGGGAATACCGTGACGCTGCAAAAACTCCTTACTGAAGGCTTTGGAGCCCTCTAACTGGGCCGCGGCTTTACTCGGTCCAAAACACGCCAGTCCCGCTGCAGTAAAATCGTCGACGATGCCGGCCACCAGTGGCAACTCGGGGCCGACAACAGTGAAACCGACCATTTCACGCTGGGCCATAGCCAGCAAGCCGGCGCAATCATCTGCCGCCACATCAACATTACGCAACCCAGGCTCGGTGGCCGTTCCAGCATTGCCGGGCGCAACCAACACCTCGTCCACTCCGGCGCTTTGCTTAAGCTTCCAGGCCAACGCGTGCTCGCGACCGCCGTTGCCGATTACCAGTACCTTCATCTAATCACCCAGACTGTTTGCCGTATCGAACTGTCATCCTGTTAGTGACGAAAATGCCGCACGCCGGTAAAGATCATAGCCAGCCCGTGCTCGTCTGCAGCAGCGATCACCTCGTCGTCGCGCATAGATCCGCCCGGCTGAATGACCGCACTGATCCCAGCCTCCGAAGCCGCGTCAATGCCATCCCTGAAGGGGAAAAACGCGTCTGATGCCATGACCGCACCAGTTACACTTAGTCCCTCCTCCGCAGCTTTTAACCCCGCTATTTTGGCGCTGATTACCCGACTCATCTGACCCGCGCCGACACCGATGGTTTGTGCATCCCGCGCATAAACTATGGCGTTAGATTTCGTGAACCACGCGACTTTCCAAGCAAAATGCAGATCCGCCATTTGCGCTGGCGTCGGCCGCACTGCGGTGACGACGTTCAGCGCGGCTTCATCAAGACATAGTTGGTCAGCGTCCTGCAATAATAGCCCCCCGCCAACTCGCTTGAATTCCATGCCGCGTCCGGCGCTGCCGCGCTCTCCGCAGCTGAGCAAGCGAACGTTTTTCTTCTGCTGTGCCACGGTGACGGCCGCAGCATCGACGCTCGGCGCAACGACAACCTCGACAAACTGGCGTTCAAGGATAACGCCAAGCAGGCTGGCGTCGAGCGGTCGATTAAACGCAATGATGCCTCCGAATGCAGATGTGGGGTCTGTGGCAAAGGCCTTTTCATAGGCTTGGCGCAGGTCGTCGCCCAAGCCCACCCCGCAGGGATTCGCATGTTTGACAATGACGCACGCAGGGGCGTCGAACGCCGCTACACATTCTAACGCCGCATCGGTATCCGCGATGTTGTTATACGACAGTGCTTTACCCTGCAGCTGCTTGTAGCCTGCAATGGTGCCTTCGACGCTGCCCATCGAACCGACGCCAGCCACCTCGCGATAAAATCCCGCGCGCTGATGTGGATTTTCTCCGTAACGCATGTCTTCCATCTTTTCGAACGTCAGCGTTAACGAAGCCGGCAACGGTTCGTCAGCGCCCAAATATCCAGCTACCGTTGCGTCGTACTGGGCGGTATGCCGAAATGCCTTTAGCGCAAATCTACGACACATCGCCTGATCAATTGCGTTTTCCCCAAGAGCCTGCACTACGTCGGCATAGTCATCGGGATTCACCACCACCAATACGTCGGCATGATTTTTCGCGGCGGCACGCACCATGGTCGGCCCGCCGATGTCGATGTTCTCGATCGCCATTGCGTCCGTACAATCCGGCCGCGCTATCGTCGCGGCAAACGGATAAAGATTAACCACCACCAGATCGATGGGCTGAATCCCCTGAGCAGCCAGCACTTCATCATCAATGCCGCGTCGTGCCAATATGCCGCCGTGAATTTTTGGGTGCAGGGTCTTCACGCGACCGTCCATGATCTCCGGCGAACCCGTGTGTTCCGATACTTCAGTGACTTTTACGCCCGCCTCAAGCAACGTATTGTACGTTCCCCCCGTGGATAACATCTCGACACCTGCGTCGGCGAGCGCTTGGGCAAAGCCCACGATTTCAGTCTTATCGGAAACACTGATTAACGCTCGTCGAATCTGCAGTGCCATATGAGTCCCCTAGCCTGAATGTGAATTTACCGCCAACGGGCGCGTTACGGCTAACGTTTGCTGCTCGAGAATCGTCGACTCGGTTAGTGCGCCCAGCCAAGTCAACTGCGAGAAAGCTGTATCGAGTCGCATGAAATCTGCGATCAGCGCTGCTGCGTTTAATCGGCGCAAGTACGCCTGCACGTGCTTGCGCGCAATGCGCACGCCCTGTTGCAAGCCATAGAACTTGTGCATGTGATCGAGGTGTTCGCACATAATATGTAAACGCTGAGCTACGGACGGTTCTTCGCCACCAGCTAATACCTGGAAAATCCATGGCTGCCCGATAGCGCCACGACCAATCATCAGGCCGTCTGCATAGCTATTTCTCAATGCCTGAGCCGCACTCTGCGCATCCTCTATATCACCGTTAACAAGCACCGGTATCGACAGCGCGCGGCGTGCCTCAGCGACTGGGGCAAAACGTACCGCCCCCGAAAATTTACAGGCTCGACTGCGTCCATGCATAACCAGCATTCGTGCACCCGCCTGTGCAGCCACACGTGCTGCCGCAACACCCAAACGGTCATCTGGCGCCAATCCTGTGCGTGTCTTTACAGTCACAGGAACAGTCACTGCTGCCGCGACGGTCTCGACAATAGCCGCCACTCGATCAAGGTCAGCAAGCAACGCCGAGCCCGCAGCTTTCCGGCAGACTTTTTTCGCCGGGCAACCAAAATTAATATCGATCAATGTGGTCCCTTCGTCGACCAACCGTCGCGCTGTTTCCGCCATAACAAGTGGATCATTACCCGCAATCTGGACTGCCATAGGCGCAGCACAAGGCAGCGCTTCGCGCCGCAATTGACTTTTTTGCGTGTGCCAAAGTTCCAACTTGGACGCGACCATTTCGCTGACCATGTGGCCCGCGCCAAAACGCCACGCGAGGGTGCGGAACGGCACATCAGTCAACCCCGCCATCGGTGCCAGCGCAACACGATTACGCAGCTGCATAGGTCCTAGGCTCAATGGGGAGTGGAGAATTGACTGGTTCATATCACGGACAAAAAAAGAGGGCGGAATGATACCGCCCACTTCAACAAACCAACAGCTCGAGCCGTCGTTACGGCTACATTTTCATTTCGTAAAAGCACAGTTTGTTGCCGTCCGGGTCACGCACGTAGCCGCCATAAAATATCGGCAGCCGCTCTCCAGGCTCGCCCTCGTCCGAAGCACCAAGCTCTATCGCTTTAGCATAAAGCTTGTCGACGCCAGCACGGTCCCCGCCAGGAATTGCGATCATGTTGCCATTACCGTGGTGCGGCGATTGCTCGTCATAGGGAATGCACACGGCCAGCATGGGTGCTCCAGGACCGGTGCCATAAAATTTGATTCGATCCTGACCAAACAACTGCTTTGCACCGATCTCTGCTAACAGACCGTCGTAAAAACTGCAGGCCCTGTCCATGTCACTCACGCCAATAGTTGTATAGCCGATCATTCGTCTCTCCCTTGTCCAACGTTAAGATATTTAGTGCCGATAAGACACGCCCAGTCATCTTCAATGACCGGATTCACAAAATCAATCAGCGGATAAGCCTCGATTACTTCATCAACCTGTTGTGGCAAAATTCCCGACAACACGATCTGGCCACCAGCCTTTAATAACGCGCAAAAATGCCGCGCCAATTGCTGCAGTGGGCTGGCTAGGATATTTGCCGTAATCACGTCAAATGTTGCAGCTGAAGGCGCTGCAAGTTGCTCCCAGTCTTGCAGATTAAAAACCTGCAGCTGCTCGGCGCTGAGCTCGTTGAATTGCGCATTTTCGGTAGTCGCCAGCACCGCTTGATGGTCGTGATCTACGCCCACAGCCGTCGCGCCGAGTAGGGCCGCCGCAATCGCGAGGATTCCGGAGCCGCAGCCGAAATCCAGCACCTTCTGGCCCGGTTGGATCGCGCCCGCCAAGTAGCTCAAACACATCCGCGTGGTAGGATGACTGCCGCTGCCGAATGCCAGCCCGGGGTCCATATACAGACGGGCGATGCCATCGGGCGCTGGCTCTGACACCGTGGACTTTGGCAGCAGCCACAGGCGCTCCGAAAACCGCTGCTCGACCGCGTGCTGGCGCAACGACGCCTGCCAGTCTTGTTCCGCGATGAAGTCGAATTCGCAATGAGCATGGAGCTGCGGATCGAAATTCTTCAATGCCGCGCCAAGCTCTGCCACGTTGAGATCGAGATGAAATAGCGCTTTCACCAGCACCGACTGCCATATCGGAGTTGCACCGGGGTCAGGTTCCAACACCACCTCGTCCGCCAGACTTTCCAGCACCACCGCCGCTGCGCCATGGTCATTTAACAACATCTCAGCCTCCGCGACTTGGTCTGATTGCAGCTGCCACTGCAATTGGATCCA
>DEBN01000185.1 GCA_002348825.1 Gammaproteobacteria bacterium UBA2955
GGGCGTCTAGTGAACTTGGGCAATGCCATGGGGCACCCCTCGCGGATCATGGACGGGTCCTTTGCCAACCAGGTGCTGGCGCAAATGCACTTATTCGAACAGGCCTGGGCCGATCAGCCGGAAAATCAGCGCCAGCCTGTTACCGTAGAAGTGCTGCCGAAGAAGCTCGACGAAGAAGTAGCGGAACTCATGGTCGCTGGTTTTGGTGGCGTAATGACTAGACTGACCCAGCATCAAGCCGACTACATCGGCGTCAGCACCGAGGGCCCGTTTAAAAACGAGAGCTATAAATACTAGTCCGCGATAGGCGCGGCAAAGCAGCCGCCTTACGCGCTTACCGCTAAACCCTACCCCTACCCCAGCCGCTGCTGGGGTAGGCCGCAAAACCTGCGCCGTATAAATACCCAATATTACGCGGATAACCTTGACCGCAGAGCAAGCAGACTCAACACTGGCGCTGCGCAAAAACCACCCAACCTAATCGAGCCCCGGCACAGAGCGTATGCAGCCTTTAAACAAAATTATCGAAATTCTCGACCTCGAGGAAATTGAGCAAAATCACTATCTCGCCACCAGCCCGAATGAGGGATGGCAACGGATTTACGGTGGCCAGGTGATCGGGCAGGCGCTAGTGGCCGCTTCTCGAACCGTAGAGGACGACCGCCAAGCACACAGCCTGCATGGCTACTTCTTGCGCGCCGGAGATAAAGAAAAACCCATTCTTTACAAAGTCGATCGTATTCGCGATGGCAAGAGCTTTACTACCCGGCGGGTCATGGCCGTTCAACATGGTCAAGCCATCTTCACTATGTCGATCTCTTTTCAGGTGCACGAGGACGGCTTGTCGCACCACTTTCAGATGCCAGAAGTCACAACGCCAGATCAGTTACTCGGCGAAGATGAGATTCGCGCCGAACAAGCGAAGACTTGGCCGCTGGAATTTCAGGAATCTTTCACCGGCTCATCTGCTATCGAACTGCGTCCGATAGAACCACTGGATATGTTAAATCCGAAAAAAACTGAACCCGTACAGCGTTGCTGGATGCGCTGCGGCGAACGGCTCCCCGATGACCCGCGACTGCATCAGTGCGTACTCGCCTACTTATCCGATTGGTCGCTACTGGACACTGCAACGCGGCCCCATGGCATAAGCTTTGTGCAGGACAACATTCAAGTGGCCAGCCTAGATCATGCCATGTGGTTTCATCGGCCGTTCCGCGCCGACGAGTGGCTGTTGTATGACCAAGACAGCCCCAGCGCCAGCGGCGCACGCGGTTTTAATCGTGGCCTAATCTATAATCAGGCGGGCGAGCTAGTGGCATCTACCACTCAGGAAGGTCTGATGCGGGTGCACGCGGATAGCCGTTAGGGCTAGCGAGCGCTGGGGTCGGCTTTACCAGCCTTGTTCGCTACGCTCAGCGCAGCGGATGCAGGTCGGCACCGCCGGATCCAGCTCCAAGCGCCGTGGATTAATGCATTCATCACACACCTGACACAGCCCAAAGGTATTGTCCTCAAGCCTCTGCAGCGCCATCTCTATTCTTTGCAGTTGTTGTTTGCGGCGATTCACCGCCGTCTGAGCCATAGCTTGAGCCTGCATGGCGTCCATTCTCGACAGCCGTCCCACTTTGGACTGATCAAGTTCCACCACGGCGGCCTGAGCATCCGTCGTTGCCGCATTGGCCAATACGGCTTCGCGCATCTGTCGCAGCTGTTCACGGTAATCGTGCATACGTGCGAGTCTGACAGATCCAAAAAACCAGCGCCAACGTCGCACTTCGCGCCCAAGGTCAAGCCTATACATATGAAAATGCCCAAGTGATAATGTTCGACTTCGCACTGGTGGAGCAGGTGCGAATCCATGACCTTCGCTTTGCCTTTGGCCCTACCGCTACGCTGTCGCCGAAGCTGCCTTTTTTTGGTCTGCCCACAATTGAATGTGCTTACGGGAGAAGTATGGCTGACATTGAGACGATTGCCGCATCGGTTGCAACACTAAAGGACGGCTTCGAGGAGCACCGCTACATATGCAGTGATGAAATTGCCACAGCAGTGTTTCTCGCCTATCAGCTGCGGAAACCCGTCCTGATCGAAGGCCCGCCTGGCGTAGGCAAGACCGAACTGGCGAAAACCGCCGCAGAAATGTTCAGCCTGCCACTGGTGCGCTTGCAATGTTACGAAGGTCTGGATGAGTCAAAAGCCATCTATGAATGGAAATACGGTAAGCAATTGCTGTACACCCAAGTGCTCAAAGAAGCCCTAGATGAAGTTTTACAAGGGGCCAAGGGCTTTGCTCAATCTGTGACCAAACTGCACGAGTTTGGCGACATCTTCTTTTCAGAGGAGTTTTTGGAACCGCGGCCGCTACTGAAAGCGTTGCGCGAGGAAAACGGCTGCGTGCTGTTGATCGATGAAATCGACAAAGCCGACCATGAATTCGAGTCGCTGCTGCTGGAAATCCTCTCGGATTATCAGGTGTCTATTCCAGAAATTGGCACTATTAAAGCCGCAGCCGAGCCGCCAATTGTATTTCTGACTTCGAACAATACCCGTGAAATTTCCGACGCACTGAAACGTCGTTGCTTGCATCTTTACATCCCTTTTCCAGATGTGGAGGTGGAAAGCAAAATCATTGGCGCGCGGGTACCCGATGTGCCGCCAGAACTGCAACGCCAGTTAGTGGAATTCATTCACGAACTGCGCAATTTAGATCTAAAAAAACTCCCCGCGATTTCCGAGACCATCGACTGGGCGCGAACACTGGTGTTATTGCACGCCGAAAGTCTCGAGCCACAGCTGGTCAAAGACACCTTGAACGTCATTCTTAAGTTCCAAGAGGACATCGACAATGTGCACAGCGAAGTCAACTCCCTCACGGCAAAGATTGCCAAGTGAGACTCCGCTAGGTGAACGCGCAAACCACAGACCGCACGATCAGCAACTTTATCCGCGCACTGCGTAACGCGGACGTTCGCGTGTCCACCGCAGAAACTCTGGACGCGCTGAGCGCCGTAGAACTCGTGGGTTACGATGACAGAGACTACCTAAAGCGCACTCTGTCGTTAGTACTGCCAAAAACTGCAGATGAAAAGGTTACCTTCGACGCCTGCTTTGATCAGTTTTTTGCTTTCCAAGACGTACGCGGTGAAGCCGAGGACGCGCTGGGCGAGAGCGGCGATGCGGAAGCTCAAGAAAGTGAAGACGGCGGCGACGGTGAAGGTGGCGGCGCCGGTGGCGATCGGCAAGCGCAGCCCGGAGGCAAGCGCAAAAAAAGCAAGAGCAAGAATAAAAACAACCTCTTTGAAGAAGAGGAAGAAGAAGATCTCGGACCCGGCGACATGACCGACCCCAAGTCTGCCTTGGGAAAACTGCTCATGGCCAACTCTCGGGTCGAGCTGGCTGTGCAAATGTCCGCTGCTGGCGAAGCCGTAAATATTCGAGAAATCCAGATCTTCACGCAAAAAGGCCTATACGCGCGTCGCATCATGGATCAGATGGGCCTAGCGGATTTGAATCAGGAAATCGCCGATCTGCGGCAAGCGCCTGCGGTGCCCGCACGGCGACTCGGTCAACAACTCAAGGCACGCCGCGACTTCCTGCGCGAGCAAGTGCGTGACTATGTGGAACAACAGTTTCTCTTAAATGCGGATGTCTCGGGTAAGCGCCTCCGTGAAGAGCTTCTGCGCAAAGTAAAATTATCGAATGTAGAACATCGAAATTTTCGTCTGATCCAAGAGATCGTCTATAAAATGGCGAAAAAACTTAGCACCCTGCACAGTCGGCGCAAAAAAGTATTCAAGCGCGGACAACTGAATATTTCACGCACTTTGCGCAACAATATGTCGTACGACGGCGCAATTTTTAATCTGCACTGGAAGTCGGTCAAAGTGGATCGGCCCAAGGTGTTCGCCATTTGCGACGTTTCCGGGTCGGTCGCAAATTACGCTAGATTTATGCTGATGTTCTTGTACAGCCTCGATGAGGTTATGCCCAAAGTCCGCAGCTTCGCCTTCTCGTCGGATCTGGCGGAGGTTACCGAACTGTTCAATCGAAACAAAATAGAAGACGCCATCGCCAAAACCTTGCGCGACTACAGCGGTGGCTCAACAGACTATGGCCAGGCCTTGCTGGACTTTAAGAAACTCTGTTTAGACGACATCGACAACCGCACCACAATTATCATTCTTGGCGATGCGCGGAATAATTTTGGTGAAGCCCATGCCGAAGTGCTCAAGGAACTCTATGATCGTTCTAAGCGTGTAATCTGGTTGAACCCCGAAGCGCGCTTGGCATGGAACACGGGTGATTCCGAGATGCGCAAATACGGTGCCTACTCACACCAAGTTGAAGAATGTAATTCATTAATGCATTTAGAGCGGGTGGTGGGTAATCTGCTCCGGCAAACAAACTGAGCAATACACAGTAGTCAAAATTTATGCGAAGTACTTTCTCAAGAGCGCTTGTGGCGATGCTGGCGCTGACCCTGACAGCGTGCGGCAGCGGCGAAAAAAATGTGGTTTCTGGCAATCAAACTGGCTACCTGCACTACGGTAACGGCGCCGAGCCGCAAGGTATCGATCCTCATCTGGTAACCGGGGTTCCCGAAAGCCGCATCGTTCATGCGCTCTTTGAGGGCCTAACCGTTAAAAATCCCATAACCCTCGAACCCGAACCTGGGGTTGCCGAGCGATGGGAAATTTCACCAGACGGCACTGTCTATACATTTTTCATTAACCCCCTCGCGAAGTGGAGCAACGGCGAATCGATCACCGCTTCGGATTATGTCTGGTCTTGGGAGCGCGCTCTGCATCCCGAAACCGGCTCACTCTACGCATACATGCTCTTTCCAGTAGTGAATGCGGAGAAATTTGCATCGGGAGAGATCGACGACTTCGCACAGGTTGGCATCAAAAGTATTGATGCGAACACGCTACGCATCACCTTGAACGCACCAACCCCCTATTTTCTACAGCTGATGGATCATTACAGCACCTTTGCTGTGCATCCCGAGACACTGCTTAAGTTCGGCGGTATGAGCGATCGCTTTACACCTTGGACGCGGGTCGAAAACATCGTCAGCAATGGCGCCTTTACGCTCAAAGAGTGGTCGCTTAATCGGCAGATAAAAGTCGAAAAGAACCCCCACTACTGGGACAAATCCAAGGTTGCGCTCGAAGGTGTTTACTTTTACCCAACCGAGAACACAGTGAGCGAGGAGAGGATGTTTCGTTCGGAGCAGCTGCACGTCTCCCAGGGCATACCGATCGGCAAAATCCCCAGCTATCGGGCAATAGCGAATTCCCCCTACGTACAAGCGCCATATCTCGGTACGTACTACTATCTACTCAACACAAAAAAACCGCCAGTGGACGACGTGCGCGTCAGAAAAGCACTGGCATACTCCGTCGACCGGGACAAGCTCACCCGCACAGTGCTTCGGGATACCGCGATCCCCGCCTACAGCATTACTCCACCTGATACCCTAGGCTATAACCCACCGAAGCTATTTTCCTTCGATCCCGAAAAGGCTCGAGCACTTCTGGCAGAAGCAGGATATCCGGGAGGAGCCGGATGGCCAGGTCTTGAGATCACTTACAATACCCAAGAGGACCACCGAAAGATCGCAGTAGCGGTGCAGCAAATGTGGAAGGATGAGCTGGGAATCGATGTCTCCATTACCAATCAGGAATGGAAGGTCTATCTAAATACAGTTTCACAAGGCGATTTTCAGGTGGCGCGACGCGGCTGGATTGGCGATTACGTCGACGCCAACAACTTTCTTGACCTATTCCTGGCAAACGGCGGTAACAACAACACGGGCTACGCAAATGCCGAGTTCGACGACATCATACTCAATCAGGCACCCAAGGCGGGTTCACGTGAGAAACGCTATCAACTTTTTTACCAAGCCGAAACGATGATGATGGAAGAGATGCCGATCATTCCTTTTTACACTTACACCAGCAAACGCCTAATTCATCCGAGCGTGAGCGGTATTTATCCAAACCTGATGGACTCGTTGAACTTAAAGTACGTTCGCTTAGATCCAAACCAGCGCCTCGACCTTATTCCCGAATAGCATGCTCAAGTTCATTCTGCTGCGCGTTATTCAGGCGATCCCTGTCGTCTTGGCGGTCATAACCGTGACCTTCTTCTTGGTGCGCGCAGCCCCCGGTGGACCATTTGACAGCGAAAAGGCCGTTCTGCCTGAGGTAAAAAAGGCACTAGAGGCTCAATATAAGCTCGATGAGCCCCTGACCGATCAATATTTCGGGTATCTGGGCGATTTGGCCGACGGCGACCTCGGTCCCTCTTTCAAATACCCCGGCAGGAGCGTCAACGAGATCCTTGCGAGCGGTCTCCCTGTCACCGCCGAGCTGGGGGTATACGCACTTTGCTTTGCGCTATTTATCGGGGTTTTTGCCGGCGTATTAGCCGCGCTGCGCCCAAATACCCAGCAAGATTACGTACCAATGTCCCTCGCCATGATTGGCATATGCATGCCCTCATTCCTGCTCGGACCACTCTTGATTCTGGTCTTTGGCATCTTTTTGGAATGGTTGCCGATCTCAGGTTGGGGAGATCTACCGGGCGATAAAATTCTACCCTCCGTCACTCTTGGGTCTGCCTACGCCGCATACATCGCCAGGCTTAGCAGAGCCGGCATGTTAGAAATTCTGTCACAAGATTATATAAGAACGGCGCGGGCCAAAGGGGCCTCGGACCCGCGGGTTGTCTTCAAGCACGCCTTGCGCGGCGGCCTCATCCCCGTTGTAGCATTCTTAGGCCCAGCCTTTGCTGGCCTGTTGGCGGGCTCTTTCGTGGTGGAAACGATATTTCAAATCCCCGGATTGGGCCGCTTCTACGTGCAAGCAGCCTTCAATAGAGACTACACAATGATTTTAGGGACTACGGTGTTTCTATCCGTATTGATCGTTGCATTTAATCTTATAAGCGACGTTCTAGCAGCCTGGATGGATCCTCGACTGCGTACCCAATTTGGTAAGGCCAACTAGTGACTCTTTCATCCGATCATCCAGCTGACGAGGACATCGAGGCCTCATCCCTGTGGAGAGACGCGCGGCTGCGGCTGCAAAAAAACCACCTGGCCGTGCTGGGCGCCATAACACTTGTGATCGTTATTCTGGCCGTATGCTTCGCGCCCTGGATCGCGCCCTACGAATATGACGCTCAGGATCTCGACCTAGGCGCTACCGCACCTTCCGCTGCCCACTGGTTTGGCACCGATATTTTCGGTCGCGATCTGCTCACGCAGATCCTGTACGGCGGCAGAATTTCTCTCGCAGTTGGTTTTATTGCCACCGCGGTGGCGCTCGTCATCGGCGTATCCTGGGGATCGATCGCTGGATATTGCGGCGGCCGTATCGACGCCGCCATGATGCGTATCGTCGACGTCCTTTACGCGCTGCCGTTCATGATCTTCATTATCCTGCTTATGGTGGTGTTCGGTCGCAATATAATCCTGCTGTTTCTCGCGATCGGTGCCGTCGAGTGGCTGACCATGGCACGCATTATGCGCACCCAAGTGCAATCCCTGAAACAAAAGGAGTTTGTCGAAGCGGCAACCGCAACCGGGCTGTCACCGCTGGTGATTCTATATCGGCATATCATCCCCAACGCCGTCGGCCCGATGATCGTTTACACCACTCTAACCATTCCGAGCGTTATGTTGCTGGAGGCCTTTTTAAGTTTTCTTGGATTGGGCATTCAACCGCCCGCGACCTCTTGGGGGCTGCTCATCAGTTACGGCGCCGAAACGATGGAGGAGTATCCATGGCTACTCATTTTTCCGGGCGCAGCATTAACCCTAACCCTTTTCTCTTTGAATTTTCTCGGCGATGGGCTACGCGATGCATTAGACGTCCGCGGTTCCAAGGATTAAGTGATGAGCCTACTCAACGTTAAAAATTTGAGTGTCAGCTTTGTGACGAGAAACGGCACGGTAGAGGCGGTGCGTTCGGTAAGTCTCGATGTTAAAGAAAACGCACTGACGGCAATCATCGGCGAGAGCGGCTCAGGGAAATCGGTATTGTGTTACGCCTTGCTGGGTTTAATTCCAACGCCACCTGGACGCATCGACGGCGGCGAAGCATGGTTCGAGGGCCAAGATCTATTGACGCTGTCCCAGCGCGACCTCAGGCGTGTGAGGGGCTCGCAAATAGGCATGGTGTTTCAAGATCCAATGACATCTCTTAACCCGTTCCTACGCATCGGCGAGCAGCTCACCGAGCCGCTACTTCTGCATACGCAGCTTTCGAAAAAACAAGCCAAAACACGCGCCATCGAGCTGCTTGAAGAGGTAGGGCTGCAAGCTCCTGAGCAGGCCATGCAGGCGTACCCGTTCGAATTCTCTGGGGGCATGCGACAGCGTGTGATGATCGCAATGGCGCTGATCAACGAACCAAAACTGCTGATCGCTGACGAGCCAACCACCGCACTTGATGCGACGATACAGGCGCAAATACTCGACCTTATAAAGTCGCTGCAGACAAGACGAGGGATCGGCGTGCTGTTCATAAGTCATGATTTAGCGGTAGTCGCGGAGATCGCGGACGAAATCCTAGTGATGGAAAAAGGCAACGCGGTTGAAAGCGGAAATGCACGGGCGGTCATCGAGCGTCCACAACACGATTACACCAAGAAACTACTGGCCTCAATTCCCAGTGGTTCGCCTCGAAGCTACGCACCGAAGCCACAGACCCTTGTGAGTGTTGAAGGCTTAAAAACCTGGTTTTATCCCCATGCGAGCAAAAACCCTATTCGCGCGGTCGACGACGTATCTTTAGCCATTCAGAGAGGCGAGGTATTGGGTCTCGTCGGCGAATCAGGCAGCGGCAAATCGACGCTCGGTCGATCGTTATTGAAACTCGTCAGCACCACAGCGGGACAGATCCAATTCGACGGCATAGATTTATCAACAATTAACGCGCTGGAACTGAAAACGCTTCGACGGCGTATGCAGATGATCTTTCAGGACCCCTACTCTTCTTTGAATCCTCGAATGACGGTCTTTGACACACTGGCAGAACCACTTGTTCTGCACAACCTGGTCAACCGCTCGGATCTTAGCCGGGCGGTGCGAACTTTGATGGACGACGTAGGGCTTGCCCCGGGGTTTGCAAAAAAGTATCCGCACGAATTTTCAGGCGGTCAGCGACAACGAATCGCCATAGGGCGGGCTATCGCCACCAAGCCCGACTTCGTCGTAGCCGACGAACCCGTGTCCGCACTCGATGTCACCATACAGGCGCAGATACTCACGTTGCTTGGTGATCTCAAAGAGGAATACGGCATTACCATGCTATTTGTGTCACACGACTTAGCGGTTATTCGTCAAATATCAGACCGTGTAGCCGTAATGTACAACGGTAAACTCGAAGAAATCGGTCCCACCAAAGCCGTGTTCGAGCAGCCTGAAAGCGCTTATACGCGACGCCTACTCGAGGCCATCCCAGGCCAGCAGGCAGAGTTCGGTTGAATCGCCGCCAAACCCAGCGCGCAGTGCGGACGGCTCAGCGGTTTATACACACCCTCGCTCAGCACTAATAACGCTGCAATACATAGCTGACCTTTCGGGACAAAACGCGGTTGAACAAACGGGCCACCCTAGAGCCTGAGCAACGCCACTAACCCACGCAAAAAAAACCCGCTGATGCAGCACATCAACGGGTCCTCTCTGGCGACTGTGATCGCCCGCCACAGCGCGGGCTATCCACCTGCAGCTATCTAACGATTAGAAACGTCGGCCACCACCGCCGCCACCTGGTCGTCCACCACCGGAGCGTTCCTTGCTCTGAGCTTCGTTTACGCGCAATGCTCTGCCTTGGAAATCTTGACCGTTAAGAGCCTCGATCGCGGCGTCAGCGCCGTCTTCCATTTCGACGAATCCAAATCCTCGTGATCTACCGCTTTCGCGATCGGTAATGACCACTGCCGATGCCACACTGCCATGCTCTGCAAATTTAGCTTGCAGATCGTCATCAGTAACCCCCCAAGCAAGGTTACCTACATATAGTTTCTTCACAGCTCTTTTTGCTCCTTTAATCTTTAGTTTGATAAGCGCTGAGTTTCTCCTTACGGAGTCCTTCGA
Organism: Gammaproteobacteria bacterium UBA2955; assembly: GCA_002348825.1. GTDB lineage: Bacteria > Pseudomonadota > Gammaproteobacteria > Pseudomonadales > Azotimanducaceae > UBA4421. Next base: position 10,112 of record DEBN01000185.1, read on the forward strand.
CCAATCAAACCTAAGACCTTGACGAAATCCACTGCGAACATCACTGCCACGCGGGTATTTCACTATCGAGTTCAACAACCAGCGCACTGTGCGTTTGCCGGAAAAAGGAACAATCGGGCGACTTCCAGAAGGGTACGGCAAGGTTGGCTGAGGAACAATGGCTAATTTCTTTAGTTTTTATTTGCTAAATTGGGGAAAAAGCGTAACAACTTTAACTAGAGTTGTTACTTTTGTACCACTTCCGGCGCATACGTAGGATAGATTCCTCCTCAGTATATTGCTCTAGCTCTTCTATTTTTACCCACGCTAGGTCCAAAGATTCTTCGCTTATCTGAAATTTTTCGCTGCTAGCTCGCATCTGATAACGAACATCGAAATGATGGTGAGCAGGATAAGTTTCGCGCGCCGGTATCTCATGAACGTCTAAATCAAAAATCTCATTGTCCAGCAGGTGCACCGCCAAGCCGGATTCTTCGTGCGCTTCGCGTATCGCCACTCCCGGCGTATTGCCCTCACCGTCACTGTGCCCACCCAGCTGTAACCACATATTGAGCTTACGATGATGGGTCAGTAACACGTTTTGCCTTTTCGGGCAGACCAGCCAAGCTGAACCGGTTATGTGCCCGGGTAGACAGTCGCGCTCAAAGCAGTCCTCATGGCTCTGCAGCAACGCTTTAAAGCGCGCCACGACGCGGCTTTCCTCGGGATAGCGCGTAGCATAGCGATCTATTGCTGAGAGCAGATTGCGTCTGTGCATAAGAGGCCCTATTCTGAAACCCGGTGCGAGTGTATACGCTGGCATCATTTATTTAGCAATCACTGATCTTTAATCGATCACCGTTCAATGATGAGGAGAGGCACATGTTGGCAGTTATCGCCAAATTAAACGTTAAAGAGGGTTCTGAGGCGGCTTTTGAAGAAGTTATGCTCAATCTGGCAGAACAAGTAAACGCGAACGAACCGGGCTGCCATATGTACAAACTGTGCAAAGACGGCGATGGCAATTACGTGGTGATGGAACTGTACGAGGATGAAGCCGCTGTGGAGGCACACGGTAACTCCGACCACTTCAAAGCGTCCGGTGCGGGTTTTAAAGGTTTGATGGGCGGTCCACCAGAAATTACGCGCATGCACGTAGTGGGGTAAACCCCTGCTGTAGGGTCAAAGCGTTCGCTCTGGCCCTACACGCTTTTGATTACCCGAGCTCAATCTTTGACGTCGAAAAGTTCGGCGAGTTGTTCGGTCATCGCCCCACCCAATTGTTCAGCATCCGTTATCGTCACCGCGCGCTTGTAGTGATGGGTGACATCATGGCCAATGCCAATCGCCACAAGTTCCACCGGCGAGTGGTTTTCAATCATATCGATCGCGTACTTAAGGTGCTGCTCCAGAAAGTTACTTGGATTCACCAGCAGGGTGGAGTTATCGACCGGCAATCCATCTGAAATCACCATCATCACCTTACGCTGTTCATTGCGCGTGACGATGCGGTTATGCGCCCATATCAAAGCCTCGCCATCGATGTTCTCTTTAAGCAGTTCCTCGCGCATCATCAAGCCTAAGTTACGTCGCGCTCTGGACCATGGATCATCCGCAGATTTGTAGACGATGTGTCGAATGTCATTCAGTCGCCCAGGATTAGACGGTTTACTGGCATTGATCCAATCCTCTCTGGACTGTCCCCCCCGCCATGCACGGGTGGTAAACCCAAGAATCTCCACCCGCACTGAGCACCGCTCTAAAGTACGACCCATAATGTCGGCACACATGGCGGCAATGGTGATCGAGCGCCCACGCATAGAACCGGAACTGTCTATGAGCAAAGTCACTACCGTGTCGCGGAATTTCATTTCCTTTTCTTGTTTATACGCCAGCGGATTCATTGGATCGATGATCACTTGGGTCAGACGCGCCGCGTCCAGCATGCCTTCTTCCAGATCGAACTCCCAGGTGCGGTTTTGCTTGGCCATAAGCCGACGCTGCAGACGATTCGCCAGCTTCGATGTGGCGTGATGCAGAGTCTGCAGTTGCTGGTCGAGCAAGCGCCTGAGTCGAGTCAATTCTTCCGCGTCGCAGAGTTCTTCGGCTTTGATTATTTCGTCGTATTTTTCGGTAAAACTTGAATAGTTAAAGTCCACAGCAATACGCCCAGCGTCATCTGGCATCGGCACTGGGGCTTCATCTGGATCGGCCTCGCCCGCAGCGTCGTCCATGTCCGCGTGCGCATCCATTTCTACGGTGGTCGCTTCCCCGTCGGTGCTTTCGTCACCACCCGCCTCTTCATCAAGCATTACGTCTTCGGGACTGAATTCCGCGTCCGAGTCCTGCGATTCGTCCATGGTCTCGACGTCATCGGGATTGGTTTCACCATCCATGGGGTCGTCGAGGTCTATGGGTAGCCCCAGATCAGCGATAATACTGCGGCACACATTCGCGAACTGCGCCTGATCGCCAACATGTGAGCGCAGCGCATCGATGTGTTCCCCCGCGCTTTCCAGCACATGCTCGCGCCAGTATTGCACCACGTTCTCCGCGCTGGGCGGCAATTCTCGTCCGGTCAATTGCTGACGCACGATCAACCCTACCGCTACCGACAAGGGCGCGTCTGCCTCCGCAGTGACCGTATCAAAAGCCGCCTGCCGACACTGCACTTCGAGGTGCGCATCTAGGTTGCCAGCGACCCCTTCCATGCGTTGCGCACCCAGAGAAGCGATACGCGCCGACTCAATCCATTCGAACATTTCCTGAGCAGGCCCACCTTGAGGACTAAAGCGAGCATGCAACTGGGCGTTATGGTGTCGGTAACGCAAGGCGTATTCGTCTCCGATACCGCGCACCGCGTCTATTTCTGCCGCGCTTGCGCCTTGGGACGGCAACGGCAGCCGTAGCCGATCGCCTTGGGCAGCAGGCGCCCCAGGGCCAAAATTGACGTCTAACTCATCATTTTCAGCAATCGCCCGGATAGCCGCGGTGGTTGCCCGCTTAAAAGGTTCAAGCGGGTTATCGACTTCATTCATCGGTGGTTTATGCCGACTTTAACGTGATGCCAGCAGTAGCATCGCCCAAATCTTCGCCTAGGCAGCGCTGGTAATATTCGGCAACCACCGGCCGCTCGAGTTCGTCGCATTTGTTGAGGAATGTCACTCTGAACGCAAACCCTACATCGCCGAAGATTTCGCTGTTTTGCGCCCAGGTGAGCACCGTGCGTGGCGACATGACAGTGGAGACATCGCCATTCACAAAACCCTTGCGGGTAAGATCCGCAACGCTAACCATATTAGCGATCAGGCGTTGACCCTTTGCTCCCTTGGCAAAAGCTGCGACCTTGCCCTTAATGATTTCGACTTCCGCCTCATGATCCAGGTAGTTCAAGGTGGACACGATACTCCAGCGGTCCATTTGTCCTTGGTTGATTTGTTGGGTGCCATGGTACAGACCAGTGGTATCGCCCAAACCCACCGTGTTAGTGGTGGAAAACAACCTAAAGAATGGGTTCGGATCAATCACCTTATTTTGATCGAGCAAGGTGAGTTTACCCTCCACCTCCAAGATTCGTTGTATGACGAACATCACATCCGGCCGTCCGGCATCGTACTCATCGAAGACCAAGGCTACTGGGTGCTGCAGCGCCCAAGGCAAAATGCCTTCGCGAAATTCCGTGATCTGCTTGCCGTCCTGTAAAACGATCGCATCCTTGCCAATGAGGTCAATACGACTGATGTGACTGTCCAAATTAACTCGAATACACGGCCAGTTAAGGCGTGCCGCTACCTGTTCAATGTGCGTCGACTTGCCGGTACCGTGATAACCCTGCACCATGACTCGACGGTTATGCGCAAACCCCGCCAAAATGGCCAGGGTTGTATCGCGATCAAACCGATAATCCGAATCGATCTCCGGGACATAATCTGTCCTTTGACTAAACGCCGGTACCGATAGTTCTTGATCAATTCCAAATGCATCACGCACACTTACCGTGGTATCCGGAGTGAAGGATGGGGTTATTCCAGCCGCTGCTTGATCAGACACGCATAATTCCTAGACATTGTTTTAGGGCGATATTGTAGGCAACCGGACACTAAATCTCGAGCACTGGTAACGAATTACAGGAGCAGTATTTATGACAAAAATCCACCTGGTTCGACACGGTAAAGCCGCGGCAGGATTCGGTAGCCACAAAGATCCTGGCCTGGACGAATTAGGGCGCAACCAGGCGCAGGCCGTTGCAGCCATGCTGCATAAACGGCACGACAACGATCGACCGCGCTTGTTTTCAAGCCCGCTGGCGCGGGCGCTCGAGACGTCTCAGCCACTCGCAGCAAAGTGGGATTGTGAAGTCGGCATCGAGTCCAGAGTTGCTGAAATACCGTCGCCTACTGAGGATTTACGAGAACGTGCGCAATGGCTGCAAAACGCAATGCAGGGAGGATGGTCCGCGTTGTCCGAGGGCGCCCAAGCATGGCGTCAGGCGCTGGTTGACCATTTGTTGAGCCAAACCAGCGATTGCATCGTATTCAGCCACTTTGTCGCCATTAACGCCGCTGTAGGCGCCGCGACGAACGACGATCGAATGCGTATTTTCGCCCCAGACAATTGCTCCGTAACTACCCTCGAAAACAGGGACGGACGACTCGCTGTTGTGGCGTTGGGGGTTAGCGCAGACACGCAGGTCAACTAACCCGCCGCGACGCTCCAAAAAACAGGCGCTGCGCCACTAACGTGCATCGACTCGGTGCGCACCTGCAGGGTGATGGGCGGACAGAAAACCCAAAGCTTTTGAGATTCGCTCGATGCTTGCGATCGAGCTTGGCCGTAGCGCTCGACTTTCC
>DEBN01000015.1 GCA_002348825.1 Gammaproteobacteria bacterium UBA2955
TTGGGATCTAATGGCCACATGTCAAAATTTTTGCCCTCTGCTGCGCTATTCGGGTTGCTGTGGTTTGTAGCTGGCTGCGGAGGCGGCAGCAGCACTGCGCCTGCACCTGAGACACCTCGGCCCTCCGGAGGCAGTACCCCCACAGCGCTATTGACCAACGGCAAGACGCAGGCGCAGTTGCTAACGACCTTTCGCTCGGGCTTTGCGCATGTTTTGGAGCACTCGAGTCAGACCGATGATACGGGGGTTGCCACCACAGCGAGCGCAGAAGACGCTAAAAGCGGATCCAACTCAAGTGGCTTTTCGGTCACCTATACCGCTGAGAACTCCGTCGATGAATACGACGCGGTTAAATACGACGGTGAGTATCTGTTTATCGCGCCGTCTCGCAGTATGGACTGTTGTATGTTGCTGCGAACCGGTGCAGATGTTGCCGCAGTCGCAACATCGCAGCCGCGGGGCAATGCTCCGCCACGCAGTATCAGAGTCCTGCGCACAACACCTGTGGATGCGGGCGCGAGTTCTGTCGCAGCGATCCCGTTGGCTGATGGGGTCAGCGTTGAAGGTTTGTATCAGCAGCAAAACCGCCTTTTGGCGTTGACCGCCAGCCAGTGGTGGGGTGCTTTTGGTGATCAGCCGCTGGAGCACTGGCGGGATGAAACGACGGGATTGCAGCTTTACGATCTGACAGATCCCGCGAACCCCACTGAGCTTACTAAGGTGAGCATAGATGGCGCGTTGGTGACCAGCCGTAAGACGGCGGCCGGCGTGCATATTGTGTCGCGGTATTCGCCAAACATCGATGGATTGGTCTACGGCGCCTCCAGCGCTGAAGAAAAAGCTGACAATGAGGCACTGTTGGAGAGTTTGGATTGGGACAGTCTGTTGCCTCGCGTATTCGAGAATGGCAATCCGATCGATCTTTTTAGCGCTGAGCGTTGCTTTTCGATTGACCCCGATCACCCGTTGGCGCCGGCCCAGCTGGGCTATCCCACCGTAACCTCGATTATTACGGTAGATCCCCAAAGCGGTGCCGTAACGGACGGACTTTGTTACTTAGAGTATTCGGACGGAGCGTATTTTGCTGGGGATGCGTTATTTCTCACTCAGGTTGAGTATGACTTGGCGAGTGGCGATTACCGCACTTATGTCCATCGGTTTGATTTGGCGACTGCTTTGACCTACGCCGGTTCCGGGCGAGTTAACGGGGCCTTATTCCTGGGCGGGCAAAGCGATTTTCGCATTAGCGCGCGAGGCGAATATTTACGCATGGTCACGACTCAATATACCAACGACAGCGCTGATCGGTTGGATCATGTCGTGTACGTATTGCAGACCGATGGGGTAGATAAAAAACTCAACGTCGTCGGTCAAATTCCGAACGCTACCCGTACAGAGGAGATAGGCAAACCCAACGAGGATCTTTATGGGGTGCGGTTTGTCGGCAGCCGTGCTTACTTAGTGACGTTCGAACGTACCGATCCGCTCTATACGATTGATCTGAGTGACCCCACCGATCCCTATATTGTGGGGGCTTTGGAGGTCACGGGGTTCAGCAATTTTCTGCATCCGGTTGGTGACGACTTACTGTTGGGTTTAGGGCAGTCAGAGGCTGGCGAGGTCAAGCTGGAGCTCTTCGACATCAGCGACTTCGACTCGCCGCGCAGCCAGGGCGTTTTGACTTTGGGGGGTGATCTCGATTGGAGCTATAGCGTTGCCGAATATGATCGGCGTGCATTCAGCTATCTGGCCGGGGACTCGACCGACCGTTTCACCGTACCACTCTCTGGCTACGCCGCTTTGGGCGGCGAGTTGACCGAGCGTTTGCAATTGCTGGAAATTCGCGACAAAGGCCAGACCACCGCCGCGGCACTGGTGGATCGGGGGTATTTGTCTGTCAGGGATTTAGAGGCGGGCGAATACCCGGACAATCTCAGTCGTGGCGTGATTTCTGGCGACGCAGTTTACTTCATTAACGGCACCAATGTTTTCTCTGCGCTCTGGAACGATCCCTTCAATCAGTCTGGCCCGCATTAACCCCGCGTCCGAAAATGTTAGTATTTATGGATTAGGCATTGCGTGACGCGCCATCGTCATGCGGTGAATTAGTCAGACCATTAAGAGAGGTTTCTATGACGGTGCAGGCATCGACCGATGAGCAGCTGGATTTTGATCCCGACGCCTTACGCGCGAAATACCGGGCGGAGCGTGATAAGCGCTTGCGTGCCGACGGTAACGAGCAGTATCAAGAAGTCACTGGCGATTTCTCACATTATATCGATGATCCATACGTAGAGCAGGGCTATAGCCGCGAGCCGCTGCAAGACGAGGTGGATTGTATCGTCGTCGGCGGCGGTTTCGGTGGTCTGCTGACCGGTGCGCGATTAACCGAGGCAGGTGTAAAGCGCGTGCGCATTATCGAAAAGGGCGGTGATTTTGGCGGCACCTGGTATTGGAACCGCTATCCGGGTGCTGCCTGCGACGTGGAATCGTATGTGTATCTGCCGCTTTGTGAAGAGCTCAACTTTGTACCTAAAGAAAAATACACGCATGCGCCAGAGATCCTTGCCCACAGTCGCGCCATTGGCGAGAAATTTAATCTCTATGAACATGCGTGCTTTCAAACCGAAGTCGAAGGCATGGAGTGGAATGAAGACAGCCAGCTCTGGACCGTATTCACCAATCGCGGCGACAAAATGCGCGCCCAATACGTGTGCATGGCCAATGGGCCTTTGAATCGTCCGAAACTACCGGGCATTGCCGGTATTTCTGAGTATCAGGGTCATACTTTCCACACCAGTCGCTGGGACTATGCGTATACCGGTGGTGGTCCTGAAGGCCAGTTAACCGGTTTGCGCGGTAAGCGTGTGGGGATCATCGGCACGGGTGCGACCGCGATACAGTGTGTGCCTCATCTGGCAAAGGGTGCCGACGAGTTATTCGTATTTCAACGTACGCCGAGTTCCGTAGACGTACGCGCGAATAGACCGACGGACCCAGAGTGGGCGGCGAGTTTAGGGCCCGGCTGGCAACAGGCGCGTATGGATAATTTTATGACCTTGGTGTCAGGTGGATTCGCTGATGAGGATCTGGTGAACGATGGCTGGACCGAGATAATCCGCAACCTCGGTTCGATGGTTAATTTTAAAGGCATGGGGCGTTTGTCGCCGGCTGAAATAGCACAAAAGATGGAGTTGGCGGACTTTCAGAAAATGGAGCAAATCCGCGCGCGTGCAGAGGCGCTTGTGGATGACCCAGACACTGCAGAATCGCTTAAACCTTACTACCGCCAATTTTGTAAGCGGCCGTGTTTCAACGACGAGTACCTACCTAGTTTTAATTTGCCTGGGGTGCATTTGATCGATACCGAGGGTCGCGGGGTCGAACGCTTTACCAAAACCGGGCTGGTTGCCAATGGCCAAGAGTTCGAGTTGGATTGCGTAATTTTTGCGACGGGCTTTGAGGTGGGCACCGATTACACTCGCCGTTCGGGCTACGACTTGATTGGACGCAATGGCCAGAGTCTCAAAGATAAGTGGGCCGAGGGTATTGCGACTTTGCACGGGATGCAGACGTCGGGCTTTCCTAACTGTTTTATCATTTCGCAGGCTCAATCCGGTTTCACCGTAAGCTTCCCTCACGCCATGAATGAACAAGCAAAACACATTGCCTATATTGTTCAGCAGGTCACCCAGTCCAATGCTCGAGTGGTTGAGGTTACCGAAGAGGCTGAGCAGGAGTGGGTTCAGGAGATCATCAAAATGTCGCGGTTGAGCGAAAGCTTTCAGGCTGAATGTACGCCGGGCTACTACAACAATGAGGGCAAACCCAACCCGAAGAGCGTGCAAAACGGCTCTTACGGCGCTGGACCAGTGAAGTTTTTTAAAGTGATCGAAGCGTGGCGAGAGGAGGGCACCCTGGCCGGATTGGAGTTGCGTTGAGCGTTAGGCAGCCGTTGCGCTAACGATCCAAATAGCGGCGCCCAGTTGCACGCCGCTGGCACTCTGATGCGCGGCCAAGGCGCCGCGCGCTGCGTCCAGCGCCTCGGTGCGTGCGCTGTCCTCGAGTTCCGCCATAACCCGGGCCGCAGGACCCACGCGTGTTTGTAACTTGAGGGCGTCCTCTGCATTAGTGCCCACCTGCAATGTGGCGGTAAACGAGTCGAGCTGAATGTTGTTAAAGCCGCTATCGATAAGGATCGTGCGTACATAGTCGGCATCTGCGAAAGCAAAGGGGCCGGGATCGCGAGGGTCTGGAGGCGGCTGGGTGACGGGTAAAAACGGTGCAACCGCGCGGCCGGTTACCGACATCCATGGGTTCTCAGTCGGCGGTTGCCAGCAGACAAATACCAGTCGCCCACCAGCATTCAACAGGTTGTGGAGATTAGCGAATGCGTCGGTGGGATCGCTGAAGAACATTACCCCAAAGCGCGAGAAAATTAGATCGTAGGGTTGCGCGGCTGCGAAGTTGGCGGCATCGGCCAATATGAATTCCACCTCACTAGAGCGCGCGCGCGCGCGTTCGATCATGGGACCAGAAATGTCCACGCCATGGACGATCGCGCCACGGGCGGCTAACGCGATACTGGTGTCGCCGCAACCGCAGCCAACATCGAGTACGCGCTCGCCATGCTGCGCATTTGCGGCCCTGAGCCCGGCGTCGGACAAAGGCTTCAGCAACGTATCCAGTCGATCCTGCAGTTCCGCCCAAGTGTTGCCGGCCCGATCATTCCAGTAGTTAGCCTGATCCGTATTGTCTTGTGCCATACGCCGCCATTACCGTTGAGAAGGGTAAAAAAAAGCCCCTGGGCGGGGCTTTAGTTTGCGCTTTAGCCGCGAATGAATTCGCGAATAACCTGCCCTGGCCGATTACCAGTATGAATGCCATTTTTGATAATAACTTGGCCAGCAACGATGGTGGCGTCGTAGCCCTTACCCTTAACGATGAAGCGACCGCCCCCGTGCGGGAAATCGTTAACGTACTCTGGATGACAGCTCGACAGATTTTCGTAATCAATAATGTTGATGTCTGCATGCCAGCCCTCTCGCAGCTCGCCACGCTCTTTTAGGCCAATAATCTCGGCGGACTTACCCGTTATTCGGTGTATCGCTTCCGGCAGCGTGTATACGCCTTGCTCTCGGGTCAACTCGCTGAGCAACACGGTTGGCGAATCCGTGTCGGTGAAGAAACCTACATGGGCACCCGCGTCACCGAGCATAGGCACGACTTGGGGCAGTTGCATGTACTTCCATTGATTCTCTAGGTTGCCACCGAACATCCAGAAGTTGAAAAACTCTTTACCTTCCGACGCCAGTAGCCTGTCCACGTAGATCTCTACAGGGTCTCGACCCTCCGCTTCCGCTAATTGCAGCAGGCTTTGTTTGCGGTCGAAATCCATATTTGGAGTATCACCGCTGCCGAAGGGGTGCAGCATGTGTGCGAGATTTTTCATGTCTCCAGCTTCAATGCCTTCAGCGATCAGCTTGGCTCTCGATGCTTCATTCCTCAGCACCTCGACGCGCGCTTCTATACTGGGTAGGGCCATAAGGTCCTTCCATGCCTTCGAGTTCCGAGTAAAAGGAGACAGTTGGGCCAAGCCGAAAAATGATCCAGATGGTCGGGTATGACAGATGCTCGCAAGGCGCTTACCGCCTTCGTTTTCGCGTTCAAAAAATTCACTCCACCGAGCAACACCGCCGTCACCCTCTGCGCCAGTGCCGCCTGAAAACAGCACCTGACAGCCTAGCTCCGTGCCGTCACGAAACATCTGTAGTTCAGTCTGATAGCGTGTTTGCATGTCGTTCGCGGATTGGAAGACCGCGCCTATGCCGCCACCGGCGATTACAGCCTCTTGTATTGCCTTGGTTTCTCGCAAATCGGCCCAAGTTCCGGGCGTACAGCGGCCATCCGGCACTGTGTGTAGTAGGAACCGTGAGGTTGAGAAGCCGACAGCGCCTTCCTCGAGAGACTGTTTCACCATCTGTGCAATATGCGACAGCTCTTTGTCTGACGCCTGCGCACCCTCATCCATGCTTCTATCACCCATTGCTTCATAGCGAACCGCTGAGTGACCTGCTAGACCAACTACGTTTAGCGCCGGTCTCAACGACTGAACTGAATCTAGGTACTCCCCGTATGTGGTCCAATCCCAGGGCAATCCATCCATGATCGCGTCTGCAGCGATGTCTTCCACTGACTCCATTAGCTGGGCTAAATATTGGCGATTGTCCGGGCTACAAGGAGCGAAAGTAACGCCGCAGTTACCAATCATGGCAGTGGTAACCCCGTGATACGAACTTGAGCTCATCATTGGATCCCAACCGACCTGCGCGTCGAGGTGTGTATGCAGATCGATGAATCCAGGAGTAACTACTTTGCCGCCGGCATCAATAGTCTCGGCGGCCGTAGCTGAGCCGAGATCACCAATTCGGGCGATGCGACCATTGCTTATCGCGATGTCGGCGCGGATGGCGTCAGCGCCTGTTCCATCGATGATTTGACCGCCGGAAATAATAAGATCGTATTCCATTTTGCTCCCCTAAAACCGTTGCTTGAGATTTCCCTTCTTAGTCGATGTTTTAATCTGTCGTGTTAGCGTCGATTCGTCAAGTTTTGGTGCGCGCCTGCGAATATTGCGAGGTTAACGCCAAGCTCGGATTTTGCGCTAGTCTGGCGTGGTGAGTAGGGGTGAATAGACTAATGCAGGTATTGGGAGCATTGACTCCGGAGCGATTTTTAGCCGATTACTGGCAGCGGCGTCCGCTGCTTGTGCGGGGATCGCTGGCGGATTACTCGGCCCCCATCAGTGCCGACGAATTGGCTGGATTAGCGCTGGACGAGGACGTGGAATCGCGGCTGGTGATAACAGGCGATACCGCTCGACCGTGGCAACTGCGCTATGGGCCGTTCGCCGCCGAGGATTTTACTCAACTGTCTGGTCGTGACTGGACGCTGCTGGTACAGGCGGTCGATCTTTGGTGCCCGGAGGTCGCAGAGCTATATACCTATTTTGATTTTTTACCGCGCTGGCGCACCGACGACATTATGGTCAGCTATGCAGCGCCAGGCGGAAGTGTTGGCCCACATTTTGATCAATACGATGTCTTTTTAGTACAGGTCGAGGGCCACAGACGCTGGCGGATCGGTGAGGTCTGCGACGCGTCGACGCCGCTATTGGCGGGTACGGATTTGCAAATCATAGATCACTTCGAGGCCACCGAAGATTGGCTGCTGGGACCCGGCGATATGCTGTATTTGCCTCCCGGTGTCGCTCATTGGGGCGTTGCCGAAGACGCCTCTATGACCTTTTCCATTGGGTTTCGCTCGCCCCTGTTGTCGGATATGTTGGCGGACTTGGCGGTAGAACTTTCCGCACAGGGGTTGGACCAGCATTATCGGGATCCAAGGTTGGTACCGGCCATGGCAAACACTCGGATTGATCCGGCTTTTATAACGCACGCGAAGAATCAGTTGTTGAAGCTACTCGATGACGATGAATTAGTCGCAGACTGGTTTGCGCGCTTTATGACCGCACCGAAATATCCGGATTTGCTAAAGACGTCTGAAGAACGCCGCCAGGCTAATGTAATGGGCCGCGACTACTCAAATGGCGAGCTGGTGGATCAGGAGCAAGGAGAGCTGTAATGCCGAAAGCTGCGAAAATTAACCTCGCATGGGCCGGTGTGGCTGTCGCCCTGGCGGTGGGCGTGTATTTTCGAAATCCGGCCTATGCATTGCTGTTGGGGTTAGCGACGCGACTTATAACCGGCACAAACCCGCTGCACAGTGTCGCCAAATGGGGCAAGTTAAGCCTACAGACCGCCATAATTCTTCTCGGGTTTACTCTAGGCGTTGATCGGTTGATTGAGGTTTCAGCAGACTACGGACTGGTGATGACGGTATTTGTGTTGGGCACTCTGGTTGCGGGTTTTGCCCTGGCGAAAGTACTGGCCAGCGAAACCAATGAAGCGACGCTGTTGAGCGGCGGCACCGCCATTTGCGGCGGTACCGCCATTGCGACTCTGGCGCCAATTATTCAGGCTAAACCGCAGCAGATTGGCATGGCTATGGCACTCGTGTTTTTGCTCAACGCAGTCGCCTTACTGACCTTTCCGTACATCGGCCATGCGTTGCAACTGAGTCAACAGGATTTTGGAGCTTGGGTGGCGTTGGCTATTCATGACACCAGTTCGGTAGTGGCAACAGCGGCTCTCTACGGCGATGAGGCCGCCATTGTTGCCACTACCATAAAGTTAGGGCGAACTTTGTGGCTGATTCCGCTGGCCTTTGTTGTGGCGCTGATCTGTCGATCTGACGAAGCTAAATTGCGAGTGCCAGGGTTTGTGCTGTTGTTTGTCGCCGCAGCGATGATTGGATCTTTTTTACCCTTAAGCGAAGCGTTTGTTGGCGGGATCAGTGACGTCAGCAAGGTGTTACTGGTCGTTGCGCTAGGCATGATTGGACTGGAAATTGATCGCACCACCCTCAGCCAAATCTCTTTGCGCAGCGTTGGCTTGGGAGTGGGGTTGTGGCTGCTGGCGGCACCGACGGCATTGGCACTGGTGCTTTGGGTCTAAGCGGTCATGCCGCATCGACCGTGGCGGCCACGGGTTCACGACTCGCCGAGCTGAAACGTAATGCGCTGATATACGCCATGCACAGCCGTTGCGGTCCCGTTCACCACCCGAGGCTTAAACTTAAATCGCTCGATCGCGTTTAACGCAGCCTGATTAAAGCCGGACGCCGGTTGTGCCTCCACCACGCGCGGGTTCATCACGCGACCGAGGTGGTCCACGCTAAACGCCAATAACACCCAGCCCTCGATGCCGCGAGCTGCCATGCGCCGCGGGTACTCGGGTGCTACGGTTACGACCGGCAAGATGCCGCCATCGGCGATGCCAACATCGGGACGTACCTTGGGAGGGGGCGGCGATATCGACACGCCCGGCGTCATGTGGGGGTCGGGTCCGATCGGGGCTCTAGGTGTTGCGGGGGGCGGCGCAATCTCTTCCGGAGGTTTGGGTGCCTCGGGTTTCACAGTGACCGGCGTGTCCTCCAGTAGCGGAACGAAGGTCAGTCGCGCCCCTAATGGCTGCTCGTCCAGTCGCGGCTGCTGATTATTGATCAGCGTCTGCATCAGTAAAAACAGCAGCGCGGTGATGACTATCCCGACGCTCAAAGGGGGTAAAAACCGCCGCGACAAGGTTTGCAGATCAGTAGTCGTTGAGCCACGTGCAGCGAAGGTCTGGGCGCTCAACTGCGGTTGGCTGACGCGCACACGTGTAACCACGCGTGCAATAAAAGATGCGCAGGCGCTAGATCGCGGCATTGAACGCATAGCCTTCTCCCAAAGCGTTTGTCTAAAGCTTTGGATTTATGCCCCTTTACAGGTTCTTACCGCTAATTTCTGCTAAACGGTTTTGTTTTGCCGACGGGCGGTAGCGTTGGCAAGCAATTCCCCGTAGCTGAGAGGTTAATGACCCGTCGCCTGAGCAACCGGTTGCCGGCACAGCGCGACTCAGTCTGCGAAAATTTCCTTAAGTGTTGCCAGCGGCAGCTTCGGTCTGCGATCAAAGTACAGGAGCCCATTTATTTCCTGCTGCACGTCGCTGAGTTGGGTCCATACAAAGCCTTGCAGAGTTTCGCTCGACCTGATGCTCGCCATGATCTGACGGATTTCTTGTTCTAGTGCGACAACATCGGTGGGTAGATCGCCGTAGGCAAAGGCATTTTCGGTGGGATCGGCAGAGGCATAACCGACGCCGCCGCATTCGCTCAGCACCACTGGTAGACGACTGGGGTCGCTACCGGGCAGGGCGCCGGTTCTCGGCCTCTCGCCTTGGGTAACAGGTTGGCTCGGATCGGCGATCAGCAATGCCAAGCGTTCGTCTAAGGTGCGTTGTGCATCGTGGTACAGGTGCAGAGTCCAAAGGTCGCCACTGCTGTATTCCCAGCCGTCGTTGCCAATGACTGGTCGCGAGGTGTCTAGAGCCTTTGTGAGTTGCACCAGGCCATCCACGAACGCGCGTTGTTCCTGCCGTTGCTGGATGTGCCATACCCCCCAAGATTCGTTAAAGGGCACCCAGCCGATAACGCAGGGGTGACCTCGATCCCGGCGCACTAAGTCCAACCACTGGGTGCTGAGCGCCGTTACTAAATCGGTGGAAAATATCCTGCCCGAGGGCATTTCCGCCCACACCAGCAACCCTAGTTTGTCGGCCCAATACAGGTAGCGCGGGTCTTCAGCTTTCTGGTGTTTGCGCGCAAAATTGAAGCCCATGGCCTTGGTCAGTTCAATGTCCTGGCGTATCGCTTCATCGTCCACGGGGCTGTACCAGCCCTCTGGAAAATAACCTTGGTCCAGTATGCCGCGCAGATACAGTGGCTCGCCGTTTAGGCAGTGCTTGCCGTCGGCTATGGCGAGTTCGCGCAGCCCGGCGTAGCTCTCGACATGATCAATAATTTCGCCGCTTCGGTCGGCAACTGCAATTTCTAGGTCGTAGAGATGCGGGGATTCTGGTGACCACAGGATAGGATTTTCGATAGGCAGGGTGAGGCGAACCTCGCTTCGACCCTGGCCATCAGATTGGGCGGTGACGTGGGTCGTGCCATAGGTTTTTAGCGTTGCCCGTACTTGACCTACAAGCGTCTCACTGAGTTCACAGGTCAGATGCAGAGTCTGCTTACCCAATTCGTAGTAACTGCCCATATTCAGCAAATGCACAGCATTTACGGGCTCCAACCAAACACTTTGCCAAATCCCGATGACTGAATCATAGTCGATGGGCCAGCGCGTGGTGCCTTCCTGTTTGCCACGGGGTTGCTGCCATGAATCTGAATCCGCCGCCCGCACCGTAATTTGGTTGTCGCCGGGTTTTAGATGGTCGCCGATGCTGATCTGTATGGGCGTATAGCCGCCACGATGCTGACCGACCTGTTGCCCATTGATATAAATCTGGGTGTCGTAGTCGCAGGCACCGATGTTTAGCACAATGTCGGTGCAATCCCAATCTGGGAGTTCAAAGGCGCGCTGGTACCACACTGTGGCGACATCGGGATCAATGGTCACTCCTGAGGCGGCACTGTTGGGACAAAAAGGCACCATAATGGTGTGTGGCCAATCGGTGCGCTGCCACCAACGCTCGCGAATGCCGACATTGGCTTGATCCGGGGCAAACCCCCATGGCCCATTAAGGTTGAGCCAGCGGTCGCGCCTTAGCAACGGGCGAGGGTACTCGGGTCTGGGTGTCATGTTATCGATATTAATTTACTCAGCGCAAAAACGGCGGCGCAGCCCGTGCTTATTGCCTACCTTGGTTGTTATTCAATCTTAATTTTGCGGCGCACAAACAATGGCGGACGACTACACCAGCTTCTGAATCCCAAATTGCAGGCCACAGCGCGGTTGCAGTAGTCCGGTATTCATCAGATATGATTTTCCTGTCTTAAAACAGCAGCGTTAACGATGGTACATGAAAAAGGCTCTCGATTAAGTCATGTGCCGACCGCAGGGCCGTGGGTGTTCAAGGCTGGTTGCAAGATCACATTGCGCTGGCGAGAAGGCGCTGGATGGCATAATTTAAGGTGTGCAATATAGGAACTGGCCCATGGAAGTTGTAAATAAGCTATTGCCGAATAAGCAACAAATAGAGGGATTTTTGGCGCCCGGTTCCGAGGGCCCGATCTACATGGTGAATTTACTGAAATTTAAGGCACAGGCGGAATACGAGGACGGTCGCGCTACGGATCTGACCGGCGAGGCGGCTTACGGGTTGTATGCTCAAGGGGTAGCGAAATTGCTCGAAGAGGTGGGTGGCACCATCGTTTTTTCTGCCGATGTTGAACGTTTGGTCTTAGGTGAGGTGGAGGAGCTCTGGGACAAAATAGCTATCGCTATGTACCCGTCGAGGCAAGCTATGTTGCAGATGATGAGTTCGCCAGCGATGCAACAAATCGGCCAGCACCGCGCCGCAGGTCTCGCCGGTCAGTTAAATATCGAAACCATAGGGGCCGCGGGCGATAAATTTTAAGCGCGGTTCTAAGGCTTACTACGTCAGCGCGAAATTGCGCGGAGCACATCGGTTACGACGGCGTCGGTGTCTTGCTCGGCATCGATTGTTAAGTCGCTAAAACCGTCATACAGCGGTGTGCGCTCGATGGCGAGGGACTCTAAAGTAGCGTCTGCCGCAGCGGCGATGCCACGGCTTTGAAAATCGCCAATACGTTGCTGCAAGGTCCGGGTTCGAGCGCGCAGGTACACTATTCGGCCGAGCTTGCGTAAGTGCGCCATGCTCTGTTCGGCGTAGACTGCGCTACCGCCAGTGGCGATCACCGTCTGCGTGCGTTGTAGCGACGTGATCACCTCGGCCTCGATTTTTCGCAGTGCCAGAAATCCGTCTTCGGCGATAATTTGCGGTAGCGTGCGTGCGCTTCTAACCTGAATCAGCAGGTCGGTGTCGACAAAGTCATATCCGAGTTTTTTAGCCAGCATCACGCCAACGGTGCTTTTGCCAGCTGCAGGCATGCCAATGAGAGCGATACAGTTCATGGTATTGAATGCCGAGTTATAGATATGAGCGGGTTTGTGATCACGCCTCGTGTGCCGCAAGCTATAGTCACAGTTCGTAAAACCTAGAGCCTAGCGAATGACCAGAAAAATGAAACTGTACGATTTTCCCGGTGCACCGAATCCGCGGCGTGTGCGAGTCGTCGCTGCTGAGAAAAACATTGAACTGGACTATGTGACCGTGGATATGGGTAAGCGCGAGCATAAAACGCAGGAATTCATCCAAAAAAACCCCAGCGGTAAGATTCCGGTACTGGAGCTGGAAGACGGCACCTGCATTGGCGAATCCATCGCGATCTGTCGCTATCTCGAAGCGCTTTATCCTAGGCCGAATTTGTTTGGTGAAGATGCTCTGGAAACGGCACAGATCGAAATGGCTCATCGCCAGATCGAATTGGAATTGATGTCGCAGATTGGCACATCGTGGGTAAACGGCCCCGTCGTTGCCAAGATGGGGCTGGTTGAACCGATTGAGGCGGCGAAACAGCGCAGCGATGATCTTACCCGCGCCTATTACCGACGTATGAACATGGAGTTAGGGCGGCGTGATTATCTTGCGGGTGCTCGTTATACCATGGTGGACATCACGGCGGCGATAGCCGTTGACTTTGCCTCTGCCTTGGTTGGTTTGAAGCCCGATTCCGAGCTTGGAAATCTGTGGGCATGGCACGAGCGAGTAACGTCTAGGGCGGAGTTCGTCGCTTAGTGCGTTGGGCGTGTGCCGCACCGGGTTGATTTTTTCGGCAGCGGTTAGAAAACCATGTAGATCAGCAGTTGCAGGGCGATAAGCACGGTGGCCCACCAGCGAATATCCTGCCACTTCTGCGGTGACTCAATATCTGCAGTGATCCTCTCCAAGGGGATCAACCAGACCAGCACGCCCAAACTGAAAAACAGCAACATTGAGACGTAGTTCCCCCACTCCGCGGGCAAGCTTTGAAGCCATGCAATCACAATGTGCTCCTGCGGGTAAACGGCCGGTAAGTCACAGTCGCCAACTGTTCTGTGGTTAGCCCTGGGGTAATAAAGCTCAGCGTCCACAGTGCCGTCATGGAATAGCAAAAGCTCAAGAACGCGATGTAATAAAAATTAATGTCGGTAAATTGCAAGACTGCAGCTAATGCGACACCGCTGATTAACGTCCACAGGCCCGCCTTGGGCGTGGCCCGCTGTGATAAGGCACCCATCAACAGCAACGCGAGCATGGGTCCCTGGAACAGCGACAAGCCGGTTTGGATGAACACGAAGATGCCGCCGAGGTCGTTAATAAATGGTGCGATAGCCATGGCGGATACGAGTAACACTAATGAGATCCAGCGGCCTACCACCAGATCGCGGTCGGGGTCGTGTTTTTTGACCAAAACGTGGCGAATGTCTCGGGTCACCATCAATGAGGTAGCGTTGATGCTTGAATCCAATGAAGACTGCAGCGCCGCGATAACCGCGACAAACATCAGTCCGGATAGTCCCGGCGGCAACACGTTTTTGATGATCCATGGCAACGCTTTGTCGGTCGCATCAATGGGCGCGTTCAACACCAGCGCGAGCAAGCCTGGAAAAATAATGAGTAAAGGTACAAAGGTTTTGGCGAAGGCGGCGAACATCATTGAGGCGCTGGCATCCCATTGGCTCTTAGCGCCGAGAGTGCGCTGCAGGATGGCTTGGCTGGCGATCCAGTAGGCGGGCGAGAGCACGATTCCAAGGCCCAGAATAACGCCGGGCCATGGCGACTGCGGATGATCGGCGGGTAAGTACACGGACAGGTGGTTCGGGTTGTCCTGGGTCAGCGCGGTGGCGAAATCAGTAAATCCACCCAATTCAGAGATGCCCAAGCCGACGATGATCAGGCCGCAGACAAACATAATGCTGACCTGTAGCGCGTCGGTGAACGCAACCGCCGCGAGTCCGCCACTGACAGAGTACAGCCCGACAACGGCACCCGATATAAGGATGCTCAGCCAGATCGGCCAACCAAGGTAGGTTTCCAGGACCAAAGCCAATGCCCACATGCCAACGCCCATGGCAAAGACCGCGAATAAGCTAGTGATCAGGGCGGTCACCACACGCACAGATTGGTTGTAGCGCAAACCCAGATATTCGGGGATGGAATACACGCCGGCGCGCCAATACAAAGGAATAAAAATCAGCGACGCTATGATCATTGCCGGTATCGCGCCGATCCATTCGAAATTGGCTTGGGCAATACCGATGTTATAGGCATTGCCCGACGCACCTACGTAGCTGTTGGTGTCGATATTAGAGCCAATGATAGAGAGGCCGATAACCCACCATGTCAGTGAGCGCCCGGCAAGGAAAAAGTCGCGCGCGCTCTTGACTCGCCTTGCGACCCTGAGGCCTACAAATACGGTCAATACGACGTAGCCGAGGATGACTACGATGTCTAATGCGTGCAATACGCCCCTCCTGCAAATTCAGGGCACAGTATACCTACTTGTTATATTGCGCGTCGGAGGACCAATCAGGGCGGCTAGCCATAAGCCATTTCTAAAGTTTCAATGACCCAGCCCACTTGTATGGACCAGAACCAAGTCAGACTGATGATGGTAGCTATGGCGAACCCGAGAGCTGCTTTTTCGAGGTTGTTTTTATTCATATACCCATGCCCTTTTTTAGGAGAATCCGATCCAGCGACCCGAAGCGGCAACGGTGAACCAGATTAGGATAGACGTAATGGCGAGCATACGCAGCGTCGTCGGTTTAATGGTGGCGTGATCGAATTTGAGCAGCGGTCGTCGAATAGCGTAAACAAACACTACGCCAGCGGCCAAGCTCGCCATCTTGGCCCAGAACATGGTGTTGTAATAAAGCTTCAATGCCACAGCAGAGCTCATAAAGATTCCACTGATCACAATTATCACGAGCGCGACATTAAACCACTTGTGGGTATTTTCGATTACCACCTCGGATGGAATGTCCCTCATTACAATATTTAGCAAGCGCAAATCCCCGACTAGAACCATGCCGCCGAGCATGGAAATGCCCAATAGATGGAACATTTGCACCACAGCGAAGACGCCGCCGTAGGCCTTGGAAATATCGGCAAGCAGAGAGGTGTCTAACCAGTCAAAAAAGGGGTAAAGATCCATGATCTGTTCCTTGTGCTTCGGCTGCGCTAGGGCAGAGCCGCCATTTCGTCGACACAACCAGCGGCCCAGTACATGAAATAGGGCAATTGTTTGTGGCAATCGAACCAATCGTAAGCAATCGTGCGGCCGGTAATGACGACCCCTGCCCATAAGGCTAAGGACAGTGCTGCGCCAATGCGAATGCGTTTGGGCGGCACTGGGTCCAGGTCCCAGGAGTCGCTGGATGCTTGCATTTTGGCGCGAAAAAGAAACGCATTAATGCCCGCTGCAATCAGCAAAACCACCTTGATGCGGAACCACAGACTCTGGGTAGTGCGCACTGGAATGGCGTAATACAGTAAGAATCCGGTGATCAGCATGACGACAAAGCCGATCATCATAGGCTTATCCAAACGTTGGGCGATGGTGGAGGCCGGCACGTTGGGAAATATTGCACCCAGCATGCGCAGATCGATCACAAAAAGCATGCCCAAGAAAACCATGAGCGTGAGCACATGCGTGGTCTCGATCCACGAATAGAGATATATGGACTCGTGGATACTGGTGCTCCAGCTTTGGCTGTCGAGCCAGCGCGCCAACTTCAACAACAGTTCATTGAGCATGAATTCCTCTAGGCCCTAACCGAGCGAAATATCATACAAACTTGCTTTGGCCCCAGCCACTCCGGCTATTGCGTATTTTCCACAATATTGCGCAGCATGGACTCCTGAGCGCAAGTCATCAGCAGCTGGCCATCTTGGGTATAAATTTGGCCTTCGTTCATGCCGCGTCCGGCGGTGGCGGCAGTGCTGCGTTGATCGAAAATCATCCACTCGAAAGGATCTGCGTCTCGATGGAACCAAGCGCTTTGATCCAGGCTGGTGAGGCGATGGCTCTGGAACGGAATGCCGTGCGGGAGCACCGAGTTGAACATCAGCGGTCCATCGGAAAGATAGGCCATGAGGATTTGGCGCTCACGTAGAGTTAGTGTCTTATCAGACGGTGCCACCCGCATCCACAAGCGCAAGGCGGGCGGTTGCTTGCGATCGAATTCAAAAAATGATGGAGAAGCCCACTCCATCTGCACGCGTCCTGCTTGCACGACGGGGAAGGGGAACGGCGGCTCGCCCTTTGCTTCGCGAGCTGCAATAACGGCTTGCGGGGACTCGAGAATCGGCGCTTTGGGTTGGTGTTCGTCGCCGGTTTCAGCGGTTTTGAACGACGCGATCATATGAAAAACTTTATGTTGGCCCTGCATGGCGGTGATGGCGCGGGTGTCGCCGTGGCGACCTTCGCGCAATCTAATGACTTCGTAGCGTAACGGCAGTGTTGGATCGCCCGCGCGCAAAAAGTAACCGTGGTAGGAGTGGGCCATTTTATGTTCGTCAACCGTGGCGAGGCCAGCGGCGAGTGCCTGACCAAGGAAGTGGCCGCCGTAGATCCCAACAGGGCCATAGGTTTCGGTTTTGGCCGTAAATACATCGGGTTCGTCCGTTGCGCTGACCCGCATCAGTTCGATTAGTGGTAGCCCGGCGTGGCTGCTCTCGGCTTGTTGCATGCCCGCGGCAGGCGTTGCGGAGGTCGTACTCATCTTTAGCGCATGACTCCTGGCATACCGCCGTCAATGACCACGGTCTGGCCCGAAATCGATCGACTGGTGACGAAGGTTAACGTTTGTTCGGCAATGTCATCGGCTTGACCGACCAAACCTAATACAGCCTGCCGGCGGGCTCCGGCCGCTACATTGTCGGGTAGACGCTGGGCCATACGGGTGTTTTCAACGAGCCCAGGAGCGATACAGTTTACCGCGACTTTCGGTGCCATGGCGACAGCGAGACAGCGGGTTAAATGATTAAGGCCGGCTTTGCTGGAGGAATAAGCGATGCTGCTGCTGCCCGGGCTGATGCCGCCAGCCGACGAGATGTTCACGATATGCCCACCAACGCCCGCCTGTAGCAACTTAGCCCCAGCCCGCGCCAGCAGAAACGGGCCGCGCAGATTGGTTTCGAGCACGCGATCCCATAGTTCGGCGGTAAGCTCGTCGAGATTGGGGAACGGAATGCCGATATTCCAGGCGGCGTTGTTAACCAGTATATCCAGCTGCTGCCAATGCGCTTCGATGTCTTGCATCAGGGATTCAATCGCTGCCGGTTCCCGTTGGTCCAGTTGTCGGCAATGGCCTTGGCCGCCTGCTTGCTGGATATCGTGAACAACGGCCTCAGCACTGTCTTTGGCGCCAACATAGGTTACGACGACCTCAGCCCCCGCTTGCGCAAGACGTCGCGCGATGGCAGCGCCGATATCGCCTGAACCGCCGGTGACCAGTGCTAGTTTATTTTTCAACGGTAAGTTCGCCATTAGGTTTTCTCGCAATTAAAGCCGCGCATTCAAGCATGAAAGCGCCGCGGTCTGCCATGGCGTGTCGAAACGCCTCTCGGCTATGATCCGAAGTGTCAGAAATGTCGTAGCCAAGGATTGTCCATGAGTCGCCCAGCGCCCTTAGCAGGAATTACCGTTATTGATTTGACCCAGGTGTTCGCCGGTCCCTACTGTACCTATCAGCTGGCTTTGTTGGGCGCCAAGGTGATAAAAGTTGAGCCACCGGGCGGCGAATTAACCCGCTATGGCGGAGCGATCCCCGAGCTCTCGGCCGAGGGCTTAGGGCTCGCATATTGCACGCAAAATGCTGATAAAGATTGCGTCGAGATTGACCTCAAACGCCCCCAAGGAATTGCTCGGGTGCTCGATATGGTTGCTGCCGCAGATATATTTGTGCAGAACTATCGACCGGGCGTAGCCCAGCGTTTAGGGTTAGGCGAGGCTGCGGTGCGTGGCGCGCAGCCAGATATCATCTATTGTTCGATCTCTGCTTACGGTGGTGAGGGGCCGGTGGGCCATCGACCCGCTTATGATCATGTGGTGCAGGCCATGAGTGGGATTATGCAAACCACCGGTACCGAACAAATGGGGCCGGTTAAGGTTGGCGCACCGTATATCGACTATGCCACCGGTTTGAACGCCGCTTTTGCAATTATGGCGGCGCTTCGAGAGCGCGATCGTACCGCCGAACCCCAGACTGTAGATGTGGCCATGCTCGATACGGCCTTAAATCTAATGGCCAATAATATGGTGACTACAGCGACCACGGGTGATGAGATTCCCAAGTTGGGTAACGAGGCTGCCAGTCGTGCCCCATCCTCCGGCTGCTTTGCGAGCAGCGACGGTGTGCTGATTATGTTGGCGGCCAATAACGAACGTCAGTTCATGGATTTGTGCGCGGTGCTAGGTCATCCTGAATGGACCAAAGACGAGCGCTGGCAGCATCCGCGTCGGCGCGCTGATCATCAAGATGCGTTAAGGCTCGAGATAGAAAGGGCGTTTTTGCAACGCAGCGCAGCCGAATGGGAGACATTGCTTGATCAGGTTGGCGTTCCAGCGAGCCGCGTGCGGTCTCTTGGCGAGGTGCTGGCAGAGGGCCAGCCCGAGGCACGCGATTTGTTGCGACAACTCCCTGTGGGAACTCAGGATACCGCGGTGAGCCTTCCCGCTATTGGCTTTCGTTTGAATGGCGACAGTCTGCAGCCCACGCGGGCGCCGCATAAAAGCGGCTATGACAACCATAAGTATCTGAATTGACGGCTAAGCTATGGGCCCAGCGCGCCAGCTATGCACAGCCACAGAGGTGTTGTTTACGCCGCGTTGATCGGTTCAAGCATTAAACGGGGGGCGTTTGAGGCGTTGGTCTACGCTAAGGGGTGATTCACCTTGGTGAGCACCTAAAACTAAAAGGCCGGCCATGATGGCCAAGTTTTTTACGAAATTTTGGGTTTCGTGGGCCTGACTTAGGCCTTCGTAGACGTTCCAGAAATCGTGCATAACGATATTTATCGCCAAAATCATAAGCGCAAACATTAGGGCGGTGATGCGAACCTGAAAACCCACAATCAAAAACAAGCCACCGCCAATTTGCAGGATTAAGGTCACGATCAAGAAAAATGGCACGAACACCATGCCATGTTTTTCCATGTAAGCGGCATTGGCGCCAAAGCCCGTGACCTTAGTAATGCCTGGAATTAAAAAGTACAGGCCCAGTAAGCAGCGACCGGTGACGCCCACTGCTTGTTGGACTATCTCCATCAGTCTGACAGCTAGACGTTATTCTAAAGCCAGCCCGCTCTATCGAAAATCTTCACGGCCTCAGCCTGACGTAGGCCCAGTACCGATGCCGAAACGGTATCTTCGTTAAAGGTTCCCAGCTCCGATATCGGTCCCGTAGCCTCGCCGACGATGGGGTACTCGTTGTTGCCTTCAGCGAACACGCGTTGTGCGAAGTCGCTCGTTAGGTACTCGAGAAAGCGCACCGCATTGGCTTTGTTCGGCGCGTATTTGGTGACGCCCGCGCCGCTAACGTTGATATGACTGCCGCGGCCGTCTTGATTTGGAAACAGCACGCCGAGTTTCGCCGCGACATCGCGGTCGGCTGCTTTTTCGGATCCAAGTAGTCGGCCAAGGTAGTAGGTATTAGCTACTGTAACGCTGCATTCTCCTGCAGCTACGGCGCGTAATTGACCGGTGTCATTGCTTTGGGGTTGCCGCGCAAAATTTGCTACCACGCTGTTGGCCCAGTTCTGCGCCTTTTCAGCTCCGTTGGCCTCAATAATGGAAGCCAGCAACGACAAGTTATAAATGTTGCCGGAGCTGCGCATGCATATCTGACCTTTGAGATCGGCTCGCGCCAGATCCTCATAGCTTCTCAGTCCCGCGGGTAAACCCTTGGCTTTATTGTAGGCAATCACCCGTGCGCGTTTGGAAAGACCAAACCATAGACCGGAGGGATGGCGCAAATTGGCGGGCACGCGCTCGTTAACTGCAGGCGACTCGATAGCTTGGAAAATATCTTTCTCTGTCGCCCGCCAGAGTCGTCCGGCATCGACGGTGATCAATATATCTGCAGGGCTGAATTTGCCCTCATTGACGATGCGCTCGATCAGCGCATCGCTGCCACCTTCGATCAGATTGACCTTGATGCCTGTTTGTTCGGTAAATCGTTCGTAAAGGGCGATATCGGTGTCATAGTGGCGTGCGGAGTAAAGGTTTACCACCTCCTCAGCAACGCTGTTGTGCCCCCAGGTAAATAAAACGAGTAAACACATGAGTCGAGATAAGTTCATTGGGACTGCCTTGATTGGTGATTGAAGAAGTTTAGTCTAAATGAGAATTATTACTATTAAAGATTCGGCGATCGATGCTCAGGACAAGATCACGGCCTCAGCTGATGCGAAATTAACGCTAACGGCGTCGCCGATTTGTGCGTTAGGTTTTAGCGTGTTCGATAACTCCAGGTCTTGGTTTTCGGCGCTGACCAGCACCGTGTAGCGATCACCGAGGAAGCGAATGTCCTGCACGATACAGGGGCCGGCCTTGCTGAATGTCAGGCTGCTCCCGCGCACACCAATCTGCAGCGCGGTGTTGTCTTCTACAGCGTGCGTTAATGCCAGCAGCCGCAAGGGCAGTTTGCCGAAAGCGGTGACGCAGTGGTTGCCTTCAATACGAGCTTTGAGGGGCTGCAAGTCGGCGACAGTAGCGGCCACGAATGGATGCTGGGGGCGCTTCCAGAGCTCCTCCGGAGTGCCAAACTGTACCAACTCTCCGTCTACCAATACCGCAATGCGATCAGCCATGGTCATGGCTTCAGCAGGATCATGGGTAACCATGAGCGTGGTTGTATTGGCGGCTTTCAAGCGTCGGCGGGCATCGTCTCTGAGGCTTTTACGTAACGGCGCGTCCGCACTTGCGAATGGCTCGTCGAGCAGCAGGACGTTGGGTTGTGTAGCTAATGCTCGAGCAAGTGCAACCCGCTGTTGCTGGCCGCCAGACAGAGTATGGGGAAAGCGGTCAGCGAGTGCGCTGATACCCACATTTGCCAACTGTAATGCTATTACGTGCTCTCGTTCCTTGCCTTGCATGTTGTTCAGACCGAAAGCCACGTTCTCGGCAACGGTCTGATGAGGGAATAACGCATGATCCTGAAACACTAGGCCAATAGAGCGTTGTTCTGGGGGCGGGTTTACCTGTGGGTCGGCGAGTAGCGCATCGTCCACTGTAAGGCGCCCGCGTTGAATGGGTTCAAGCCCAGCGATGATACGCAATAACGTGCTTTTACCACTGCCCGATGGCCCTAGTACGCAAACAATTTCCCCGGTAGCGATTTCTAGATTGATATCTCGCAATACAGCGTGGTCACCAAAGTCATGACTTAAGTCGGTAAATCGAATGCTCATGGGGTGCGCAGTGTAACTGGGCTACGGAAAAGTTACGATAAGCGCACTTTTGGAAGGCCAGCGCGGTGACCGAAGACGCAATGAGTGGCATACAACCCAGCAACAAGGACCGCCAAAATTGACCGCAGTAGACTCTCGGCCCACTTTAAGATCATCCGCTACCGGTTCTGGCTCGCTCGCCTGGACAATAGTGGCCGTGGTCGTTGCGACCCCTGTAGCGCTGCCGTTGTTAGTGGTTGTGGGCGCGCTGTTTTTTCCGACCACCGACGTTTGGTCGCACCTCGCGGAAACCGTATTGCTGACCTATACGTTGAATACTTTAGGCCTAATGGCAATAGTCGGGGTGCTGGCCGTTGGCATGGGCGTGGGTGCCGCCTGGCTAACGGCACATTATCGGTTTCCGGGCAGTCGTTGGTTAAGCGTCGCTCTGATCTTACCTTTAGCGGCACCGGCCTATGTAGTGGGCTATGTCTACGCCGATTTATTGGATGCCACCGGGCCGCTGCAGGTCACGCTGCGCGCCGCGGCAGACGTGCAACTGGGTAGTTACTATTTTCCCGCGATTCGGTCTTTGGGCGGAGCGGGCATTGTAATGGCTTTGGTTTTGTATCCCTATGTTTATTTGTTAGCTAAAACGAGTTTCCAAAATCAAGCGGCCGTTTTGTATGAAAGTGCTCGCGTGCTGGGAGCAGGGCGGTCGCAAGTATTTTGGCGTGTGGCTCTGCCCGTTGCGCGGCCGGCGATTATCGGCGGCATGGCCTTGGTCATGATGGAGACCATCGCCGACTATGGCGTTGCAGAGCATTTCGGGGTGCCCACGTTGACCACTGGAATTTTTCGGACCTGGTATGCCATGGGTGAACACGACGCGGCACTAAAGCTGGCCGGCTGCTTATTTTTATTGGTTGCGCTGTTGGTGGTGTTTGAACAGTCTGCGCGACGGGGTGAGCGTTTTAATCCGTTGTCGCGCAATGTGGCGGCGGAGAAAATGGCCCTCAACGGCGTTTCAGGCCTGTTGGCGGCAGGGTTTTGTTTGCTTCCGGTGCTCGGAGGGTTTGTTATTCCTGTCGGCAGTCTGCTGTTGCAGGCGCTGCAACAGGGTGACCCAATGCTTGGCCGCGGCTTTTATGTTTTTGGTCTTAATAGTGTTGCTGTCGCGGTTGTTGCGGCGGGTGCATGCGCGATAGCGGCCGTTTTTTTGAATTACGCCGAAAGGCTGGGCGGTGACCGTTGGCTGAATTTGGGAGTGCGTGTTGCCACCTTAGGTTATGCGCTTCCCGGTATGGTGCTGGCGGTAGGGATGTTGCTGCCACTGACGCTTTTAGATCGAAGCCTGGCGCAATTTCTTACGGACAATTTAAATCGGCCGGTTGGGTTATTGCTGACGGGATCGGTATTTGCGTTGGTGCTGGTTTACGTCGCGCGGTTTCTGACCGTGGCCTATAACGGCACACAATCCGCCATGATCCAATTACATCCGCAGTTAGATGCAGTTGCTCGAACTCTCGGCGCCGGGCCGGCCGGGGTGCTGCGGCGGGTGCACATTCCATTACTGCGGCCCGCCGTGCTCAGCGGTTTGCTGCTGGTGTTTATAGACGTGATGAAGGAACTGCCCGCGACGTTGATTTTGCGGCCGTTTAACTTCGAAACCCTTGCCACTCGTGTGTATCGTCTTGCCTCGGATGAACGCTTGAGCGAAGCCTCCACCGCGGCCTTGATTATAGTCGCGCTGGGGATGGTGCCGACGGTATGGCTGCTGATTTTGGAGCAGCGACGCAGTAAATAGGCGCTCTGACCTGCCGGCCAGTTGGGTTGGACTAAGTTTTGTCCATGTTTTGAAGAGCGTCGCTGTGGGGACTCAGGTTTTCTCTATTGACCATAGCCTCGCGAGTGATACGGTTCGTCACCTAAAAGTTGACAGGCCTCTTTGCATGTTTGGCGAAAAGGGCCGCGTAGCGAATGAATTTTGTTACCGGCATCGTCATTTTGACGGCATCACCTACAGTTTAGACGAGATCCATATTGCCAACGGGCAGATTACAGTGGGTAGTGGCTACGAATGGCGAAGTTGGCTTAATGTCTTTCAAGGTCCTCTGGTGTTCCTAGGGGTATGGCCCGTAGGGCTTCCACACCCGCAGTATAAGTACGGTAGACCTTGGACATTGGACGCAAGCATGGTGCTCAGTGTGCTGCTGCGGCACGATGTCGACGGCGCTTTGAGCAATTCACAGATAGTCGACATATATCGTGATCTACTCGATATAAAGAGAGTGCCTCTGCGAGGCTTTTTTATAGCCGGTGCAAGGGTTCGCTTACTCTTCCACTAAATGCGCAAAGCCGCGCACCTAGGCTGGACATTCAAGACTGTGCGAAAGTCGCATCTACCGCAAAAAACATGTAAGACCTGTGGTCTGACGTTCGCTTGGCGCAAAAAGTGGGCGCGCGACTGGGCCGCTGTA
Organism: Gammaproteobacteria bacterium UBA2955; assembly: GCA_002348825.1. Classification (GTDB taxonomy): domain Bacteria; phylum Pseudomonadota; class Gammaproteobacteria; order Pseudomonadales; family Azotimanducaceae; genus UBA4421. The sequence continues at coordinate 24,392 of DEBN01000015.1, forward strand.
ACGTACTGCTCCGAGCGTTGCCGCCGCAATAAAAAATTGGCTCCCGATGCCTGAGGGTCCCGAGATCCGTCGCGCGGCGATGCGCATCGATAAAATACTTCGCGGGCGCGAAGCCGAGGTTGTGCAATTCGGTCAGCCACAGTTGCGGCGCTTTGAGCCGATTCTCAGTGGCCAGCAGGTCGAGTGGGTCAGCAGCCGCGGCAAAGCACTGCTCACACGCTTTGCCAATGATTTAACGCTCTATAGTCATAACCAACTTTATGGCCGCTGGTACGTCGTGCGACGCGACAAACTACCGCGCACCCAGCGCACATTAAGAGTTGCGATTCATACGGCGACCCATAGTGCGCTACTGTACAGTGCCTCCGACATCGAAGTGCTTACGCCAGAGGCACTGCCGGTGCAAAAATATCTCGCCAGATTAGGTCCCGATGCGCTAGACGAGGACGTGCACTGGCGCGACATATTGGCATTGCTGGCGGCGCCGCAGTTCCAACGTCGCACCCTCGCGGCGCTACTCCTCGATCAGGGGTTCGTCGCTGGAATTGGGAATTACTTGCGCTCTGAGATCCTTTATGCAGCCAGAGTTAGTCCATTTGACAGGCCCCGTGATTTGTCCCGTGGGCAATTGGGTCGGCTAGCTCGGGCCACTCTAGAACTCACTCGTTTGTCTTTAGCCACGGCGGGAATTACGAATAAACCTGCGCGAGTGGCGCGCGCGCGCCGCGCCGGTTTATCCAGACGCCACTATCGGTTTGCTATTTTCGATCGTCAGAACGAACCTTGTTTTACCTGCCATGATCCGATTGAAAGGGTCGAGGTCAGCGGACGCAGAATTTACTTGTGCAGAAATTGCCAGCCAGCAGCGCGCAGCAATAGCCAGCGCGAGGGCGTATCTTGAGCAGATCGGTCAAATCTCTGTTGATACTGGGCAACCAATTGGTGCCTATTCATCGGCTGCAAGAGTCCTTGCCTGATGCAGGTAAAAACTTTTCAGTCTTTATGGCGGAGGATCTGGAATTCTGTCGCCATTACCAATACCACCAACAAAAACTGGTATTGATATTGGCGGCTATGCGTCACTACGCAGATGAATTGCGAGCGGCCGGATTCACCGTTCAGTACCAAAGGCTTGAGCAAACCGCCGAGTCGTTTGAAACGCGCCTCCACCGTCAACTGCACGATGCAAACAGCGCGGAGTTATGGCACTTGGAAATCGAGAGTAAACCGCTACAGGCGCGGGTGAAGGCTCTTTGCGATGCGGCGGGTGTACAGCGTTGTGAACTCGAGTCGCCGATGTTTATAACCAGCCGCGCAGCGTTTACAGACTTTGCTGGCCAAACCAAATCGCTGTTAATGGCGCGTTTTTATAAACAACAGCGTCAAAACTTGGGGATCTTGGTCGACGCTCAGGGTCAGCCCCAAGGCGGGCAGTGGAGCTTTGATGCAGAAAACCGTAAAAAGCTGCCCCGCGATGTAGTGCCCCCCGAATTGCCTCAGGCTCATGCCAACGGTCACCTAACAGACGTAGTGCCCTTGGTGGCAAAGCTATTTGCCGATCACCCTGGTAGTGCCCACGATTTCTGGTGGCCCAGTACGCGTGCCGGTGCGCTGGCATGGTTGCATGATTTTTTGCAGCGGCGCTTGGCGCGATTTGGGCCGTATGAGGACGCCATAAGCCTGCGCACGGACACCCTGTTTCATAGCGCCCTTAGCCCGCTTATGAATATTGGTTTGCTTACGCCCGATGAGGTGGTCGCCGCAGCGTTGCAGCAGGCTCAAAAATCAGACACCCCGCTGGCGAGTTTGGAGGGGTTCGTCCGCCAAATAGTGGGCTGGCGCGAATTTATTCGCGGGATTTATCAAAACTACAGCGAGCGCCAGCAGAGTACCAATTTTTGGGGTCATGAGCGGCAGTTGACTAAAAGTTGGTATACCGGCGAAACGGGTATTGTGCCGTTGGACCACGCGATACAGACCGCGACGCGACTAGGGTGGAATCACCACATCCCGCGGCTGATGGTGGTCTCGAATCTAATGCTGTTGTGCGAAATTAGGCCAACGGCGGCCCATCGCTGGTTTATGGAAATGTACGTTGATGCCAGTCCATGGGTTATGGGTCCTAATGTTTACGGCATGGGGTTGTTCAGTGATGGAGGTATTTTCGCCACCAAGCCCTACATCTGCGGCTCTAATTACCTATTAAAAATGAGCGACTACAAACGTGGCGACTGGTGCGATGTCGTGGACGGTTTGTATTGGCGCTTCATCGACAAGCATCGCGACTTTTTTCAGAGTAATCCGCGTCTGGCGCTGATGCCGAAGGCTCTGGACAAGCTAAAGCCCGAACGCCGGCAACTCATCTTTACCGCTGCAGAAACTTTTCTTAAAGCCCATACAGGTAGAGCATAGCGGCGCGATTGCCAGTCTCGGTGGCGGTTTCTCGGCGTATCTGTTGCATACTATGCAATCCAAACTAAGCCGCCATCATGACCGCCAAGACCTTCTCTGAACTCGCGTTGAAACCGCAATTGCTAGCCCGCCTAGAGTCTATGCAGTTCACTACCATGACCTCGGTACAGGCCTTGAGTTTGCCTGCGTTGATGGCCGGCAAAGATGTGGTTGTCCAAGCCAGTACCGGCAGCGGTAAGACCGCGGCGTTTGCTTTGGCTTGTCTGCAGCGTCTTGATTCAGCAGCCTTTCATGTACAAAGCTTGGTGTTGTGCCCGACGCGAGAGTTAGCCGAACAAGTCGCTCAGAGCGTACGTGAGTTGGCGAAAAATTTGCCCAACACCAAAGTATTAGCGCTTTGTGGTGGTGTGCCCTTGGGGCCGCAAATAGGGTCGCTTCAGCACAGCGCACATTTTATTGTGGGCACGCCGGGTCGCGTATTGAAGCATCTGCAAAAAGGTACGCTACATCTGCACGGACTAGAAGTGGTCGTGTTCGACGAGGCCGATCGAATGCTGGATATGGGGTTTGCCGACGAGATCGAAGCGATCTTTCGTTATTTGCCGCAACCACGGCAAACCTTGCTCTTTTCCGCGACCTTCCCCGACGGGGTGCAAGATCTTGCGCAAGATTTGCGCGCCGACGCTGTGTATGTTGACGTGACTGCCGATGAAATGGCGCCGCGTATCACTCAGCAGTGGTGTGGAATCGACGCCCGAGAACGAGATGACGTATTGGTCAGTCTGCTTGCGCACTTTGGTGGGCAACGCAATCTGGTGTTTTGCAACACCAAGATTGAATGTGCTGAGGTCAGTGCTCGACTGTGCCGAGAGGGATTGATGGCCGTAACGCTGCATGGCGACCTCGAACAGCAGCTGCGAACTCGCACCTTAGTGCGTTTTGCTAATGGCAGTGCGAATGTGTTGGTGGCTTCGGATGTTGCTGCGCGAGGCCTGGACATCGACGCGGTCGACGTGGTGTTCAACCACTCGTTGCCGGGTCAACCAGAAGTGTATGTGCACCGTATCGGCCGTACCGGGCGCGGAGGCGAAGTCGGTAGAGCCATTAGTCTCGTCGCAGATCGCGATATGAACCGCCTCCACGACATCGAAGCGTTCATTGATCAGGGTCCTATGTCGGTTTTGCAGCAGCCCGATCAATCGCCTACAGGCCCGGTGCCCGAACCCAAATACACAACCTTGGAAATTAATGGCGGGCGGCGTCACAAGCTTCGTCCGGGTGACATTCTTGGTGCTTTGACTGCGCATTCCGCAATCACCGGTGCCGTGGTTGGAAAGATTGATCTGTTCGATCAATCGACCTTTGTGGCGGTTCACACATCCTTGGCAGCAGAGGCGCTGCGGCAACTGAATCAGCATAAAGTCAAAGGGCGCGTGTTGCGTGCCCGCAGGGCAATTTAGCGTGCCGTTCGAGGACGGTTAAGCCACCGTCCGTCGGCGACGCCGGGGCGGTTGTTGTCCGCCTTGATTATCATCGTCGCTGGGTGGCTGATTTCGAGCGTTGCCGCCTCCTGCATTGTATTTCGGCGTCTTTGGATTGGGGTTGTCGCGACCCTTGTTTGTGCGTCTCCGGCGCTTTTTTGCCGTTGGCTGCTGAGCAGAGTCTCGCGTCGCAACGCGCATCGACGTGGAAGGGCCTGAATTATCGTTGTGCTCGTTGCCCGATTTTGTCTGCTGATGCTGTTGTGCCTGAGTCGTCCGGCTGTTGGTCCTTCTCTTGTTAGTGGAGCTCTTCCGGCCGCCCGTTCCGGTCCTGCGTTTTTGGGCTTGGTTGTCTCTGCTCGGCCGCGTAGCTTTGTCTTTCGCTGGCGCGATCGCGGCGTTGCTGCGATCTATTTTGGGGAGTTCCAGTTCTAAGGGTTTTAGGCTGCGTCTGATAAGCCGCTCGATATTGCGTAGGCGACTTTTTTCTGCCGGATCAATCAGTGCCCAGGCGACCCCTGTCGCCCCAGCACGCCCGGTGCGGCCGATACGATGCACGTAGCTCTCGGGTTCATGGGGCAGCTCGTAATTGATCACATGAGATACGGCGTCGATATCGATACCGCGTGCCGCGATATCTGTAGCCACCAATATCCACGCGTCGCCATGTTTGAAATTCTGCAGCGCGCGCTGTCGCGCTGCCTGAGTTTTGTTGCCGTGTATGACTTCAGCGACAAATCCGGAGCTATTGAGTTGTCGGCAGACTTTATTCGCGCCGTGCTTGGTGCGGGTAAATATAATCGCCCGTTGCATTTGCGCGTCGCGCAGCAAGGCTTCCAGCGCTATGCGCTTCTGTGCGTTACCGACCATGATGGCGTATTGCTCGATCTTAGCGACGGTAATCTCTTTGGGCGACACATCGATACGCGCCGGGTGATCGAGTACCTCGTTGGCAAATCGTACGATGTCTTTGGGCATGGTGGCGGAAAACAGCAATGATTGACGCTGTTTGGGCATTGCATTGACGATTTTGCGAACGTCTGGAATAAAGCCCATATCGAGCAGCCGGTCGCATTCGTCGAGTATCAGAAACGTTGTTTCATCCAAAGTTATATGGCCCTGATTCATAAGGTCTAACAGGCGACCCGGTGCCGCGATCAATACGTCCACGCCAGCGCGTAGTTTCTTCACCTGCGGGTTTTGGTTTACACCGCCGATCACGCAGGCCAGATATAAATTAGAGCCGGCACATAAGTTGCCCAGTTCCGCATGAATCTGCAGGGCCAGCTCGCGGGTCGGGGCTAGGACTAGTGAGCGCGGGCAACGCGGCGTAGCCCGACCTTTCTTCAGCGCGGTTAGATGTTGTAGCAGTGGCAGGCCGAAGGCGGCGGTTTTGCCGGTGCCGGTTTGCGCAATAGCCAGCACGTCCTCGCCAGCCAGAACCTTGGGAATGGCTGCGGACTGAATCTCGCTAGGTTGTTTGAAGCCAAGTTTGGCAACAGTTCGACAAAAGCTGGTGTGCAGACCTAGGTCCGCGAATGGGTTATCTGACATTTAATTGTCCGGGTAAGCGAACGCTCGCACCGTGCTGAGTTAGCGACAGCATTTGGGGTGGGGTTGGCTTTGTTTACGTTGCTTACCCGCGTTGTCAGCGGGTCAGATAAGCAGGGCTAGCGCCCAAGGCGCGCACACTGGGACTTGGTCGCTGTGATGTCAAGCAAAAGCTCAAGGGAGATAAAATCATAGGTGGCGCGCTGGCTCTCACATCTGTGGATGCGTTCCAAGCGGGCAACAGGTATGGCAGGCTTGCGCACTTGCTAAAAGCTGTAAATACGATTGGGAGTGATTTATGAGTTCGCTAGTTCGGTTTAGTTTTTTCGTGGCAGCGGTATGGATTGTTAGCGGCTGCCAGAGCAGCAACTTCGATGCCGAGCGTTACGCGGAGCTCAATCAGCGCTACGACGTGGTGATTCGGCGCGACGTGCGCGGCGTGCCCCATGTTCTGGGCGCCACCGACCCCGACACCGCTTTCGGTTTTGCCTATGCACAGGCTGAAGACAATTGGCAGCTGATTGAGGACGCGATGCCGTTTTATCGCGGCAACAGTGCGGTTTTTTCGGGTATGGACGGCGCAATTACGGATTATTTGGTCAAGTGGTTGGGACTGTGGGAGACGCTTGAAGAGAACTACCGATGGGACCTCAGCCCGGACACCAGAGCTTATGTCGAAGCCTATGCAGACGGCTTAAATTTCTATGCGGCGACTCATCCCGACCGCGTGGATGAGCGCAAGTTACCTGTAACCGCTCAGGATGTTGTTGCCGGTTTTATGCTGCGGCATTTGATGTTTTATGGGTTCGAAGGCGTTGTTCGAGAAGTCAACAAAGCCGAGCGTCAGCGCCAGATCAGTCGACCCGGGGATGCGAGTGCTCAGGCTGTCGATCCTACAGGGGTCGAGATTGGCGGTCTGCCCATTGGTTCCAATGCATTTGCGATTGCGCCGCACTTCTCGGAAGAAGGCGCGACAAGGCTTGCGATCAATTCTCATCAACCGACCACGGGGCCCGTAGCTTGGTATGAGGCGCATATCCAAAGCCAAACAGGTTTGAATGTTATGGGCGGGCTGTTTCCTGGTAGTCCTTCAATAAGTGTCGGATTTACCGAAAATATTGCTTGGGGGGCGACCGTTAATCAGCCTGATTTGGTCGACGTGTTCGTTTTAGAGATCAATCCGGAAAATGAGTACCAATACCGTTTGGACGGTGCATGGCGTGATTTGGAGCGTCGCGAGGTGGACATAGAGTTGACCTTGTGGGGATTTTTGCCGTGGACGGTAAGTCGCGAGATTTTGGCGTCCGAACATGGGCCGGTATTGCGCACAGATCACGGCACTTATGCGATTCGTTACGCAGGGATGGGTGAGTTGCGGCAGGTCGAGCAGTGGTATCGGATGAACCAAGCCAGAAATTTTGAAGAATGGCGGGAAGCCATGGCCATGATGTCGTTCGCGAGCTTTAACTTCGCGTATGCCGATAAAGACGGCAACATTATGTTTTTGCACAACTCGCTGACCCCAAGGCGCGACCCCCGCTACGATTGGCGGCAATACTTGCCCGGCGATGATTCGGCACTGATCTGGAAAGAAAACCTGAGTTTTTCCCAATTGCCGCAGGTGGTTAACCCCAAATCAGGGTACGTACACAGCGCCAACCAAACGCCGTTTAATGTCACCGCGCCCGCGGACAATCCGCGGCTTGAAGATTACGCGCCGGGCCACGGCTTTCAGATGGATATGACCAACAGAGCTCAGCGCGGGCTGGAACTGTTTGCCGAATTAGGGCCGATTTCCGAGGCCGAATTCTCGGCGATTAAGCACGATAAATATTACTCGCCCAACGCCCCATATGCCTCTTACCTGCTACAGATAGCCGCGGCGCAATTTACCGATCCGCAATTAGTCGAAGCTCAAGTCCTGCTGGCAAGTTGGGACTTAGGTACGGACCTCGAAAATAACGCCGCAGCACTAGGTACCTGCGTGTTTTTGGCCGCGGAACGGGACGATCAGCGAGCCACGCACAGCGAGCAGCAGATTGCCGAACTGCTAGGCGGCTGTGTCGACAAGCTTATGGTGGCTAAAGGACGTATTGATCCGCCATGGGGTGAGGTCAACCGGCATGTGCGGGGCGAACTGAATCTGCCGGTTGCCGGTGGGCCGGACATTTTACGAGCGATCTATGGCCGTGGTATCGAAGACAATGGATTCCTCACCAATGTCGCGGGCGACGGGCTTTACTACCTAGTTTCGTGGGCGGCCGACGGCACCCAAAAGGTCGAAGGGGTGCACCAATTTGGTAGCGCTACCTTGGATACCACGTCGCCGCACTATGGTGATCAAGCTGAGGATTACGCCAAAGAAATCATGCACGATCCGTTATTTGAGGCGGCGCGACTACAGGCCAATTTGCAACGTGTTTACGCCCCTGGTGAAGAATAGTCATGCAGCCTCTACATTCTCCAGCCCCGCTAATCGTCTATCTCGACTTTAAGAGTCCCTATGCCTACCTCGCGGTAGAGCCGACCCGCAAGATGCTGGCGCAAAGCGGTGCTGTGGCGGATTGGCGTCCGTTTGTGCTCGATATTCCAAGTTATTTGGGCTCGGCAAAGCTTGGCAAAAGTGGCGAGGTTAAAGAGCAAAATCGCAGCACCGAACAGTGGTCGGGCGTTAAGTACGCCTATTTTGACTGTCGTCGCTACGCGAATTTGCGGGGGCTCACCGTGCGCGGCACGGTAAAGATCTGGGATACCGACTTGCCGGCCATTGGTATGTTCTGGCTGAAGCAACAAGAAAGCTTAGTTCAACAGTGTCGGCCGGACAGTCTGCTTAGTCGATACATCGACGCGATCTATGAGCCTTTTTGGAAGCGCGAGTTGGATGTCGAGCAGGTAGATGTCATCGAAGGAGTGCTGAAAGGAATCGGTGCGGATGTGAACGGTTTCCGAGATTACGCGTTAGGACCAGGTCGAGAGTTCAATGCCGAGTTTCAAAGTGCGGCCTTCACAGCGGGCGTTTACGGTGTGCCGACCTATATCGTAACCGACGCGGATGGCTCGTCGATACAACGCTATTTTGGACGTGAGCATCTGCCTCGGGTTGCCTGGCAGCTGGCGGGCGCGCGGGGTCAAGCACCGGATGTCGCTTATGAGGGTGCTGCAGGTGCGCAGCGCCTTGAGTCTGCGACCAAGCGATTCGTGGTGTGCGTCGACTTTAAAAGCCCCGCAGCCTATCTGGCGGTGCAGCCTACCATGGACATGGCTGACGACATCGGCGCCCAATTGGACTGGCAGGTTATTGCGACCCCGGCGCTTCGCGAGCCCACCGAGCCGGGCCCTAACCCCGATCGAGGCGCCGAGCATAAGTTCACTCGCGGGCGATATCTCGCCGATGATTTGCAACGCTATGCACCACATGCACTGGTCGATTTGTATGACACCCGGCGTAGCGATTTTGCCGCTATAGGATTGCTCTGGGTCACAGATCAGCACGCCGATGCCAACGCCTATGTGCGCGCGGTATTTGCGCGCTATTGGCGCCACCATGAGGGTATCGACTCGGTAACAGATATCGCAGAGGTGCTGGCGGGGTTGGATATTGAGGTGGCCGGATTTATGGCGTTCGCAGCAGGCCAAGGAAAAGCGCGGGCGGTGGCGATGCGCGAGGGTCTCGCTGCCCAAGGCGTAACTACTAGCCCAACCTACCTGTTGGGGGCAGAGCCGTTTCAGGGGCGTCAGCATTTACCGCTGTTGCGCAGTCTTATTGATGTCGATTAGGCGCGCTTTTCAACTTACGACCAAAATGACCAATTAATGGTTGAAACGCGTCAGCGAATCCGAATATTCACTGCGGCAGGTCATTAAAGCCCCACAATTCATACGCTTATCGATTAATAACAGTTGGCATGATTGCTGGTTGGAGAATCTTTAGAGCGCCAAAGAAGCTCTTTCGACGTGGAATTCCCAGCGGGTGAAAGAATAGGTGATGCATGAAAAATAGGCTCTTAACTCATTCCTCCATTACCTATCCCGACCTCTCTTGACCTATCCCGCTCTGGTGCTGATGATTGCTTTATCCACGTCTGCGCCAGCCTTCGCAAAAATCTTTGTGTATGAGTTGGGTTCGGCGACCGATGTAGCAGTGAGCGCGGGTATCGAACTGGATCTTCGTTGTGGTGCAGGCAACGAATTGCGGATCGAAGCGGAATCGGAGGACGCGTTTGAATTTGACAATCGCGCAGGTCGTTTCGAATTGTCTCGAGGCGGTACTTGGTTGTCACCATGGTCACAGTCGTCCGGACCAGTTGCAGCGCGCGCAGTGGTGCCCTCACTGCCGAAATCTTTCGAGGTCTCCTCGGTTGCTGTCGTTCGTCTTGCGCACTGCGTTAGTAGTGGAGCGGATTTAGCCGCAGAGCTAGGTTCGGGAAGTCGTTTGCAAATGGAGGATCTTAACGGCGCTTTCCGACGTATGAGCGTCGACGTTTTATCGGGGTCCAAATTTAGCCTAGATGCTCGCGTTGTTCTCGAGCAGGCAGATCTCACAGTATCGTCGGGCGGATTGCTGCACATAGGCGACGCGGCCGTTGTAAAAGAAACCACGGTACAAATATCTTCCGGTGCTGTTGCTGAGTTGTGCGGCGCGAACGGTGTTGTGTCCGGCGCAGTTTCCAGTGGCGGGCGTCTAGATATCGGCGCACAGACGCAGGCTCAGGAGCTTGAGTTGAGTTCGGGGGGGACCGCTCGGGCTGACTGCTGGTCAATAAAGATTAAGGCTGTGCCGCTGCGGCTGCCGCCCCCGCTATATTGCTGCAAAGGCAAAGAAGTTATAAGCCGGCTGCAGCCGCAACAGTCACAGCCGGCAGGGACGGTTAAGACTCGCTTTTGATCTCAAAGTCCTTGGCGCTATGTCGTTCCACAACCTGAGTCTCCTCTGGCCCCCAAGGTCGGTTAACCCTGCGACCGCGGTCGACCGCAGGCCGCGTCTCGATCTCATTGGCCCAACGATTAACGTGGGTATAGCTTGCCGCGTCGAGAAATTCGCCGGAACCGTAGAGCTTGCCTTGCGCCAGTGCACCGTACCAAGGGTAATTCGCCATATCGGCAATGGTGTATTCGTCACCGCATAAGAATTGGCGTTCGCTCAGGCATCTATCGAGGACATCAAGCTGGCGTTTTACCTCCATCGCATAGCGGTCTATGCAGTATTCGATTTTCATTGGTGCGTAGGCGTAAAAGTGACCAAAGCCGCCGCCCAGATAGGGCGCGCTGCCCATCTGCCAGAACAACCACGACATGCATTCCGCGCGGGCGCTTGGTTCTGTGGGTAGAAAGTGGCCGAACTTTTCGGCAAGGTAAACCAAGATTGCGCCCGATTCGAAAATCCGCGTATGGGGCGTGGTGCTGCGATCTAACAGCGCAGGAATTTTGGAGTTGGGGTTGATCTCCACAAAACCGCTGCTGAACTGTTGGCCCTCGCCGATATTTATCGTGTAGGCGTCGTACTCGGCGGCCTCGATCCCTAACTCTAGTAGTTCTTCAAGCAAGACTGTGACCTTGACGCCATTGGGTGTGGCGAGTGAGTGCAACTGCAGATCGTGCTCACCGGCGGGTAGCGCCTTCTCGTGTGTGGCCCCTGCCACCGGTCGGTTGATGTTGGCAAATCGTCCGCCGCTGTCTTTTTTCCATTCCCAAACTGTGGGCGGGGTGTAGGTGTCTTGTTCGGCCATGGGTCTTCCTTGCCTAGTTGATGTCTCGGTCAGTGCTCAATCATGGTCATTTACGGCCTACCTTGTCCAGCGTCACAGGTGCTTTTAACACCGGCTGCGCACCAAGAGTGCGCCCGTAGGGTAGACACCATTCTAGGAATTTTCCGCTGAAGCGCTGACAATGGCCGCTACAAAACAAAACAGATGTGGGTCGCGCTGCGCGCCGGCGAATATAGTTATGTCTAACCTGTATATCGAAACCCCTACGCTGCTGTCCGAGCCGTTGTCCGATCGCCTCGGTAAGCCGGTTTGGCTGAAGCTTGAAAACCTGCAGCCTTCCGGGTCTTTTAAGCTCCGCGGTATTGCGCTGTTGTGTCAGCACGAAGTGGCGCGCGGCGCGCGTGCGTTGGTGTCGTCATCTGGCGGTAATGCAGGCATCGCCGTCGCCTACGTCGGGCGTAAATTGTCTATACCGGTGCGTGTGGTAGTACCCGAGAGCACCACCGAAGTAGCGCGCAATTTAGTGCGTGCCCAGGGTGCAGAGCTGCACGTTCACGGCGCGTCTTGGTATGAGGCCGATGTGTATGCGCGACAATCGCTCGTCGCCCATGAGGCATACATTCACCCCTTCGATCACCCCTTACTTTGGCAGGGGCACAGCACCATGATGGACGAAGTCGCGGGCGACGGCATCAAGCCTGGTGCGGTGGCGCTGTCCGTCGGTGGTGGCGGGCTGCTGTGTGGCGTAGTGGCAGGCCTGCAGCGGCTGGGCTGGTCTGACGTACCCATACTGGCCATGGAGACATCTGGCGCCGAGTCTTTTGCAGCTGCATTGGCAGCAGGCGAAGTCGTGCGGCTGCCGGCGATTACTAGTGTAGCTTCCTCTTTGGGCGCGCGGCAGGTTTGCGATCAGGCGCTCCTGAGTGCGCAGCGACACGCGGTTACGAGTCAGGTAATCAGTGATGCGGCGGCTTTGCGCGCATGCGTAACGCTGCTGAATCATCATCAGCTCTTGGTCGAACCCGCCTGTGGTGCCGCCATCGCCGCGGTCACCGAGTCATCCGCGTACTTACAGGATGCTGAGTCGGTTTTGGTTATCGTGTGTGGGGGTGTGACGACGACGTCTGGGCGACTGCACGAGCTCCTGCAGCATTTTGAGGTGCGGCCCGACGGGGCCTTGGATTGATTATGCACAGCCTCGGTGCTCTGAGTGATGGCTAAATCCTATCGCGTGATCGCGAAATTTTGTTGCTGCCATCCTAGGAATTGGTAGGGTAATTCGGTTACGGTATCCGGGCTCACCGTCGCCTAAAAGGTCAGCTTGGCCCTTATTGGTGCATGCCGTTGTCGCATGAGAGGGGTTTAGGCGGCGTTAACCAAGCGACACCTAACGATCTACAATTCACTAACGAATAGGTTTTTTGATGAAAACACGTATTACTGAGCTCTTTGGCATTGAACACCCCATTATTCAGGGCGGCATGCACTACGTCGGTTTGGCCGAAATGGCCGCCGCGGTATCGAACGCTGGGGGTCTTGGCATTATCACCGGGCTTACTCAAGGCACACCGGAAAAACTCGCCAATGAGATAGCGCGTTGCCGCGACATGACCGACAAGCCGTTCGGAGTGAATCTCACGTTTCTGCCTTCTATGACACCGCCTGACTATCCGGGCTTGGTGCAGGCTATTGTCGACAGTGGCGTCAAAGTTGTTGAGACCGCGGGCAACAACCCTGCAAAGTGGTTGCCGCAACTGCAGGATGCCGGTATCAAAGTTATTCATAAGTGCACGAGCGTGCGCCATTCGCTGAAAGCTCAGGACATTGGTTGCGATGCGGTCTCGGTAGACGGCTTTGAATGTGGCGGCCATCCCGGTGAAGACGATATTCCAAACTTCATCCTCTTGCCTCGTGCTGCAGACGAATTAGAGATCCCCTTCGTCGCGTCGGGTGGTATGGCGGATGCACGCTCTTTAGTCGCGTCCTTGGCCATGGGTGCCGAGGGAATGAATATGGGCACGCGCTTTATTGCGACCAAGGAAGCACCGGTGCACGAAAACGTAAAACAGGCGATTCTTGCCGCCTCCGAACTCGATACGCGCCTGGTTATGCGTCCATTGCGCAACACCGAAAGAGTACTGACCAATGAAGCGGTAGAACGCATGCTGGAAAAAGAAAAAACCATAGGCTCAGACTTGAAATTTGAGGACATCGCAGAAGAGGTAGCAGGCGTGTATCCGAAAATCATGCAAGACGGCACCATGGAAGCAGGGGCTTGGTCCTGCGGGATGGTTGCAGGCCTGGTTTATGATATTCCCACCGTGCAGGGATTGGTTGATCGCATTATGAGCGAGGCCGATGCCCTGATTTCCCAGCGCCTAGCACAGTTCTCGGCCGCTTAATCCAGTACATAACAACAAACGGGGAAAACCTTATGCGCGAAGCTGTCATTGTTTCCACTGCTCGAACGCCCATCGGCAAGGCGTACCGCGGCGCCTTTAACAACACGCTAGGTCAAAGCCTAGGCGCACATGCGATCAAGCACGCGGTGCAGCGCGCTGGCGTAGACGCGGCCGAGGTCGAAGACGTCATAATGGGCGCCGCGTTGCAGATGGGCAGCAGTGCCTTTAACACCGCACGTCAATGTCTACTTGAAGCCGGCTTGCCGGATACGGTGCCGGGTCAAAGTATTGATCGCCAATGCTCGTCTGGGATGATGGCCATCGGTATTGCAGCGAAGCAGATTATTTCTGACGGTATGGATGTTGCGATTGGAGGTGGTGTTGAATCGATTTCCACCAATCAGACCGGCGACATGTTTACCACGCCGAGTCCCTGGCTCATGCAAAATCAGCCGGGTCTGTACATGGCGATGTTAGAAACGGCCGAGGTCGTCGGCGAGCGTTATGGCGTCAGTCGAGAAGACCAGGACCGGTATGCAGCCCAGTCCCAAGCGCGCACCGCGGCAGCTCAGCAGGCCGGAGCATTCGATGACGAAATCGTGGCATTGCCGTCGGTAATGAAGCTGATGAATAAAGAAACCGGTGAGGTCAATGAAATCGAGATGGCCCTCGATAAAGACGAGGGTAATCGACCGGGCACAACCTATGAAAGCTTGGCCGGGCTGCAACCGGTTTTCAGCGGCGGGCAAGTGATTCAGGAGGGTAAGCACGTTACTGCGGGCAACGCCTCGCAGCTTTCTGATGGTGCCTCGGCGTGCGTGCTCATGGAAGCTAAATTGGCTGAGCAAAGGGGTTTGCAGCCTCTGGGCGCCTATCGTGGTATGGCCGTAGCGGGTACCCAAGCGGACGAAATGGGCATTGGGCCTGTGTTCGCAATTCCAAAATTGCTTGAAAAAAACGGCCTCGGCATGGACGACATCGGTTTGTGGGAACTCAACGAGGCCTTTGCGGTGCAGGTGGTTTATTGCCGCGACAAGTTGGGCATCCCAAATGAATTGCTTAACGTCAACGGCGGTGCGATTTCTGTGGGCCACCCGTACGGCATGTCGGGATCGCGTATGGTCGCCCACGCGCTGATCGAGGGGAAACGCCGCGGTGCGAAGTATGTGGTCTCTACCATGTGTATTGGCGGCGGTATGGGTGCTGCGGGGCTGTTTGAAGTCCTTTAAAACGCCGCGCCCACATCTCTAAGACTGCTGGGCCGATGGCCCAGCAGCGAGGGTGCGCTCAGCGGGCAGGCATGGGTGAATAATCCGTTGGCAGCATGAAGGTGCGTTCGATGTTTTCGACTAAGCGTCCGTCGGCTATAGAGTTTGCGTATACAGCTTGCCAAGTCGGGTCATTACCAAACGCCTGCCAAGCCGTTGCAGCCTCGAGTTCGCTGGGGTGGGCCACCAAATAGATCAGCGTATTTGGTTTATTCAACGGTTTCCAATAGCCGATATTGATAATTCCGTGTTTTTCAAACAACGCCATGGTGTGATTGCTGAAACGCTGCTCTAACGCGTCGAGCTTGCCGGGGTGGCTGGTGTAGGTGCGCAATTCGTAAACAAGTCCACGGTCTTGTGGCTTGGACATTTGCCCGTGATTGTCTGCGCGTGCACTAAACGTTGCGACTAAGAGTGCTAGCGAGCAGATGACTGGATAGTAAGTTTTCAGCATAAGTTCCTCATATCTTGCCTCGAGCATAGTAGTTGGTTTTTGCGGTTTCCGGCAAATCTTGTCCTCTGCGAGTTGGCATTGCGGTGGAATTGCGCGAAGCTAGGAGTCTCGGAAAACTATGGCCTGTAGAGATTAGGGAGGATCTATGCATCTGAATTGTTTGAGCCGTATTTTAGTAAGCGCCTGTTTGATGAGCGTTGCGCCCGCAGCCCTAAGCGAAATTCAACGTACCGCTAGCGGTCACCCCGACCTGACCGGGACCTATGACAGCGGCACGCTGACGCCTGAAGAGCGTCCTGCGGCCTTTGGTGATAAACAGTTTATGAGTCGCGAAGAGGCCGACATGTTGCTTAAGGCGCATCCGTTTACTCAAAATGATGCGAACGAAGTGAGCGACCCTAATCGCGGTGCACCGCAAGCGGGCGGGGACGGCCAGCAAGCTTATGGCGCTGGAGGTGTTGGCGGTTACAACTCGTTTTGGGTGGAGCCCGGCAGTGGCGTTTCCGAGGTCAATGGCAAAATTAGAACGTCGATTGTCTATGATCCACCGAATGGCCGTAGACCGCCCATGACCCCCGAAGGGATAAAAAAAATCCGCGACAATTTCAGTTCGTTCTCTTATCAGAATGACGGCACGGCGTCGTGGTTAAAATCCGATGGCCCGGGACCCTTTGATGGTCCAGAGAGTGTCGCGTTGGCGGAACGCTGCCTGCTGGGTTTCAGTGCAGGCCCGCCGAGCATGCCGGGTCTCTACAACAATTTTAAACGTATTGTTCAAACCGATGATCATGTAATGATTTTGCTGGAGATGGTGCATGACGCGCGCGTCATTCGTCTAAACGGCCAACATGGCCCAAGCACTAATAGAAAATGGCTCGGTGACTCGGTCGGTCGCTGGGACGGCGACACCCTCGTTGTTGAGACCATCAATTTTAAAGAAAAAACCGGTCTCTATGGCGGCGACGAAAATTTACATCTAACCGAGCGCTTTACCAAGCTGGCGAATGGCAATCTGTTGTATAACTTTACGGTAGACGACCCAACCGCTTGGACAAAGCCCTGGAGCGGCGAATACGTCTGGAAGTCCAGTACCGGCAAGGTCTACGAATACGCCTGCCACGAGGGCAACTACGCCATGGGCAATATTTTGCGCGGCGCGCGACTGCTCGAACGCGAAGCGCTGGCTGCCCAGGCACAGAACTGAATAGCCAATGCTGATTTAAGGCAGTTCATGGGTATTGAAATCCGATCGGCTACGGCCCAGGAGATGGGTCAACTGGGGTTGATGGGGGCTTATTCTTATGGCGGCGCCTTTGGTGATGGTTCGGACAATCTTGTAGCCACGGGTACTCGCCCGGAATGGACGTTATGTGCCTTCGATACCGAGCGGCGTCAAGCAGATGGCCAGCCGACAATGGTGACGTCGTATAGTGCGTTTCCGTTTACCACCCGAGTCAACGGTCGCGCCGTTGCATTGGCTGGCATATCTACCGTGGGCACTCGGCCCGAATATCGACGGCAGGGTTTAGTACGTAAGATTATTACCCAGGCATTTTCAGCGCAGTACGGACGTGGGCAATGTCTGGCGGGTTTGTGGGCCTCTCAAGCCGCCATCTATCAACGTTACGGTTTTGCGGCATCAGGCGGATTGCGCGAGTATGCAGTCGACACCGCCGACATTCATTTGCATGCGAACTTCGCAGCGCGGCCCGTTCTGCGGTTCGATGGCGTTGAGGTGCTGGATGCTCTGCGTGACGTCTATAAGCGGTTTATTGCCGAGCGGACGGGTTATCTTCATCGCAGTAAAAGCTTATGGTTGAACAATGTGTTTGCGCCGCCGGCGGAGGATGGGCCGGTTTACGTGGCTTTGGCTGGCACCCTCGAGGCCCCGACGGGATATCTGGTCTATACCTTACGCGCGCGTCGTGTGGCTCACCGCGCGCGCGCCCAAGAGATTAGAGTGCGCGATTTCGCCTGGTTAGATCTGCCATCTTATGGCTCGCTGTGGCATTACCTAGGGCGTCATGATTTGGTTGGAAGAGTGGTTTGGAGTACTGCGCCGGTAGACGATCCCGCGGCAGATTTGTTTGTCGAGCCGCGCCTGCTGCACGCCCACGATATGGAAGGCACATGGTGGCGGGTGGTGGACATAAAGACCGCGCTTGCCCAGCGCGGCTACGAGGTCGAACGATCAGTGGTGTTGAGCATTAATGACGATGACCTAGCGCCTTGGAATAACGGCCGCTGGCATGTTGAAGTGGGGCCGGACGGTGCCCAGGTGCGTTCGACTAATGCCGCTGCCGACATTGAACTTTCGGTGCGTGCGTTAAGCAGTCTGTACAGCGGTAACCGCGATGCGCGGCAACTGGCGAATGCGGGTTTGCTTGTGGGCAGCCGCAAAACGGTGACCGATTTGGATCAAATGATGCGTACTCGATATGCGCCGCATTGTCCTGATCATTACTGATTGTTAAATCTGCAGGCGTGTCGGCAATGGATCGAATATTGGAAATCGGTGGCTACAGTGCAGGCTTCTGCGGACGCCTATTTGCGCAAGCGGGCCATCAAGTCACCCGGGTAGAGTCACCCCAACCGCCTGCCTGGGCAAGCCAACAAGCGATGTCGTTGTTCTTGCATCCAGGGAAGCGACGCGTGCATGCGGATGCTGCACCTCTTGATGAACTCGCTGCTGCCGCAGACATCGTCGTTATCGAAGCGGCGACAGCGGACGCGGCTCTGGCATTGGGCTTTGAGCATTGGTCTACGCCTGTCAAAGTCGTCATTACGCCGTTCGGTTTGACCGGGCCTAAGCGCAATTGGCATGCGACCCCGAGCACGCTGCTGGCCATGGGCGGCTACAGCCAAATCATCGGCGATGCAGGGCGAGCACCGCTTTCCTTGCCCGGGCATTATGTTGAGTTTCAGGGTGCGCAATTTGCCTATAGCGCTGCGAATGGTTGTCGTTTTGCGGGCGCGTCGAATGTCGTCGATATAAGTCTTTACGAGTGCCTACTGACCCTCAGTCAATTTACGACGGTAATGTGGAGCTGCGCCAACCGCATCCGTTCGCGGCATGGTTCGGACTTCTATTGGGTGGTGCCGAGCAATCTCTTCGCTTGTGCGGATGGCTGGGTGTATATCAATACGGTGCCAACGTTCTGGGACGCCATGACCACGTTCCTGCAGCTGCCGGAGCTGATTATAGATGCTCGATTTACAGACAACGATTTGCGTATGCAGCATAGAGACGCGCTGCATGAACTCATTGCGCAGGCGCTAGCCACTGTAAGCAAGGCTGAAATCCGCGAGCGGGCGATTGCCGCACGTATTCCTGCCGGTGTTGTGCTGACCTTCGATGAGGTGCTGGAGGACGAGCACTTGGGCGAGCGCAATTTCTGGCAGTCGATCGAAGACACCGACGGCCGGCATTATCGTGCGCCGTCGTTAGGCTTCTGTATCGACGGTAGAGCGCGTGCACCCATGACGCTGCAAAAAGTTGCGCCGGAAAGATCCGTATGAGCTCGGTCAAGGGGCCCCTCAACGGCGTTCGAATATTGGACCTGACTCATGTCTGGGCAGGCCCTCTGGCTACGCGCATTCTTAGTGATTTAGGTGCCGAGGTGGTAAAGATAGAGCGCGCACTCGGACGCGGACCCACCGTTGCAACTATTGAGCCCATTGCCGGTTGGATTGGCGGCGAGCCAGGTGCAGAGCCTTGGAACAATAACGCTGCGTTTGTGAAACTTGCGCGTAACGCCAAAAGTGTGAGCCTCGATTTAAAGCAAAAACAAGGCCGAGAGGTATTCCTGCAACTGGTCGCTGTCGCCGATGTGGTGATCGAGAACTTTAGCGCTCGAGCGATGCCCTCGATGGATCTAGGGTATGCCGACTTGCGCGCCCACAACCCGAAACTTATCTACGTCACAATGCCTGGTTACGGAACATCTGGTCCGTATAAAGACTGGGTGGCGTTTGGCCCCACAGTAGAGCCGATGACCGGGTTGGGCCAGATGCTTGGTTACAGCGATGCGGAGCCGCGTAACAGTGCGATGGCGTTAATCGATCCTATCGGTGGGACTACAGCGGTCACGGCATTGCTCACCGCTCTGCGTGATCGACAGCAAACGGGCACGGGTTGTTATGTTGAATTGTCGCTGCACGAATGTGGTGTCGCTTTTAACGGGCCGTGGCTGATCGAGCGGCAACTCGGCGGTGAACTTGGCCGGCACGGCAATGCCCATCCGGAAATGGCGCCCCATGGCATGTACCGGTGTCGGTCACGGGGTTTGCATGACGATGCCGATTGGGTGGCAATAGCTTGCCAAGATCAGCAGGCCTGGAGGGGGTTGGTCACCATACTCGGCGCAGAGTTGGACCCTGCATGGGAGCGGCGCGAGCGCGCTGCACGGGCGGAATTTATCGATGTCGCGCTAGCGGATTGGGCTTTGCGTTTGGATAAAGATGCGGCCGCCGAAGCCTTGCAAGCGGTGGGAGTTGCCGCCGGACCGGTGGCTACAGCACCCGATATGCTCGCAGAAAACCATGCCCAAGCGCGGCAATTTTTCGTGCCGTACGAACGCTACGCGACGCCGATTCCAGGCAACCCGATTCGGATGTCGGGGCTGTCTCATGATGATTGGAGCCAGTGTCCTGCCTTGGGTGCGCACAGCCAAAGCGTTCTGCAGCAGTGGCTCGGAATGTCGGTACAACACACCCAGCAACTGCTCGATGCAAGGGTTATCGCAGAGCGCCCGCCGGATTGATTTTCGTGTCACCACACATTTACGCTCGACTCGGTTTAGTATTCCCCAAGCTATATTTTTTCAGAGCGAAGAACCGGAGGAGTCCCCAATGCTCGAGCGTGTAAACCCCTCTCGACTTGGATTGTCTGAAGACCGATTGCAGCGCGTCAGCGACTGGCTAGAGCAGCAAATCAGCAGCCAGCGTTTAGCTGGTGCCAGTGTATTGATCGGCCGGCGAGGCGACATAGGCTATGTCCGCACCGCCGGTATGGCGGATATAGAACGCGCGAAACCCTTTCGCGAAGACACCATAGTGCGCATCTTTTCGATGACCAAACCGATCACCTCGGTGGCGGCGATGATGCTCTATGAGCAAGGCTGCTTTCAGCTCGATGAGCCGGTGGCCAAGTACTTGCCGGAATTTGCCCGCACTCAGGTGTGGAAAGGCGGTGATCATGCGCTGAGCGAGGTTGAGCCGCAAAGCTCGCCCATGTTGATTAAGCATTTATTTACGCATACCTCTGGGCTCACCTATGGGTTTATGCATACCAACGTCGTGGATGCGGAGTATCGAGCTCGAGATTTAGAGTTTCGGGGTAAGGCCGCTACGCTTGCTCAGTGGGTAGAGGAACTTGCCGCTGTGCCGCTTATTTGTCAGCCGGGCAGTCAATGGAACTACAGCGTAGCGATTGATGTTTTGGGTCGTTTGGTTGAAGTCTGGTCGGGTCAGGGGCTTGCGGAATTTTTTCAGGAACGCATATTCGCGCCATTAGGGATGAGCGATACCGCGTTTGCAGTGGCGGCGGAAAACCAGTCGCGTTTTGCAGCCTTATACTCGCCGTTGAGCGGTGGCGACATGCGTTCGGTGGGCAAGAAAAGTGCGCCCACCGCAGAGCAACCTAGAGGTGGTTTGAAGCAGATGGAGTCATCGGCGCAGAGCGAGTATTTCAGCGAGCCTACGTTATGTTCTGGCGGTGGTGGTCTCACTGGTACGCTGGGCGATTACGCGAAGTTTTGTCAGATGCTTCTGAATGGCGGTGAGCTCGATGGCGAACGCCTGTTGAGTCCCACCACGGTGAACTACATGCGCATAAATCAATTGCCAGAAGGCCGCGATATGGCCGCCATGGGGCAACCGGTTTGGAGCGAAACCAGTTATGACGGGATAGGCTTTGGTTTGGGGTTTGCGGTAGTCATAGATCCACCGAAGGCATCGATCATAACGTCGAAAGGCGAGCATCATTGGGGCGGTGCGGCCAGTACATTTTTCTGGATCGACCCAACAGAAGATTTGTTTGTTGTGTTCTTAACCCAGCTGATGCCCTCGTCGACCTATCCGATCCGGCGTGAGCTGCGCACGCGGGTATACCAAGCTATCGTGGAATAACGCCGGTTGGATATCAAAACGTTTCAGCAGCATGGACTGCATCAGGCTTGGGATGACCTGCACCCACAAGATTATCAGGTCAATGGGCGTTCTAACGCGGAGATCTTACAGGTTCTAGACACCGCAGGTGATGCTCAATACCACCCATGTGCCGAGGCCTATGTGCGCGAGGGCGTGCTGCCGGGCAACGTCATGAGCTTTAAAGATTGGGATCAAAGTTCAGTTTTTCCAGATACCCGACGAGACATTTGGGTGTATGTACCCAGCGGCTTGGTTTCCGCAGCGTCGCTTAATCTGATGGTTTTCAATGACGGTGGGGGCTATTTAGGGCGGAACGGAGCGGTTCGCGCCACCACGGTTCTGGCCAATCTTATCCATGCGGGCGAATTGGCGCCAACGCTAGGCATATTTATAACGCCGGGGTTGCCGCCGAATGTTGAACGGCCGCGACCGGGGCAGCGGTCGGATCCCTTAGCGCAGCGGCAGCGGAGTCTCGAGTATGACAGCTGCGACGACCGGTATCTGCAGTTCCTGGTGGACGAAATACTGCCGTTCGTGGCCCGCGAGCTGGATGTTCGTGTTACGGGTGACCCCACTCGGCGGATGATTTGCGGCATTTCTAGTGGCGGCGCGTGTGCATTTACCGCCGCCTGGCATGGGCCGGAGCACTTTGGCAACGTCGTCAGTCATTGTGGTTCATTCACGAATATCCGCGGTGCCCATAACTATCCGTACTTGATTCGCAGTACTCCGCGCAAGGCGATCAAAGTGTTCCTGCAAAGCGGTGAATTAGACGCAGATATAGTCACGGGCAGTTGGGCGCTGGCTAATCAGCAGATGGCCGCCGCGCTGAGGTTTGCTGGCTACTCCTGCCGATTCGAGTTTGGGACTGGTGGGCACAACTTGCGTCAGGGTGGAGCCTTGTTTGCAGATACCCTGCGGTGGCTATACGCAACCGGGTGACCTGTTAGTCTTTGGTTGACGATTTTAGGGCGGCTGCCCTCGGTAGCTTAGTGTGCGACGGCCCTTGACGGGCGCATTTCCGAGTCGCTTAGCAACAGCGGCAAGGCGTTAATTCGGCAGCAATTGATCGAGCAGATTACGGATAACCTTACGCTGCTTTTTTGGCAGCCGAAAAAATTTCCGCGCAACGGCGATGGTCTCTTTGTCAAAGTGCTCTTGATCCTCGTTATAACGTCCTTTGGGTTCCGCAACACCAACAAAATCATTGGGTTTTAGTGAGTTTTTCGGTCCCGAGAAAGGGTTGGATCGGCCATTAACCAGCCACTCCAAAGGCACCCCGAGAACCGCCGCCAGAGCGTTTAAGTTGGCTGTGCTGGGGAGTGTTACGCCCTGTTCCCAGTGGCCGATCGCACCGCGGGTGACCCGCAGTCGTTCGCCTAAAACCGCTTGGGTAAGGCCGCGCGATTGACGAGCTTTCCTGATGCGGGCAGAAATGACAGACGGAGACGATGGCATATACCAAAGGTTAGCCTTGGTGAGGCGGTATGAATATGATAAAATTGAAATCATAAAATAAGGTATCAATACTATCTTCATGATTTGATCGGCTGCGCGCTACTGTTTAGTCGATTTTTGTTGGTGCCGGCTGCTGTTGTTGACGGTATCGGCGGCAGGTCCGTATGCGATTCCCACCACTTAATTGCATGCGGACCTGTTTTTTTGGCTGTCTTACCGGCGTTGTGCTGTCTTTGGTCGTTATCTATTCTTGAGTTAAACCCGCGTACAATAGCGGTGTTGGAGGAGAGCTCTATGATTTCAGTTACGGATAACGACGCTGTACGTAGTCTGCTGTTGGATCGGCCCGAGGCGCTCAATGCGTTTAATAACGCGATGTTTGATGGCCTGACCGACGCATTATTGACTGCTGCGGATGATGATTCGGTAAAAGTGGTGATTATTAGTGGCGCTGGACGCGCGTTCAGCGCGGGTTTGGATTTAGCCTCGAACGGTGATGACAAACCGAAGCATGGTTTTCCCGGTCTTTTTGAAGCCTTCCTAGAATTCCCCAAGCCTATACTGCTTGCCATTAATGGTTTGGGGGTTGGCTTCGGCTGTACTGTTTGTGGGCTTGTGGATTTGGTTTTTATGGCCGAGAGCGCGCGTTTGCGTTGTCCGTTCTCAGCGCTAGGGTTAACTGCTGAAGCGGCAAGTACGGTTACCTTTCCGGCGCTACTCGGCCACCAAGCCGCTACTTGGGCGCTGATGAGCTCCGAATGGTTAGACGCGGACACCTGCCAGCGTATGGGTTTAGCGTTTCGCGTAGTTGCCGATGACGAATTGCTGCAGGTAACCCAGCGGCACGCTGAGATTTTGGCGGCGCAGCCGCTGGCATCGCTGATGACAACTAAAGAATTACTCATGGCGCCGCGGCGCGATGCATTGCGTGAGGCAGACGAAATTGAAGGGGCTGCAATGGCCAGTCTTAGCGGAGGCGCTGCCAACCTGGAGGCCATTGCCGCGTTTAAGCAGAAGCGCCCGGCGGATTTCACTGAGCTCTAGTTTTTGGCGAGTCGGTCAAAGATCGCTTTTTAATTTCGCATTATCGGCAATGCTCGACCCGCTTTGTCGGTATTGCGCCTTGCGCGCTTCACTCCATTGATCGATTTCGTCTTTCGGGACGCCGTAAGATATGCCGCGCTCGACTCCGGGACGCGCGCGGACGCGCTGAACCCATTCGACCACGCAGGGGTGCGTGGTGATATCGACCTTGCTCCACTTCCACCCCCTAACCCATGGGTACAGTGCAATATCGGCAATGGTGAAGTTTGCTCCGCAGACCCATGGCTGATCGCCCAATTGTCTCGCGAGCACCGCCATAAGCCGCAGCGCCTCTTTGTTGAAGCGCTCTAGTGGATGCTGTTTATGCAGCTCTGGAACATCGTCCATATATCGGGTGTAGCTTAATTTGTTGCCGAAATTTGGCCCAACATTGGCCGCCTGCCAGTACACCCAAGGCAGCACATCCCAGCGCGCCGCCCCTGTCGGCAGCATCGTGGTTGGGTACTTCTCGGCCAAATATTGCAGGATTGCGCAGCTCTCCATAACGTTGCGTTGACCGTCGATTAACACTGGAATCTTTTGGTTCAGATTGTGCTGTGTGAATTCCGCTGAAAATTGCTCGCCTTTGGCTAAGTTGATGGTTGTTACCTCGATCTCTGGCAGGCTCACTCCGGCTTCTTTCAGTTCCTCCAGCATGATGCTGACTTTCCAGCCATTAGGTGTTGCGGCGGTCCACAGTTTCATCGGCCTCTCCCTTGCTATTTTTTAAACCGTTAACATTCGCCGCTGCTCAAGTGGCAGCAATCCGAAAAGCATGACGAATTGAAAAAAGTTCGCCTAAGAGTACAGAAGAATAAGCGTTCGCGGGACAGCAAAACGATGGGAATTTTGCCGGTCAAGGTTGCGGCTAGTGGCCTGTAAGCCCTGAGAACGGTTCGTATCCCATTTCAGCGGGAGTTTTGGTACCACTACTGCTGGCGCCGAGCGGTTATCCGCGGCGTTGTGTGTTACCAGACTTGGCGCGCGGCAATGCGTCGCGCGGCCTCAAAGGTTCGCGTGCGCAAGTGCATCAGCCTAGCGTTTAAGTTCTGATATTTTAACGGTTCGCCGTTTTCGTAACGTTTGCCGATGATTAAATCCGAGAAGGTATCCATCCCGCCGAAGCATCCGAGAATCAAGGTCGCTCCTGCGAGTTCGTGGGCGTTAACTTTCGGCAACGCGCGCTCAAGCATGAACTTCCAATATTTTTCGTCGGCTTCATCCAGCAGGCCTATGAGTTCGCGGCTGGCTTGAGCGAGTTCACTGAATTGTTCGCTGAGGGTGTTGATCGATTTTCCTTACTGGTTTGCGATAAGCGGAGAAACGCCGCTCACGAATATCTAATGAACATATGGTTAAATGTCCGAACGGGTAAATTTTAAGGACTGATATGAGGGAGAACAAGGCACTAAGCGCTTGGCGCGCAAACGAGCAGACCATTGGATGTTGGCTCAGCCTGGCCAATACCTACTCGGCGGAGGTTCTGGCCGGACTCGGTTTTGATTGGGTATGCGTCGATATGCAGCACGGACTCATCGACTATACGGATCTTGTCACTATGTTGCCGGCCATTTCCACTTCGGAGGCCACGCCCATCGTGCGGGTGCCATGGAATGAGCCTTACGAGATAATGAAAGTGCTGGATGCGGGAGCCTATGGGGTTATTGTGCCTATGGTTAACAATCGTGAAGAGGCGCAGCAAGCGGTTATGTCCTGCCGGTATCCACCCGACGGGTTCCGTTCCTTTGGTCCTATTCGTGGTGCGCTCTATGGGGGGCGTGGTTACGCGACGGAGGCAAACAGCCAAATCGCGTGCATAGCGATGATCGAAACCGCAGAAGGCCGCGAAAAGGCGGAAGAAATCATTACTACGCCTGGTTTGGATGGCGTATACATCGGTCCGGCGGACTTAGCGTTGTCGATGGGGTTACCGGCCATGGGCGATCAACCGCAGCCAGAGCATCTAGAGGAAGTGCAGCGCCTACTCGGGCTGTGTAAAAAACATGGTGTGGCGGCCGGTATTCATACGGGCGGGATCGAGTACACGCAAAAATACTTGGAGTTGGGATTTAACTTTATAACCCTTGGCAGTGACTCTGGTCATATGACGAAGAATGCGGCTAAAGAGCTGGCCGCGGCGCGCGGTGGCCAGGAAAAGCGACGCGAGAGTACTGGATACTGAGATTTCAAAATATGGTTCGCGGACTGTGCGGATATTAGTGGGTTAGGCAGTTGATCTGGTTATTGGTACTTGTGCTGGGGTTGGTCTTTGGGCCTAACCTCTGGGTACGTTGGGTGATGAAACGCTATGCTGATAATCTGCCGAGCATGCCCGGCACCGGCGGTGAATTGGCACAGCACTTGATACAGCAATTCGATCTCGACGGAGTTGAGGTGGAAGTAACAGAGATCGGTGATCACTATGATCCGGCGCAGCGAAAAGTGCGTCTCAAGGAAGAAAACTATCGAGGCCGCTCGTTGACCGCTGTAGCGATTGCCGCGCATGAGGTTGGACACGCGATTCAGCATGATCGCGGCGACAAACGTTTGATCGCGCGGACGGCCCTTGCTCAATTTGCTGACCGTGCTGGTCGCGTCAGCGCAGCAGCGATTTGGCTGGCGCCCATCATTGGTTTGTTGACAAGGCACCCGGTACCGGTTTCGGTAATGGTCAGCCTTGGGTTGGCGGGCTTGCTTGGGCGTATGCTCTTACATATGGTCACGCTGCCGCTGGAATGGGATGCAAGCTTTGGCAAGGCGCTGCCGATATTGACCGCCGGCCGCTATCTTCCGGCCAGCGAGCAAACCGCGGTGGTGCGGATATTGCGAGCGGCTGCTCTGACCTATGTGGCGGCGGCGTTGGCGGACGTTCTTAATTTGGCGCGCTGGGCGGTGTTGCTGAGGCGCTGAGACGCTCAATGATGCGCTTGATAGTGCTCGTTGGGCGTGATTTTCATACCGCTCGTCGGGAATCAAGTGGCTTTCCTGGGTCTTTGGTTAGATTACTTCGCTGTTTTTACTGAATTTTATGGTTAGGACTCGAATGCGAATAGTCAGTTGGAACGTTAATGGCCTTCGCGCCTGCGCCAAAAAAGGCTTTCTGCAGGTCCTGCAGCGAAAAAAAATCGACGTCATGGCACTGCAGGAGGTTCGCGCGTATCCGGAACAGCTCCCAGACAAAGTGCGCAGTCCGAGAGACTGGCTAAGCTATTTCGCCCCCGCCACTCGTCCCGGTTATAGCGGTGTAGCCATATACAGCCGCATTAAGCCCACACGCGTAGAGTGTGGCTTAGGTGAGTCCCGATTCGACGAAGAAGGACGGTTTTTGCTCGCGCAGTTCAGTCGAATGTCGATCGCCAGCGTTTATTTTCCCAAAGGTAGCGGCAAAGACCGTGATAACAGCCGAGTGCCTTACAAAATGGACTTTTACCGCGCCGTATTTGACCGGATTCAACATCAGCGCAAGCTCGGGCCAGTATTTGTGACCGGTGATTTCAACACGGCGCACCATGTAATCGACATCGCTAGGCCAAAGTCTAATTTAAAGGCGAGTGGCTTTCTGCCAGAGGAGCGGCAGGAGCTCACGCGCTGGGAAGACGCGGGGTGGGTGGATACTTTCCGCCACAGACATCCCGAAGAGGCAGGGCATTATACTTGGTGGCGGCAATTTGGCGGTGCACGTCAGCACAACGTAGGATGGCGCATCGACTATGTATTCGCATCAAAGACAGCGAATCATCGGGTCAAGAATGCCTTTATTTGGCGCAAAACCATGGGTTCAGATCACTGTCCAGTGGGCGTAGACTTAATCTAAAGCGCTTCTACTGGGCGCCTCCAAACGTGCACGCAGGAGTGGCGATATGGCCCTACCGTTCCCCAATCACCCCAATCTCCGTGGTGGCTTTGCGCCCATTCAGATGGAGTGTGAAGTCCATGATTTGGTGGTTGTCGGTGATGTGCCAAAGGATCTGAATGGCAGTTTTTATCGAAATGGGCCAAACCCACAATTCGCGCCGCGCGGCTTTTACCATTGGTTTGCGGGCGATGGCATGGTGCACGCGTTTCATATCGAGGACGGGCGCGTAAGCTATAAAAATCGTTGGGCTCGGACGCAAAAATGGTTGCTCGAGCGGGACGCCGGCCGCGCGTTATTTAATCCGTTCGATCCGGTGCAACAGGACCCAAGCGTTGCCGGATTAGAAACCGACGGAGTTGCTAACACCAACATCATCTGGCACGGCGGTAAGCTGCTGGCGCTGGAGGAGGGTCACGCGCCTTTCGAACTGGACCCGTTGTCGTTGGAATCCTTGGGTGCTTATGACTACGGCGGGAAGCTCAAAGGGCCGATGACCGCGCATCCGAAAATTGATCACACAACGGGCGAAATGCTTTTTTTCGGATACAACGCGGATGGCAGCATATCGGCGCACATGACTTTTAATGTCGTTGATGAAGATGGGCGGCTCGTGCGCAGTGAATCTTTTCAAGCCCCATACGCTGCGATGGTCCACGACTTTATGATCACTGAGGACTATGTGTTGTTCCCCATCATGCCGTTGACTGGATCATTACAACGCGCCTTTTCCGGAGGTCCGGTATATGCCTGGGAGCCGGAAAAAGCCACGTACATCGGTGTGATGCCCCGGCGTGGCAGCGTTGCCGATATACGGTGGTTCATAGGGGACCCGTGTTATGTCTTTCATCCAATGAATGCGCATAATCATGGTAATAAGATCATTTGCGATGTTTGTGAATATCCTCAGGCACCGCTGTTTCCTCTAGCCGACGGTTCGCCAGGCGACCCGAAACAGGCGCTTGCTAACTTGGTCCGTTGGACGTTTGATTTGGAGGCGGCCACGGATGACTTCAGTAGCGAACAGCTGCACGATCTGGTTTGCGAATTTCCACGACTGGACGAGCGCCGTACAGGCCTAAGCTATCGATATGGTTATTTTGCCGCTGACTCCAAGCCTGTGAATAGAGTTGGCGGTTTTAATCAAATAGCCTGTGTCGATCATTGCACCGGCAGCGTGGCAACCTATGATGTGGGCGCGGGTCGCGCGGTCAGTGAGCCGATTTTTGTGCCTAAGTCGGAGTCGGCAGCGGAAGGTGAGGGATATGTCCTAGCCTATGTTTTCGATGCCAATAGGCGAGCTAGTGATCTAGTGATACTCGACGCCCAGAACATCAGCGCCGGCCCGCTCGCAAACGCTTATCTAGATCATCGAGTGCCCTTCGGGTTTCATGGTAACTGGCGGCAGGCACAGTGATAGGGGGCGGCGCTTAACCCAAGGCGACACTCTTTATCAGCGCAAATACGGGCGCACCTATGCGTAGCGACAACGCCTCGCTCGCGTGTCGGGTTATTTGGGCGAATAGCAATTGATCGGCCACTCTGATCGCAACTCGAACGCGATTTTCTGCTTCCGCATGCATAGATTCTACGACCCCAGGTAAGCTATTACGGATACTGAGTCCGTGAGTTTGCTTAGTGGCTATGACTACGTCCCGGGCGGCGAGGAACAGGCGCATTCGCTGGCCGACGGCTAAGTGACTTTGCAAGGGCACGAATAATGTGTGGCCGGCCAAGTCTAGGTGGGTAAGTGAGTGGGCACGATCGTGACTGCTTATCGCGGCTTCGATTACTGCGCCCGTCGTCGTAATCGTCGTTTGGTCGAGTTTTTGGATGGCGGCGACGGTGCTGTCCTGGTCGATCACCCTACCGGACGCCATAACGATCATGTAGTCGCAAAGTCGAGCGACCTCGTCGATGTCATGGCTGACATACAGGGTCGGTAGGTTGAAATGCGTGGTCAACCTAGATAGGTAGCCCAAAATCTCCCGCTTGCTGGATTGGTCGAGACCGTTTAGCGGCTCGTCCATCATCAGCAGCTCGGGTTGACTCAATAGCGTACGAGCGATGGCCACGCGTTTAGCCTCGCCACCCGACAAACCGGTCACAGATCGCGGCAGCAATGTTCGCAGGCTCAGAGTGTCGATGACTTCTTCATAGCTGATGCTGCCTGCGGACGCACGCGCAACCGCGAAGTTCAGGTTTCCCGCCACATCCAGATGAGGGAACAATCGATTGTCCTGAAACACCAGTCCAGTTGCACGCTCGTGGGCGGGAAGAGTCATAGGTGTCGCTTGCCAGCACTGATCTTTGAAGCGAATCTGCCCTTGTGCCGGCGTCAGGCCGGCGAGTGCTTTGAGTAGCGTAGTTTTGCCGCAGCCGCTGGGTCCAAAGACGGCATAAACTCCGGTGTTGTTCAGGGTGATATTAACGTCGAGCTGAAAATCACCGAGGCGCTGCTGTAGGGTGGCTTCGAGCATCAGTTTAATCGCAGCACTGAACGACCGTTGGCTACATACACCGTACACAGCGATGCGAAAGCGAGTACCAGCAATCCGCCAGACAATATGTGTGCCTGGGTATAGTTGAGGGTCTCTACTTGCTCGTAAATGGCAATAGAGATCACTCTGGTTTCTCCGGGAATATTGCCGCCGACCATAAGTACGATTCCGAATTCACCGATTGTATGCGCAAAGGTTAGGACACAGGCTGTAACAAAGCCACGCTTGCTCAACGGCAGCACGAGGTTGCGAAAGGTGTCACCGGGTGTCGCGCCAAGAGTGGCTGCGGCTTCGCGCAGGCGCACATCTACGGCTGCGAAAGCATTGACCAAGGGTTGCACCATAAACGGCAAGGAGTACAGCATCGAAGCCAGCACTAGCCCGGAAAACGAAAAGGCCAGTGTGGAGCCGGTTAATGTGAACCAGAAGTCGCCCAAGGGGTTATTTGGGCTGAACAAAAGCAGCAGGTAAAAGCCTATGACCGTAGGCGGCAACACCAATGGCATGGAGGTAATCGCTTCGACAATAGGACGGGCGCGGCTGCGACTATGCGCTAGCCACCAAGCCAGGGGCGTGCCGAGCAGCAGCAGCAATAGCGTGGTGGTGGCTGCCAGTTGCAGGGTTAGCCAGACAGCAGTGAGCTCAGTCAATTTTCTGTGTCGCTATGCGGGTGCGTGGAATCTGACGTCGGTTTGCGGCGCTTCAAGGGCTGGTCAAATCTGGGGACAGACGCTCCGCCCCCAGATTTAGGGCGTTAAACCGCAGGCTTTACGAACTTGAGGGTCATGCGGTTGGACTCGCCGATAGCCTGCATGGCGGCAGCTTTTTCCTCGTCGTCCTTACTGCCTGAGAGTGTAGGCGGCAAGCGCCAAACCACATCATCTGCACCAGGGACGTCGAGCGGATTGGCATTAATGTCACTTGCAGCGACGAATTCAAATCCAGCGGCTTGCATTTTTTCGATAACGAACGCCTGCTTCAGATAACCTTTAGAGCCGTTAGCCCAATTATCATCTGCGTCACTTGGGGCTGCATGCTGAACAATGCCGACAATTCCACCGGGCTTGAGCACGTCGAACGCGTCTTGTAGGGCGCTGTTCAAGTAGCCGTGTTGGTCTTCGAATCTCGCTAGGTTATGCAAGGCGCGAATCAGCAAAACGGCGTCGGCGGTGCCTTTTTGCTGCTCTGCAAGATCACCTAAGACGAAAGCCGATACGTTGGCGGTGTCACCCTCGACCCATGTTTTCGCCGTCTCTGGCCAGTCTGTAGCCCAAGTCGCAACCTTTGCCATACGATCGTCGCTGTAGCCAAACAACTTATACATTCCCGAGGGGTAGTTGGCGCCAATGAGCTCACCATCGCTGCCGAGAAACGGCATCAACAGCTTGCTGTACCAGCCGCCTCCCGGCAGCGCTTCAACCACGGTCATGCCGGGTTTGATACCAAAAAATTCCAGTGTTTGCGCAGGGTTGCGGTAGGTGTATCGGGCGATCACGTCCGCTGGCTGCGCGGCAAGTATGCCGGCGAGATCGGAGGGTGTAGCCTGCACTGTTGCGCTCGTAGCACTGACCTCTGCCATATCTTCCGTAGTGGCGGCGCTGTTGCTTTGGCTGCTGTTGTCGCAAGCGACTAGGCCTATGGCGGCGGCGATGCCGATGATTAAAAAGGTGACCGACTTGTTCATGATTTTACCTCTCAGTTGAAGGAGACCGCATTCGGGAAACTGCTAGTGACAAATAGGATACTCCGTCTGCCTTTGAATACTAGGTCGCGACGTTGCGCGCCGATAGGCTTAAGTGATCACCACGCTATGCGGTCTGTTCGATGGCTTCAGCAACTGTGGCGGCCATACTTCGAATGTGTTCTGGTTGCGCGACAAAAGGCGGTGCGAACTGCAATGTGTCGCCGCCCCAGCGGACATACAATCCTTTTTCCCAGCAACGTATACCTACTTCAAAGGGTCGAACAATCGGGTCGCCCTCTCTCGGTGCCAGTTGCAGCGCGCCGGCCAGACCGAAATTGCGAATATCAGTAATATGCTTGTTGCCTTTAAGGGCGTGAAGCGAGTCCTCAAGCACGGGTGCTAAAGCGTTTGAGCGATTCACCATATCGTCGTTTTCTAATACGTCCAATGCAGCTAATGCTGCCGCGCACGCTACCGGGTGCGCCGAATACGTGTAACCGTGGGGTAATTCGATCAGATGCTCAGCCTGCTCTACGTCCATGAAGGCGTCGTACAGCGTGCTGGAACTGATCACCGCGCCCATCGGTATGGCGCCATTGGTTAGCCCTTTGGCGACGTTCAGGATATCCGGGGTAACTCCGAAGGTTTGCGCCGCAAAAGTAGCCCCCATGCGAGCAAAGCCGGTGATCACTTCATCAAAGATCAGCAAAATATTGTGTTGGTCGCAGATCTGCCGCAGTCGTTGCAGATAGTTTTTGGGGGGTACGATAACGCCCGCTGAACCGGAAACAGGTTCGACGATCACCGCAGCGATATTTGACGCGTCGTGCAGGAGGATCAGTTGTTCAAGGTGGTTCGCGAGTTCCTCGCCGTGCTCGGCTTGCCCACGAGTGAACGCGTATTCAGGTTGCAGGGTGTGAGGCAGGTGGTCCGCATCGCCTAATTGACCAAACAGTTTTCGATTGGCACCAATGCCGCCAAGGCTGGTGCCTGCGAAGTTGACACCGTGATAGCCCTTGATGCGACCGATGAAACGAGTCTTACTCGGTTGTCCCTGAATGCGCCAGTAAGCGCGGGCTAATTTTAAGGCCGTGTCGGCGCATTCAGAACCTGAATTGGTAAACAGCACATGATTAAGATGGCCGGGAGCGAGGTCGCTCAATCGCTCGGCCAAACGCGTTGCTCCAGGGTGGGTGTATTGAAAAGCAGGGGCGTAATCCAACGTAGCAAGTTGATGGCTAACGGCTTCAGCGATTTCTTTGCGATTATGGCCGTAGCCGCTGCACCACAATCCAGATAGTGAGTCAAAGATTTCGCGATTGTCTTGACTGATGTAATGGCAGTCTCGGGCCTCTACGACCACGCGAGGGTCTTTATGAAACTGTCGATTGGCAGTGAACGGCAACCAATGTGCAGTGCTGGAACTGAGGTTTTCGCCGGGCATAGTGCCTCCTAAGTCGATTGCCGGATGATAACCCGCTAGGACGTTTTAGCCAGCATCAGCGAACGCATTTTGGTACGCTGGCCGTTGTTGCAATCTGTCCCAATAGGCTGCAACGGCCACCGGCATAGGCTCGGGCAGATACTTTGTTGCCAGCAGCAGGGTATAGCCGAGCATAATGTCTGCTGCGGTGAAGGCTTCGCCGGCGATGTAGTCTTGTTGGCTGAGGATGTCATTCACCGCCGACAAGCACAGTCTGGCGCGATTGCGCATCTCCTCGAGCGCTTCTTCGCGTGTGTGCTCGCCCGGGAACTCGCGCAGGTGATTAACGATTTCGCCCAACGGCCGAGCGAATGTCGCTTCGGCGAACCACCCCCACTGCAGATACAAAGCCTGCTCTTTAGTGCCAGATCGAGGTTGTAGCCGACCCTCACCGTAGCGGTCGAGCAGGTATTGCACCATCGCACCGGATTCAAACATGGCGAGTTCAGGAACCGCGCTGTCGATCATAACGGGCACTTTGCCTACTGGATTCATACGTCGCCATTCAGGGCTGCTGCGGTAACTGGCGCTGAAATCAACGTCGATTACTCGGTAATCGATACCTAATTCGGCACATACCCATATGGGCCTGACCCCGCGAGTTCCCGGTACATGGTAGATTTCGATCATAATGCCCTCCAGCAGTGGTGAGATTTTAACTGTAGGCGCATAATTTATAGCGCCAGGACCGATGACACTATAAAAAGTAAGCGAGTAGGAGGGAGAATGAACGGCGAACTAATAAACCTAGAGCGAGCGGGTGACGTTTTCACGTTAACCATGAATGCCGGCGAAAACCGTTGGAACACCACGTTTGTTCGTGCGTTTGCTACTGCGTTAGACGAAGTGGAGGCCTCTAGCGGCCCGGCGGCCCTCGTGACCACATCTGCGTCTGAAAAGTTTTTTTCTAACGGTCTGGATCTAGACTGGGTGCAGGACCCTGACGCGCATCCCGAAGCCGGAGATCGGCAGGTGTTCGGCAGTGAGTTCATGGCTTTGATGGGACGAATCATGACGTTGCCGGTACCAACAGTGTGTGCGGTAAACGGACATGCCTTTGGCGCAGGCTTTATGTCGGCACTTTGCCATGATGTACGTATGATGCGTGCCGATCGCGGATTTTTATGCGCGAACGAAATGCAATTGGGCATGCGTATACCGCAACCCGAGCTCGCGCTGTTTCGCCATAAGATGCCGCTCAACGTATTCTTCGAAACCGTTCAGTTGGCCAAGCGTTGGGCTGCCCCTGCGGCTCTCGACGCCGGCATTGTGCAGCAAATTATGGACATGGACGAATTGCTGGCGGCTGCTCAAGCGAAAGCAGCGGAACTCGCGCCACTGGGTGCAAATCGTGAGAATTACGGTGGGCAAAAGGAAATCCTGTACGGTGAAAACGCGGCTATAAATGGCGTTCATGGGCCCGCCTACATGCTAAGGAATTCAGCTCAGTTCGGTCACTAGGCCGGCGCGGGCCATGCACGTGGTGACAAGGCCGGGTGTCTAAGAGCACCATGCCTACCGCGATTTTTCAGATCCCAGCGTAGCTCCGGAGCGATGGTT
>DEBN01000142.1 GCA_002348825.1 Gammaproteobacteria bacterium UBA2955
GGTGGCTGGTGGTGCTTTGAGTGGCCGTAAGATGCCCGTCGCCGATGGCGGCATAGCGAACTTTGCCGTAGTAGTTGCTGCCAGCGATCAAGGTGATGGGGCGAGCATGTATTTAGTCGAACTGGATCAGGCGGGAGTTACTCGAGAATCAGTGCGGACTCTGGATTTCACCCGCGGTCACGCGGTTTTAGAGTTCGCCGATGCTCAAGCCGAACTGCTTGGCGGTGACGGGGCCGGTTGGTCGGCCATGGAGAGTTTGCTCGACCGAGCGGCGGTACTTTTCGCCTGGGAGCAGGTTGGGTTAGCCGACGCCGCGCTCGAGCAGGCAAGGGATTACGCCATGGGCCGTTATGCCTTTGGGCGCTCTATTGCCTCCTATCAGGCGATCAAACATAAGCTTGCCGGCATGTACGTGAAGAATACCTTGGCGCGCAGCAACTGCTACTACGGCGCCTGGGCGCTGGACAGCGGCAGTTCTGAATTGGCGCTGGCTGCGGCAACTGCAAGGGTAGGCGCGATTCAAGCAGCGGTGCATGCAGCGGAGGAAAATGTGCAAACCCACGGTGGTATGGGCTTTACCTGGGAGTTCGATTGTCAGTTTTATTACCGCCGAGCGAAATTGCTCAGCGTCAACATTGGCAGTGAAGGGTATTGGCAAGACAAACTGATCACCGCCTACGAACAGACCAACGCCGCATAAGCTGCGTATACACATAAGCGATAGAGATAAAAAAGGACGAATACAATGGATTTTAATGACTCAAAAGAAGAAGCAGCGTTTCGCGCTGAAGCAGCGGCTTGGTTGCAAGCCAATGTACCGAGCAAAGACGAAGTCGCTGGCCTAGATGACATCGCTGCGGCGAAGCTGTGGCAAAAGCGTAAATACGATGCGGGTTGGGCGTGCATTCGCTGGGACAAAGAGTTCGGCGGTCGCGGCGCGAGCGCCATAGAACAAGTGATCTGGAACCAAGAAGAAGCGAAATACGATGTGCCCGCAGGGTTTTTTGTTATTGGACAAGGCATGGCGGCGCCTACTCTAATGACTTGGGGTCAGCCAGAGCACCATGCGCGCTATCTGCCGAAACTGGCCAGCGGCGAAGAAATTTGGTGCCAGCTGTTCTCTGAGCCTGCAGGCGGGTCGGACCTTGCGGCTCTGCGTACCAAGGCAGAGCGCGATGGGGACGATTGGGTCATTAACGGCCAAAAAATTTGGACCTCGGGAGCACATTATTCCGATTACGGCATTCTGGTCGTGCGCACAGATCCGAATGTGCCCAAGCATAAGGGCTTGAGCTATTTCTTCTTGGACATGAAGTCGCCGGGTGTGGAGATAAAGCCCATCAAGCAGTTAACCGGAGGAGCGGGCTTCAATGAGGTGTACTTCACCGATGTGCGTATTCCGGACAGCCAGCGTTTAGGGGAGGTCGGACAAGGTTGGCAAGTTGCGCTGACGACGTTAATGAATGAGCGCGCCGCTATTGGTGGTGGCGGTGCTGGAGTGAATGTGGAAACGGCCTATCGCATTGCCAACGAAGTGATGATTGACGACAAACCCGCGATCGCCGACAGTGCTGTGCGAGCTAAGTTGGCGAACTGGTATGTGCAGGAATCCGGCTTGCGATTCACTGGCTATCGCTCCATGACGGCCATGTCGCGTGGCGAGATCCCGGGACCGGAAAACTCTATTGGCAAGCTTGTGGGTGCACCAAAGACCCAAGAAATGGCTTCCTTTTGTATGGACTTGCTGGAAATGAGCGGCGCGGTTTGGGATGAAAACCTGTCAAAAGAAGCAGGCATGTTGCAATTGACCTATATGGGTGCGCCCGGCGGACGAATCGCTGGAGGCACGGATGAAATTATGGCCAACATTATTGCCGAGCGGGTATTAGGTATGCCTCAAGAGCCGCGCATGGATAAAGGTATGGCATTCACCGAGGTGCCCACAGGCGGTAACTGATCGAGGATTGCAGCTGCAACACCGACGGCATGGCGGTGCAGTAGTCGTTTAAAAACAAGGGCCCTACGGGCCCTTTTGTTGCCGTGTTCACAGCGACGCAATCTAAGGCAGCGGGCTAGCTTGCAGGCAGCCACTCCGCGGTATCGCCGACCTTGACGTTACCGGGGCGTTCGATGCTCGCGTAAACGCCCAAGTTGCCGTCGTTTTGCTTTACCAAACTTCGCATTACCTTCGGGTCTTTGGGTAAGTCGGCAAAGCCGTGGGTAGTCATAACGCAGCGTGGGCAGATGGCATTGATGGTCAATATCGCGCTGCCCAGTTGTAGGCGTTTACCGACCCAGTTGTTTTCGACAAAGCCTTCCGCCTCAGTGTCGAGCACGATGTTCGGGCGGAAACGCCGCACATCGAAATTGCTTTCATCGGTGGCTGCGGCCATGGCGTTCAAGGAGGCTGTGGTCATGATGAGCAGTGGGAACGCGTCGAAGTAGGTGCCAGGAGAAGACTCGTAGATGAATAGTTCGGCGGGAAACATCGACAGATCTGGTAGTGGTTCGTCGTCGGTACGGGCGAACAACTCACGGAAGTAGGCCATCTGATCGAAATTGTCTGGGGTGGGCGGACGTTTGTAGTGCTCTATTTGGTTCGCAGGCAGTAGCGGCCACAGACTGACTGGCTCCCCGATCGCGGTAGACAGAGCTCGATTGACGTTGGGGTCTTGCGAATGTGTGTTGCTCTGGTCCGGAAGTGTTATGGAAACCGGCGGCGATGGAGTGTGCTCATCAGGTTCAGAGTCGAGCTTGGCATGCATGTCCATGAGCTGTGGAAATCGTTTGCCTCCCTTAATACCGCCCCTTTTTTCGTCCTTTACCGTCCAGCAGCGGTCTCCCGGGATTCCGTTGGCCGTTAAGGCGGTGCTGTTGAGGGCGTCTCCACCCATGCTTTTAACCGGATAGCGATAAAGGCTATTGATACGTGCTTCCATGATGACTCAGTGGCGGATTTGATCGATGCCATTAATCTGGCGAATTAAGCTTTGAGATTTGCTTAGGATGCGCGTTACCAGAGCGTCGGCAGTACTGGAAAATTTAAAACCCATGGCGTTGGCGGCAGACAGGTCGATGATCGGTCGCGCTAATTCCCAGTCGTCGTGGGCGCTGATGAGGTGGGTGCGGATGCGGGTAAAATGAGCTCGATAGGTCCATTTTCCCTCGTTTTCTAACTGCACGATCAGTCTATCCAATAACGGACCAAGTTCGTTTCGAACCAGAGTTCCCGTTTCCATAAAGCGATCTCCTCGAAGCGTGATAGTAGTTTGCCGCTAGAACGACCGAAAGCCAACGCATTAAATCACTAGGTTGTGCAGGGACAAACAGTCTTCTAATACCCGAACAGCGCCTGCCTGCCGTAGTGCTGTAGTGTCATTGCTGCCCGTCAGCACACCTATACAGTGCATATTCAACGCCGTACCTGCCTGCATATCGAGGGCGCCATCGCCGACCATGATGCTGTGCTCTGGGCGCGCCCCTAGGGCCTGTAAATTATCCAGCAGGTGACGCGGATCGGGTTTTAGGTGGGTCACGTCATCGCGGGCGTGCAGAGCGTCCACAAACTTCTTTCGATCCGGGAATATTGCCTCTATCGCCGCTCTGCAATTGCGCGTGACGATACCAATTTTGATGCGCCGTTGGCGCAAGCCGGTGAGCATGGCTTTAACACCAGGGAACACTTCAGTTGCTTCGGCTGCGGCCATTTCGATGTCTATAATTTTTTGATTTGCCTGCGCTTGATAATGTGCTGCCTGATCGGCGTCGCGTGCCTCCAGCCATTCATAGCCAGCCTCGATCACCTCAACGATATAAAGGCTTTCATAAATATTGCTCGGGACTCCCGCTTTGACCGTTAGGTTGACAATTTGCTGGCGCATATCGGCTAAATCAAGGTTTGGCGCCAGCGTGCCGTCGAAGTCGAATAACACCGCATCGGTTGAGCTGGGTTCAATCATGAATTGTCTTTGCTGGAGGCGTTACGCGCGGCCCAACGAGCTTCATGAGTGGCTGCAATGCGCCGCCGAAAACGCTGCATTAAGGTCCTGCCGATAATAGCGACACTCAGTATGACGATGACCGGATAGGCTGTGGATTCCACCCAGAACGGCGACGCGCTATTGATGTGAATGTAGGCCAATGTGCCGCAGGCGATAGCGATAGCCATTAGCGACTGGCTCATAAGGTAGGCGCCCAGCGCTAACAACAACGGCAGCCAAAGTTGGTGTAAAGCCGTCATTTGATTTAGATCAATGACAAATATGCCCACCAACGTCAGTGCCATGCCGACCAATCTCTCGGGCAGTGCCGTCACGTCAAAATATCCAGCTGTCCGCCGTCGATGCGCAGATTCTGGCCATGAATGGCGTTACTTTGTTCGCTACAGAGAAAAGCTACCAGCGCCGCCACCTCTTCGCGCCGCGTAATGCGTCGCGTCGGGATGTCTGCGGCTACTTTGGCTTCGATTTCTACCCACTGATCGCCCCAGCCCTTCGCCTGGCCACGCTTTAGATAGGCTGCCTTGACCTCCGGGGTCAAGATGATGCCCGGAGAAACAAGATTTACGCGGACTGCGCTACCTGCTACCTCTTTTGCCAGACTCAGGGTCATAGTGGCCAGCGCTCCTTTCGACGCATAGTATGCGGGCATTCGTGAATTAGGCCGCGTAGAACCAACAGTGCCTAAGTTAATGATGCGCGCCCACGGGCTGGCCAATAGCGCGGGCAGCAGACCCTGAGTAATGCGTTGGGCAGACAGCACATTTTTTTCGAAAGCGCTGTGCCAATCTGCGCTACTGCTGTCTAACCAAGTGCTCGGATCTGCTCCGCCATAGTTGTTGATGAGAATCTGGACCGAATGATTGGCGCAGGCGTCGAGTAGCGTCTGGCAGCCCGCTTCATGACTAATGTCGCCGTGTACCGGTATGCCGGCACCCAACTCTGCTACAGCAGCCGCGGCTTGCTCAGCATCTAAACCGTGCACTAATACCTTCGCGCCTTCGGCCAGCAGCGTTTCAGCTATGGCGAAGCCCGTGCCGCGGTAGCTTCCGGTGACCAATGCGGTCTTGTCAGCTAAATGAAAGTCCATGCTCTGCCCATATACACAATGAAAGAGCACGTAAACATAACAGACCCAGCGTGGTGGGTGTGTGAGCGTTGGCGCGTCGTGGCTATGGCACAATGCGGCGGTGGATGTTCCAGCGCTCATTATTTTTTTACTGATCACCCTGCTCGGTAGCTATATTCAGGCTGTCGCCGGATTTGCTATGGGTATGCTGATCGTTGCGGTGGCTGGAGGCCTGCGCCTTGTTGAAATCGAAACACTGGCGGCGGTAGTGAGCATTCTCAGTCTGACGAATTCCGCATTGTCTTTGTGGGGCCAGACTCAACATGTGCATTGGCGGCTGTTTGTATGGTTGGCGGCGGGTCAACTGCCTGCCTTAGTTTTGGGTCTGTATTTTCTTGACCATTTGGGGGCAAACTCTCGCTGGCTGTTGGAATTGTGTTTAGGCCTTTTTTTGACCATGGGTGCTTTAGGCATGCTGCTTAAACCAAAGCCGCTGCAGCACGTTTCGCCGTCTTGGGTAGCGTGGTTGACCGGGCTTTGTGGTGGCACTTTGGGCGGTATGTTTTCTGCCAGTGGTCCGGTGCTTGGGTTGTTTGGCTTCAGTCAGCCGCTGCCGTTAAATGTGATCAGAGCTACGTTGTTGTCGAGTTTTTTACTCGTTACCAGTTCGCGCACTCTCATGGTTGGTTGGCGCGGGGAGCTTACCGAGCCGGTTTTGCTTATCGTAGCAATGGCCTTGCCGGTGGTGCTGATAGGGACTTGGTGGGGTCGTATTTTTGCGCCGCCGGTCAGCGACGCGGCGCTAAAAAGAGCGGCGTTCTGGTTAATTCTCGTGATGGGTGTCTGGGTTGGGGGGACAGCCGTAATGAGTGGTACGCTAGCACGTTAGTGTAAAGGCGCACTGGCAACGTATGACGACATCATCGACGCAAAAGACAGACGTGATGGATTTTGATCCGATTCGACCGTATGAGGACCATGAGGTCCCTGAGGTGTTGGCTCGCATTAGTCGCTCGCCGCAGTTGGCTGCGGCGGCAAAACAATTGGTATTACCCAGTTTCTTGGCAGGACGTTTTTTTGCTCCTTGGCTGACCGAGCTGGCGTTGCGGTTCAGTATGCGCAACTTACGCAGCGTCGACGATGTTCAGGGCCTAGTGTCAAAATATTTTAAGCAGTTGGTCGACCGTTCTACGGACGCGTTAACGGTATCGGGCTTGGAGCATCTCGACCCCACTCGTGAATATCTATTTATCTCAAACCATCGCGACATCGTAATGGATTCGAGTTTGATTAATTTCCTGCTCCTGCGAGCGGGCAACGAAACCTGCCGGATGGCGGTGGGCGATAACTTATTGCATAACCAGCTGGCAGCGGATCTCATGCGGTTGAACAAAAGTTTTGTTGTAGAGCGAGACCTAGCCAGTGCGCGCGCGGGTTACCGGGCCATGACTCGCACCAGTCACTATATCCACCATAGCTTGCAAGAACAGGTATCGGTGTGGATTGCGCAGCGCCAGGGCCGGGCGAAAGACGGCTTTGATCGCACCGATCCGGCGCTGGTGAAAATGCTCTTGCTGGCCTACCGCAAACAGCCGCAACCGATCGCCAAATTGCTCGCCAACGGCGCCATGGTGCCGGTGTCACTTTCCTACGAGATCGACCCGTGTGGTCCGGCAAAGGCGCGTGAGCGCGCGGCAATTGATCGCGACGGGCATTACGCGAAGAGTGAACAAGAAGATCTACAGAGTATGATTCAAGGCTTGGTGGGCGATAAGGGTCGGGTGCACGTGCACTTTAGTGCGCCGATTATCGACGATTGCGAAAGTGTTCCCGAACTGGCTGACCGTTTAGACCGAGCGATCGTTGGGGGTATTCGAGTGTTTGCGACGAACCGTTATGCAGACTCACTTCTGGCTGACGAAGCAGTCGATAAGCCGGCGGACTCGAGGGCGATGAATATTCTGCAGTCGCAGTTGCACAGTTGTTCGGCGGCAGAACGTCAATTTTTACTGCAGCAATACGCCAATATCTGCGTTAATCGGCGCGAGCTGGGTATAGACCAATAGTCTCAGGTAGTCCGACTGGCCGAGGAAGACGCTACAGCCAGCCAGCGTTGCTCTTACAGATAAGTCAGCGGCGGGTCGTCTAATAAAGCCAACTGTTCGCGCAATTCCAGGACATGCTTAGACCAGTAATTGACACTGTCGAAGGTGGGGAAAGCTGTGGGGAAAGCGGGATCGTTCCAGCGCCGTGCGATCCAAGCGGCATGATGCATGATGCGCAGTGTGCGCAAGGGCTCGATCAGATTCAGTGTGCTGATATCAAATGGATAAAAGTCGTTGTAGGCGTCTAGGATTACTGCCAGCTGACCAGTTTGTTCGTGACGCTCGCCGCTCAGTAGCATCCACAAGTCCTGAATTGGTGGCCCCATCATGCA
>DEBN01000167.1:0-2113 GCA_002348825.1 Gammaproteobacteria bacterium UBA2955
CCGAGCGACCGTTAAATTGCTGATCAAATCAACATCATAATTTTACCGACAGTCGGATCAGGACCTGCTGCTGCGCTGATCGCGCCAAGTCTGCAGCATTAGGTTCGCCGCCGGGGCCTATCGCCACACCGGAAAAGTAGGCGCTGATACGGCTGCGGAGACAAAACAATCTGAGGGCCGCACGTATCTGCTGATCATCATCAACCTCCACCTGCGCTGTGGCGTGCAGAGACCGCCCGCAGAGCGTGAGCTGCACGGGCGCCGCATCCTGCAGATTACGCCACCACACACCAGCGCGGGCGGTTAAACACAGAATGTCATCGTCGCTGCGCAAAAAACTCACAGGTATCGCGTACTGCCGGCCGCTGCGTCTGCCGGTAAACGCTAAAACAATAACTTGGTGACTGATCAAGCGGTGTAAAAATGATCGCGCCAGGGCAACGACGACCGGGTTAACGAGAGGAAATAACCAGTTCATTTTTTACCCCATAAGTTCTGATGGTCAACCTAGCGTGCTCGCTTCACAGTCTCTTCACGACCGCTGACTCAAGGTGATCTTATGAACGCTGTTGATTCTGTAAAATCTGACCTGCTACCAAAGCTGGGCGACCTTTTGACTCATTTGCTCGATACAGAGCAGGCTGAAGCGGCTGCCTTTTTCAGCAGAGTATTCCACGATTTAAACGCTGTGACAGGCGAAGAGCAACTGCTAGAGGTTTTCATCGAACTCTCAACAACAGCTTTTCTTGGCATTGACTTCGACAACGCCGCCCTCGCGCTCATCGACGACGTGCTGATGCATGCCGAGCAGGTAGCCGCCACCTTTTCCGCCGATACAGCGCAACCTCAGTAATATAGTTTACGCTTGCCAGACTGGCGCCCCATCAAACTATTCCATATCTTAGCGCCCTTGAAAGAAGGAGTCCGATGAGCGCTCGACAACATCTGCAATCGAAAAACGACTTTTTGATGAAGGGCGGCATATTGACCCAGCCGACGCTCGCCTATGAAACCTGGGGACAACTCAATACCCAGCGTGATAACTGCATATTGTTATTTACCGGTCTTTCGCCGTCGGCCCACGCTGCGTCCAGTCCGATGGACCCTTCAGCGGGTTGGTGGGAGGATATGATCGGCGACAACAAGCCGATTGACACGCACCGCTACTTTGTCGTTTGTATTAACTCTCTTGGCAGTTGTTTTGGCTCTACCGGCCCCGCAAGTGAGAACCCGATTACCGGGGCACTCTATCGATTAGATTTTCCGGTGCTCAGAGTTGAAGACATCGCCAACAGCGCCCTGGTCGTTTTAGACCATCTCAACATCGAAACCGTTAACACCGTAGTCGGCGCCTCTATGGGAGGGATGACGGCGCTCTCGTTCGCGCTCATGCATCCGCAGCGCTGCCGACGTCTACTGTCCATTTCCTCAGGCAGCCGCAGCCAACCTTACGCCATCGCTTTACGATCGCTGCAGCGCGAAATTATTCGTAGCGACCCGCTATGGCAACAGGGTCACTACGCACCAGACCAACACGGCCCGGTGGACGGTATGCGTCTCGCACGTAAGCTAGGCATGATCAGCTACCGATCAGCGGAGGAGTGGCAAGGTCGTTTCGGCCGTGAACGCAGTTCCGACTCTCCCGACACAGACAATCTTTTTGGCATCAATTTCGAAGTAGAATCCTACCTGCAAAATCATGCCGAACGTTTCGTCGGAGCGTTTGACGCAAATTGCTACCTCTATTTGTCCCGAGCTATGGACTTGTTCGATGCCGCCGACCACGGCGGCAGTCTCGCTGCGAGCTTCGCCCATCTGAGCTTAGAATCTGCGTTGGTGGTCGGCGTTAAGAGCGACACGTTATTCCCATTGCAGCAG
Source organism: Gammaproteobacteria bacterium UBA2955 (assembly GCA_002348825.1). GTDB lineage: Bacteria > Pseudomonadota > Gammaproteobacteria > Pseudomonadales > Azotimanducaceae > UBA4421. The sequence continues at coordinate 1,879 of DEBN01000167.1, forward strand.
CAAGAGGAATTGGCCGCGGCGATGCAGCCGTTTGTGGCAGATACGCGCATGTGTGCTCTGGACAGCATTCAAGGCCATGATTCGTTCTTGGTTGATATGGATCGCTTTCGCCCAACGGTTGCGGACTTCTTTTAGGCCACCTTATCATGCGGCCGAGCAACCCTTTCACGCTGTGATTTCTAGCGTGCCCTTTGCCATGGTTTGACCGATGATCCCTGCCTCGGCATAGCCGGCC
>DEBN01000167.1:2499-6468 GCA_002348825.1 Gammaproteobacteria bacterium UBA2955
CCACCGGAAGTTTGCGGGTCTACTAACGCCCCAAGCCTTATGTCGGCAGCCAGCGACGGGGCAATAACGTAGTCTGCCAGTGCCTGCTGGTTCGCCAGGTGCAGAGAACTGCGAATACCGGCGGACATCGCTGCTGCTGCGCCCGTTAGTAACGGCAATGCAGCGAGTCTTACTTGGGCGCCCAAGTCTGAGGCGCGCAGTATCTCGCCCAGATGCCCAAGCACGCCGAAACCGGTGACATCAGTCAGCGCATTGACCTGAAAGCCCTGAAAAATCGCCACGGCGCGGCTATTAGTTTGGTCCATGGAAGCCACACAAGTGCTGAACCCGCTGGCATCACTTTCCCCGCGCATAGCCGCGGCCAACAACACACCGGTGCCCAAAGGCTTGGTCAAAATCAACGCATCGCCGAGTTTGGCGCCTGCTTTTGTTAGAGTTTGCGCATCCGCGCTGCCTAATACAGTCAGCGCCAAGCTCAATTCCGCGCCCTCTGCCGAATGACCACCAACCAAGGGAACCGAGGCTTCATTGAGAACGCTGACCGCACCACTAAGGACCTGAAAAAGTTCTTCCTCCATCATCGTTGCAGCCATCAACGGGAGTGTGACGAAAGCTAAGGCAGCCGTCGGTTGCGCCGCCATAGCAAAAATATCGTTGAGACTATGGTGCGCGGTAATCCGACCAAATACATAAGGGTCGTCGAGCATCGCTCGGAACCCATCAACTGTAAGTAAGGTTTGTGTCCCCTGATTCGTAATCTGCGCCGCGTCATCGCCAATGCCGAGACTGACATATGCCGCATGCTGAGCCGGCAAACGCGCCAAAACACGCCTGAGCGGCTGTGCCGCAACTTTAGCGCCACATCCGCCGCACCGCATCGACTCATCCGGCAAATCGGATTGCAACGCGCCACTCACGACAGCAGTTGGTTGAGACATTTTCGGCAGTTCATTGAATCGGGCCATGAAAGCTCGATCTATGTAGTCTTTCAAACGCCACCACAGGCGCCCGCGGCTTGCCCAACGCCCTCGCGATGCTATCGCCGTACCATCGGCACAATTTATCAAGTTCAAATGCCCGCGTTGCGCACGATAACGATGTTTCCTCCCAATCATGGGCAATTCCTGTGCAGCACATATGAGATTAGTCCCCAGTACCTTCCCCGCGCGCACGGCATAGACGCCGGCTTTAGGCCTCTGTTGTCCATATAAATGAGCAATGTCACCAGCGGCAAATACTTCTGGATGAGAAACACTGCGCAGTTGCGCGTCTACCCGAGCAAAACCCAATTCGTCCACGTCCAGGCCCGACTCAGCCACCCAGGCGGGCGCTTTTACGTCGGTGACCCAAAACACCGGATCGTTATCTTCAGAGCACGACGGCGTATAACGCTCTTGGGCATACTCAATTCCGCGCTCCAGCAGGGATCGACGCACCAGTCGTCGAGCAGCCTCGCAATGATCCTTCAGTAGTTGTGGGCCATAGAGTGTGATCGCGACACGCTCAGGCAGAGCGGTTCGGCAGGCGAAAGCGAGCTCCACGCCTCCGGCCCCGGCGCCAACAACACTGATTTTCGACGGGGTCTCCAGATTACGCTGGATCGTCGCTAACGCTGCCTGCCATGTGGGTAAAAAATCACTAATCGGCTTAACAGCAATGCCCTGTTGCGGCGACACCCGTGGTTGCGCCCCACAGTTGAGCGACAGCACATCAAAGTGTAGGGGCGGGCGATCGTGAAATTTTACTGCGCGCTGCTGTAAATCTAGCCCGGATACCGAGCCCTGAATAAACCGCACGCCACTCAAAGCACAGAGAGGTAAAAGCCGTATGTGCATATCCGACTCGGCGTATTGCCCGGCGATACAACCTGGCAACATGCCCGAATATGCCGCCAGCGGTTGTTCCGAAATCAGCGTAACCCGCACGCCAGGTACGCTTTGCATGGCCAGCCGCTTGAGAACTTGAACATGACTGTGACCACCACCCACTAGCACGAGATCGCGCAACGGCGGCGCCTGATTAGTCGTCGAAGTCCAGATAATCCAAGTCCTCAGCCATACGGCGGCGTTCGTTACGTTCTTCTAAAGCTCTGCGAATCGCTACAGTACGCGCCGCTGAGTATTCGTCGCCGCCAGCGATAAGGGCATCTTTTTCAACATCCTCTATGCCCTCAGGATCGTCCTCGTCGAGATCAGCATCACCAAGATCTACTGTAACCGACTCGTCGACTTCTGGTTCATCCGCTAATTCGTCTTCGCTCTGCGAATCGATTTCTGAATCAACCCCGGACTCTTGTGATGATTCCTCAGCTGTCTCAATACCGCGTTTTTTGCGTTTTTTAACACCCTTGCTCAAGTGCTTTCCTCAACAATAAATACTACTGTTATCGGGGATCGCGCAGCGCTACTTCCGTTTTGCTGCAACGCCTAATGCGACGTTTTACGCGCGCAGATCCGTTGCTGTCAATAGCCAAAGGCAGCGCAAAAATATATCGATTTTGAAGGCTTAAACGATTGCCTAGACGCGCTCTGTTTGCTGCGCCACATACTGCTGCACCGTGCCCGCGCCCAGATCGTTGGCGACAAATAAGCTCTCTAAATGCTCGCGATTATTGACAATGCCGAAGCTCAGGATCAAACCAGCTCGATCAAGTAGCACGGCATAAGGCAGCTTACCCACCGCGTAACGTCTACCCACCGCCTCAGAATAAAGATAACTGCATTGCTCCAAGCTCGCGCTTTCTGCAAAGCGACGGTGATCGTCGAGCTCGGCTCCGTCACCGATGAACACTAAATTCGCGGCTTCAGACGCTGCTACAGATCGCACCACCGGCAAGAGTGACTTGCAAATCGGACAATCTAGAGATATGAAAAATAACAGGCTCAAGTCGGCTTGTGGACCACCAATAACGGTCGGAATACCCCAAATATCATCCGATTCAACCAACGGTGCCCGCTCTCCCGGAACCAGCAGCGCGTTAACACTGAGAGCACCGGCAGGCGGAATACGATCGAACAAACGGGCAACCTGTCTGCTTAGAGCGAAGACCGCGAGCGCCAGCGAGAGCACGGCAAGCCAAAGAACGATCTGCGACGCAATAAGCACGTCTTTAATCAGTTCCACCGAGCAGCACTCGCAGTCAAAATAGTTTCCCCTTATTCGCTGTAAAGAACCTTCCGCTGAGTCATCCGCGGGCAGAGTTCGCATACAATTGATTTGCAATCCCGTAACCCAAGAAAGCAAACAGGACTGCAACAAACGTCAGCGCGATACCCGAAAACATCAGGTCTTGGGGCGGCGACGGCTGGGGCAATGCCAATCCCGCAAGCACGAGATTACGCACAACCAGCCCCCATCCAATCGGCGTACCATCGCCACCGCAGCCGCAATCTATATCACGTCGTCCTCGCAGCAGGTTGATAAAAATCGCCATGCCATAAAGGAGCAAGAGTGACAACGCCAGCCAACGACTCTGTCCGGCCGACAACAGCAATTCTATAACCGCCAGAAGCTCAGCAATGGGAAGGAGCCACCAGAACCGCAGCGCCGCCCGGGGCAACAACCGATAGCCCGCCAGTGCGCTTAAAAACTCACTACGCCCATGCAATTTGTGGAACGCGGCGAAACAAAAAATCAACAGTACCAGCCATGCCGAACCATAAAAATACACACCCCAGAGCACGTCCATAGCCGCTAGATGACACCGTCTTCGCGCAGTTTCGCAATAAGCTCTGCCGAGTACCCCAGTTCATGCAATACCTCATCACTATGCTGGCCCTGATCTGGAGCTGGCGCATGTTGACGCGTCCTGAGACCGTCGATATTCATCGGGTGCATAATCATTCGATTCATCCGACTCCCCACCGGCCCGGGGACGGCCATGGCGTTGGCCCTGACCTGCTCGTCATTCGCTAAGTCGGCAACTTGACCTACCAGAGCGGCGGGGACACCTGACTCTGCGAACAACTG
>DEBN01000167.1:6757-19363 GCA_002348825.1 Gammaproteobacteria bacterium UBA2955
AACTTGACCTACCAGAGCCGCGGGGACACCTGACTCTGCGAACAACTGCATCCATTCGGCCGCCCCGCGTTGTGCGATGGCAGCTGCAAGTTCAATTTTGAGCGCTTCACCATGTTCGAGGCGCGCGTCGGAAGTCGCAAAACGCGCATCCACAAGCAAATCCGGCCTATCCACCGCGACAAATAACGCATCGACCTCATCGTCGGTGCGAACCATGGAGAACTGCAGCCAGCGACCATCGGCGGCCTCGTAAAGCAGGCGCGTAAACTGCCGTGATTGATTGGCAAAATAACTGCCAAAGTCAGCATCGGCGAACACACCCTGCGCAATACAGGAGGCAGACCAAACGCCATTGGCCATCAGCGAGGTATGGACGTGGCTGCCTTGACCTGTCTGCGCCCGCTTAAGCAACGCCGTAACGATACCAGCATACAATGTCACCGCTGTCGGATGATCACCCATTCCTGGAAGCGCCGGTCCGGGCGGAGCCCCCGGCGCATGCACTAGGTCCATTAAACCGGACCTAGACCAGTAAGCCACCAAGTCGAAACCCTCGCGATCACGCTCTGGCCCTTTCTCTCCATAGGCCGTTAGCGAAGCGTAAATCATAGCCGCGTTTACCGCTTTTAAGTCCTCATAGGTCAACTGCCATTGACGGCGCATGGGCTGCGGCAAGTTGGTCACGTAAACATCGCATTCGGCCACTAACTGCCGAAGAATTTTGCGCCCGACCTCACTCTTAAGATTCAAGCTGATCGAACGTTTATTGCGGTTATCCATGTGCCAGGTGTAATTGGTGTCGGCATTCGGTGTACCGGGCATATCGGCAAAATTCCGATAACCATCGCCAAGATCCGGCGCTTCGATTTTTATGACCTGTGCACCATAGTCCGCCAGCATTGTGGTCGCCACCGGTGCGGCAATCCAACTCCCGACGTCCAGCACTTTTAGCTCGGCAAACAGCAATTGTTCCGTCAAGGCCCCACCCTCCTCAGCCGATCAGGGCGATTAGGCCCTAGGCATCCAGTTGCGCGTTCCACTCCTGCACTTGTGGAACAGAATCCAACAGCTCAGCCGTCTCGCCTTCGATCGTAACCGCGACAATTTGATCACCCTGCACAATGGCGTTGACGACGTCCTGATCTGCATCGCCCTGCACTGCGCCAAAAATAGTATGCGCGTCATCCAGCCATGGCGTTGCCACATGAGTGATAAAAAACTGTGAGCCATTGGTGCCCGGACCGGCGTTCGCCATAGAAAATTTACCCGGACCATCGTGACGCAGAGCACTATTAAACTCGTCGCCAAAGCGGTACCCAGGCCCACCGGTGCCCGTACCTAGGGGACAGCCGCCTTGGATCATAAAGTCTGCAATGACTCGGTGAAAAGACAATCCGTCATAAAACCCTCGTTGGGCTAAATTGACAAAGTTTGCAACGGTCATAGGCGCTTCCTGAGGATACAGGTCTAACCGAATCGCGCCTTTGTTGGTTTCCATCACTGCCACAAGCGACATCACTTACTCCTTATTTAACGTATGTTAGGCCCCGGCTGTCGCCAATCGCCCAATGATCTCCCCACCAACACACTGTATAACACTCTATTGCTGGACTGAATCAGAAACAGCTTTAACAGTGGATGACAAACACGCATGCGCCGTTATCGATAGCGCCGCACCCTGACAAACTAGCCTTGCCAGATGCAGAAGCATTTAGCGCCGCGACAGCTATGTTGCGGTACCGATAACAACCGCAGTAGAACAGTGATAAGCGTTACTACTGGTGCCGAGACACCAGTTGATGTCATTACTCTTAGCCGGCATGTAAACCGGCCGATCCCCTTCGTTCGTGTTACAGAAACAGCGACCACAAACAGACTTACCGCAACAGTCGTTATACGAGATCACATAGTCACGCCCATCTACAGGATTGGTACAGGTGCCAATCCAACTGACAGGGGAAATTTCGGTACCCGGTGGGCATGAATTGACAGATCCACCACAGCAACCGCACAAGTAGCCGTCGATCGCGCAATGTCGCCAATAATCGCAGGTCGACGGATCGCCCTCTTCCGCCGCTTGCGGACCTGCCGCATGACTGCGACCAACCGGCAACACCGGTAGGGTTGAAGCTGCGACCAGCGCGCTGCCAAGGCGCGCCATAAAGCGCCGCCGCGATGAGCGCTGTGCGATCCTACGCGTCGTACGGTCAACCCAAACATCAAATCGGTTCATGCCCCAGCCCCTAATCTATCGTCGATCCCCACATCCTCATTAGCCTGCAAGTCGTCCGCTAGCAAAGACTGCAATTGCTGCGTGCTTACGATGCTTCGCCGCAGTTGTAACCGCCAGCCTTGTTTGTCGCGCTGCAGTCGAACCAACGTGGGCGTATTCGTCACCGCACAATGCGCAGCTAGGTCGGTCTCAACCAATATATTGGCGACTGGGAGCTCATGCATAGCGGCGTAGGCGCTGACGGCTGCGGGCGTATCCATAGGGAATACCCAGTACGCGCTATAGGCAGCATGCTGTTTTAACGACGCCAAAAAGGTCCCATGCAACATTCGACACATGACGCACGTTGTCGCGGCAAATAACAGCACCACCGTATCTGTATCCACCGTGTCTGTGGGTATATCCAAGCCACTCAGAATTTCGCCTTCGCGACTTGCCACTGTTCGCAAGTCACTCGCCATAGGTTGCGTTCGCTCATGCAAAACACCGATCTGTCGAGCTAAAGAGAATACAATGAAGCTCAAGACGATCGTGCAGATCGCCATAAACACGCTAGACAAAACGAGCCACCCCATCAGCGCGGGTCTACAAACTGCAAAATACCGGCACCCAATATCGGCGCAGCCAGACTGGTTTTCTGAGCCCCTGTGAGCGCGTCGAACAGGTAGATTTCAGGACCCTGACTGGCTGCCGCCAATAGCGGCTGAGCATCCTGCGATACCGCCAGTTGCGTAACCGGCGCGGGCGGATCAATGACCCTATACCGAGACCTATCATTTAGGTTCATAACCCAAATCTGTCGAGCGGGCTGTTTGTGGGAATCAGGACCCTGTTGATTCATACCTACGTACAAGAAGCCCCGAGGATGACTGGCGACAAATTGTGCACCGCCAGGTCGCCACCCCTGTGCTAATTCATCCCCATTTAACAGCGGCCAACGCTCGCTTGGATTAACCTCTGTATCCGAGGCCTGTACCCGATGCACTACCCCGTTAAAGCTGACGAAATACCACGCCGTGTTTAAACGCGTAGCTTTCTCGGTCAAGGGGTCTTGTTGTGGATCAAAAAAAACATCCGTGAAGCGGGTTTCAGCGAGTTCACCCGCGCCGTTAAGAATCGTCTGCCGGATGCGACCGTTCCCACAGAGACTGAGAAACGAAAAATCGCCGCTGGGATAGACCATTGCACATCCGTCGGTAGCGATCTCTGCTGTAACCTTTCGCGCAATTACATCCACAACAGTCACCGTCATGGCCGGCGTCATATTGAACACATAAACAAAGCGGCCATCGTCACTACGACCGCTGTAGGAACGATGCGCAGCCCCTGAACCCCTTTTCGCAGGAATCTCGACCTCGTCAACCGGGCTAAGCGACGCAACATCGTAAACACTTAATACATCTGTCCGCCGACCACGAGTCGTACGAGCGTAGTAGGTTTCTGGCGAATAGATCGTTGAAAAATCCGGACTGTATTCCACCGCGTTACGCCAACCACCGGCCGCGAGCATACCGAGCATGTGATTTCGGTCGGCATCAACCAGATAGATCTTCGAATCCATGTTGCCCAAAAAATTAGGATCATTAAGAATGAGCCAGTGCGGCGACGGTTGCCCTAAGCGCTGAACATAAATGGTCTCTGGTTGCAGTGGCTCTGAAACCGACTCAGCTGAAGACCCGGACGGAGACTCCGCGACAACGATCATGCTCGCGAAAACAAGCGTGAGGCCCGTCAACCAGGCGTTCCGCGACCAACGATTCTGTCCTCTGTGCCGCTGTGCCAATCTCTGCTCCCCTCGCATCAAGATCGAAGTAAAACACGCCGCCAATCGCAACACGTTACGAGACGTGTGCGACCAAGCCTAACGCCACGGCGGCTGTACTACTACCGGCAATTTGTCGTGTACGAAACGAAGCCTGAAAACAGGTGTTGCAGTTTCAAAACCGCTTCAATACTTCCGCAATGCCGTTGGCTAAGTTCTCACAAAACACGCTGTTTAAATTCTGCCAGATGACAGCCCAAGCGCCGCAGCCGCAACTCGGTAACAGACTCAGGCCGCGAGGTAAGCATTCGATAACATGAGCATAAGGGCGTGCCGCAGTGGCGCACTACAGCCATACCGCGAACACCAGATTATGAGCTTATCGGCACGCTTATTGGTCTGACCGTCGACGTCCAGACGGCCGTCTTTGCGGCAACGTTCATTCGCTGGTGCCGACATAAATACTGTCGGCATGGCTCGCTGGCAACCAGCAGCACCGAAAATACGAGTTCTTGCAGCAGCGCGTTAACGCCTATTCGTACCAGTGCGCGGAGACCGTCTCTATGGCTTAGTGCGTGTGTTTCCCGCGCTGAGGTTGAACTCTACGAGCGGCATGTCGCGCGTCTGACTTTCAGTTATCCAGTGGGGCGCCTGGCTACAAGCATTAAAACTGGAATTCCGGTAGGTCTACCACTAATCCATCCAGGTCCTCGGACACAAAAATCTGGCAAGCCAAACGCGAATTCGCTTGCCGTTCCGGATTCAAATCAAGCATCGATTCTTCCGCATCGTCCGGCGACCCGGCTATGGGCATCCAATCTTCCTGAACCATGACATGGCAGGTCGCACAGGAACATTCGCCTCCGCAATCTGCATCGATGCCGGGGACAAGGTTATTAAGTGCTGCCTGCATGACCGACATACCGATATCGGCGTCCACATCATGCTCAGTGCCGTCGTGTTCGATGTACTTTATTTTAGGCATACAGCGTTTACCCCTCTCTTTAACCAATTATTCAACAATGCAACTCAGTGCGCACGTTAGCGCGCTATGATCGCCAGCCACACAAGCTTACTTTAGCGAGCGCCCTCAAATATCTGATTGATCCCCAATGCCAACCCATAGTCCTTACCAGTCACCACATTTCCAGCATCATGCGTCGTGAGCTGGATACTGACTTTATTATAAATATTCGCCCAATTAGGATGATGTTCAGAATGCTCTGCCAGCAGCGCTACGCGAGTCATAAACGCAAAAGCACTGGAAAAATCCACGAATTCGAAATCCCTGCATAAGCAGTTGTCCACGACCTGCCAACCCGGCACTACGAACTCGTCCACACTCATATCCGCTCTACTTCCCGTACCACGGGTCTCTTACCCTAACCTGCAAAATAGCGCCCGAAATAATCTTCGATATATCGCTGCGACCTTAATGTTTTGAACTCTAAACAGTTTGGATAAGAATGCGCAAGAGAGTATTGGTGGAGCCAGGGAGGATCGAACTCCCGACCTCGTGAATGCCATTCACGCGCTCTCCCAGCTGAGCTATGGCCCCAAATCTGCGGGCATGGTATGGAGCCGTTCAGACGCTGTCAATCTTCGGCAGAACAGTCAGCCGGAAAAACTTAGTCGCTCGACCTCTTTGTCGAGGCGCTTGCGCTCTTTACCCGAAAGACCCATAACCTCTAACGCGTCGCGCAGTCGTCCTCTTGCCAAATCAGCGCCAAGAAACACCAACGAATCAAAAACCGGCAGGGACACCTCACGACCGCTAATGGCAATGAACAGCGGAAACAAAAAATCGCGCAGTTTCATATCACATTGTTCTGCAAGAGCGTTGCAAGACGCATAAAGGTCATCTCGCTGCCACTCTCGCTTGAGGTCAAACATGGCTAGGGTGTGATGCAGTATTTTAACGACCTGCGCCCTGTCCAGCGCTTTATGTTCGAAATCCGCAGGCGTTAATGGCTTGCGTGCACCGAGCAAATAGTCCGCCAGTGGCACCAAGTCCGAGAGCCGCTCCGCTCGCTCCTGCACCAGCGGAATCAGTGCAGTGAGGCGCTCTTCGTTGAGCATCCATGCCGAAACTTTCGCGGCGTAGCTCTTGGCGTCGAGCGCGCGCAGATACTGTCCGTTCATCCAACTTAATTTTTCTTGGTCAAAAATGGGGCCGCTGGTGGAAATTCGATCCACATCAAAGGCTGCGGTCATTGCTTCCAAGGAGAACAATTCCTCTTCATTGGGCATAGACCAGCCCATTAGTCCAAGATAATTGCACAAGGCCTCTGGCAGATAACCCTGATCACGATAGTAAGTAACGCTGGTTGGATTTTTACGTTTCGATAACTTGCTTTGATCCGGATTGCGCAGCAGCGGCAAGTGGATCAGTTCCGGCATCGACCAGCCAAAATAGCTATACAGCAGCTGATGTTTCGGCACCGAGTTAAGCCACTCTTCACCGCGTAAAATGTGGGTGATGTTCATATGATGATCATCAACCACCACTGCGAGATGATAAGTCGGCATGCCATCGGCTTTTAACAACACCTGCATATCAACCTGCGAGTAGGGAATGCTAATTTCGCCACGCAACCGATCTCGGAACGTACACGTACCAGTCTCAGGTACGCACATACGCACTACATATGACTCCCCCGCCGCGAGGCGTTTCTGAACTTCTTCGCTGCTCAGATGCAGACAATGACCGTCGTAACGGGTCGTTTGCTTAGCCGCCTGCTGCTTAGCTCTTAAGTCATCTAGCCGCTGTTTGGAGCAAAAACAGTGGAACGCATCGCCTTGGTCGAGGAGCGTTTGGATGCATCGCAGGTACAGGTCTTTGCGTTCGCTTTGCCGATATGGACCCAGTGCTCCGCCTGCATCTGGCCCCTCGTCCCAGTCCAGACCCAGCCATTCTAAAGCCGAAAAAATAGCCTGTTCCGAGCCGCGCGTACTACGTGCCTGATCCGTGTCCTCTATACGAAGAATGAATTCGCCATTGTGTTGCCGCGCAAAAACCCAGTTGAACAGCGCCATATACGCCGTACCGACATGGGGATCGCCCGTGGGGGATGGGGCGATGCGCGTTCTCACCTTCATAAGCGGCGACTAAAACCCCATATCCTCGACGTTTTCCGGAATCAACGGGTACGAAATTCCGGCCATCTTTTGCACCACTCGCACGACCTGGCATGAATAACCAAACTCGTTGTCGTACCAGACATATAGCACCACTCGATTGTCTTTGACGATAATTGCTTCGCCATCAACAATGCACGCGTGACGATTGCCGACTAAGTCTGAAGAGACAATGTCTGGCGACGTGGTGAAGTCTATTTGTCGCTGCAATTTTCCGTGCAACGCCGAGGTGCGCAGAAACTCTTTTAGGTTTTCGTCAGTTGTCCCTTCGTTGAGCGTCAAATTCAGTATCACCAAGGACACATTCGGAGTTGGTACGCGAATGGCATTGCCCGTGAGCTTGCCATCCAATTCCGGCAGTAATTTAGTCACCGCGGAGGAGGCACCAGTTTCGGTAATCACCATGTTGAGCGGCGCGCCGCGGCCGCGACGGTTCTTTTTGTGGAAATTATCGATCAGGTTTTGATCATTGGTATAGGCATGCACTGTTTCCATATGCCCATTCTCGATCCCAAAGCGATCGTTGACCGCTTTCAGCACCGGCACAATCGCATTAGTGGTGCAGCTTGCTGCAGCTAAGACGCTGTCTTCTGCCTCGATGTCACGGTGATTAATACCCGCGACAATATTTTTTATGTTGCCCTTACCCGGCGCGGTAAGAATCACTCGCGCTGCGCCCTTTGACTTTAAATGTTGCGAAAGACCCTCTTCGTCACTCCAGGCGCCGGTATTGTCTATGATAATGGCGTTGTTAATGCCGTAAGCGGTGTAATCAATTTTGTCCGGGCCTTCGGCATAAATAACACGGATCACATTGCCGTTCGCGATAATGCATTCATTTTCTTCGTCCACCCGCAAGGTGCCCTGAAAACTCCCGTGCACTGAATCACGACGCAGCAATCCAGCCCGCTTAGATAGGTCGTTAGCGCCGTTTCTGCGAACCACGATAGCGCGCAAACGCAACTGAGTGCCGCCGCCTGTTTTTTCAATCAACAAACGCGCCAATAAACGACCAATGCGCCCGAAACCGTACAACACGATATCTTGAGGCGCAGCCAGAGGTGGGGTCGTGACGCCGATGACCTTGCTGCATTGCGTAAGCACATACTGCTTTATTTCAGCCTCGTCCTTGATTCCGCCTTCAATGAGCGTAGAGGCCATCTTCCCCACATCTACATGACAAGGACCAAGATCTAGTTCGCTCATCGCCACCAGTATCGGATACGTTTCGAATTCCGAAAGCTCGTTCTGGGCAAGCTGTCGCACATAGCGATGCGCCTTCATTAGCTGGGTGACACTTTGGTTATATAGCGCGCGACCGTAGCAATAGACCACAACGTTGTTTCGATAGAGTTTGCCAATCAGCGGAATCATCGCCTCAGCGAGCGCTTCTCGTTGCTTCCAATCCGGAAAATAATCATCAAGGCTAGGTAATGCCACAGCGTTTCCTCTTTTTATCTTGGCGTTCTCGCGATCGAACCCGACGGCTCAAGGTTTCGCGTGCGGCGCCATTATAGGAATTCCCAACCAACGGGCAACAGCCGAAATAAGAAATTATCCGTACCCGTAAATCATAGCCTCTGACCCATGCCGGGCGGCAGCGAATCCAGCTCGAAGAACCGACTATCGATAACCGGCGTTTATGTCATTCAATATCGCACTGCCCGGACACAACTGAGCTTCGTTTAACTCATTCAACGGCTGTTCCACAGTGTCCATAATGTCATGACACTCCACCGGGTCGGCATCTACATACAACAGCCCCGTTACGACTTCACCCTGCTCCTGAGCACGCTGCACGTAGTTCAATGCGCCCACCCGATCATGAGCGTCATAGTCCGCATCCAGCTTATGCAAACGCAGTATGCTGCCGTCCGGCATCGCAACATCTTCACGAGCGCCCTCTGCATAATCTACCGTGACCTCGGGGTGCGTCATAATAAGGTCCGCATTTACAAGTTCTTGCGTGTGTTCGCGCATGAACTCATAGCTCTTGGTCGAGCCGCTGTGATTGTTGAATGCAACACAAGGTGAAATCACATCGATAAACGCCATACCTTTATGGGTAAACTAGCGCGCTTATTTAGCGACATTCAAACTGTGACCCAACTGATTTTACCGACTACTGCCGACCGACTGCAGCCGCAACGCGCTGGCGATCAACTCACCTGGCGCGGCCTTAGTGGCAGCGCACAACTACTGGCGCTCAGTGAGTTCTCCGCGCAGCTAAAACAACCGGTGCCGACAACATCGACAGACATGATTGTAATCGTGACCGCTGAACCTGCGAGCACAGAGGAATGGGCCTCAGGCATACGCTTTTTCCAAGCAACACCGGAAGGCGAGCAGATATTGCGTTTCCCGGAGTGGGAAACGCTGCCCTATGACGCTTTTTCGCCTCATCAGGACATCACCTCGGAGCGCTTGGCATGTCTGCAGCACCTACGCAATCAACAACAGGGTCTGTTGATAGTGCCCGCGCCCACACTGGTGCAGAAAATTGCACCCACTACATTTCTGGACGGCGCGTGCTTTGACCTCAAGCGCGGGCAGGTTTTCGATACCGAATCACAGCGCCTGCGACTTGAGGCGGCCGGTTACCAAGCAACAGATACCGTAACCGAACGCGGCCAGTACGCCGTTCGCGGAGCGGTAATGGACATCTTTCCGATGGGTGCCGAGTTGCCCGTGCGTATCGACCTATTTGACGAAGAAATCGACACATTGCGCACATTTGACCCCGACTCCCAGCTCAGCGTGGCGCAGATCAATGAGCTAAAAATCCTTCCTGGCAAGGAGTTTCCTTTTGACGACGCAGCCATCGCCAGGTTCCGAGATCAGTGGCATAACGCGTTCAACGTCGATGTGCGCCGCTGCAGCATTTATCAGGACGTGTCGAGCTACATCGCGCCCAATGGTATTGAGTACTACCTGCCATTTTTCTTTGAGCAGATGTCTACCCTGTTCGATTATTTACCCGAAAACACTCTATTCATCCTCGAGGACGGCGTAATGGAGGCCTGCGATCACTATTTGATGGAGGTCACCAGCCGATACGAGTCACTGCGATACGACGTCGAGCGACCTATCTTGGCGCCTGCCGAACTGTACATTGACGCGGCCACACTAGGCACTCGATTGGCGCAATATCGACGCATCTTAATCAGCGAAACCGAGCATAAACACGAGCGCACCTTCGACACCCGCGAGTTTCCGGATCTGCGTGCGAATCCGCGACTCGCTCAGCCGGCAAGTGCGCTGATCGAGTTTTTAAACCAACAGTCTCTGCCAGCTTTATTCGTCGCAGAAACTGCAGGACGGCGCGAAATTTTTGACGAAATGTTGCGCAAAGCGGGGATCGACGCGAAACCCCTAGACAACTTCCAGGAATATCGCGACGCCGGCCCCGAAAAACATTGCATCGTAGTCGGGCCGTTGGCTAAAGGGTTGTGGTCAGATCACGCAATCATCATTACTGAAACCGAAGTGCTAGGCGCTCGACAGAATTCGACCGCCACGGATCCAGCTAGAGTAATTGACACCGATCAAATCGTGCGCAATTTGACCGAGCTAAGCGTCGGTGCACCGGTGGTGCATATGCAACATGGTGTGGGCCGCTATCTTGGCCTGGACACCTTGGAGATCAATGGCGCTGCACAGGAGTTTCTCACCCTCGGTTATGCGGGCGGCGCAAAATTGTACGTGCCCGTAACATCTCTGCATTTGATCGGCCGCTACGCCGGCGCCGAAGAAGAGCTTGCGCCACTGCATCGGCTTGGCTCGGGCCAGTGGGAGCGCGCGAAACGCCGTGCGGCTGAAAAAGTCGTCGACGTCGCAGCCGAATTGCTAGACATCTACGCTCGGCGCGAAATGAAACTGTCGCATCGGCTGACAGCCGAGATAACCGAATACGAAAAATTCGCCGATGAATTCCCATTTGAAGTGACACCGGACCAACAAACGGCTATCGATGCGACCTTGCAAGACCTCGCCACCGAACGCGCGATGGACAGATTAGTCTGTGGCGATGTCGGCTTCGGAAAAACCGAAGTGGCCATGCGCGCAGCATTTGTGGCGGTACAAAACCATAAACAAGTGGTGATATTGGTACCGACGACCCTGCTGGCACAGCAACACTTCGACTCCTTTCGCGACCGCTTCGCACAGTGGCCTGTCAGCATCGAATCTGTGAGTCGCTTACGCAGCAACACGGAGAACGCAGAAGTCGCCGAGCGCTGCAAGAACGGCCAAGCCGACATCGTCATCGGCACCCATAAAGTGCTCGGAGCAGCCTTTGCGTTTAAGGATCTCGGCTTAGTAATTATTGACGAGGAGCACCGCTTTGGGGTGCTGCAAAAAGAGCGTTTACGAACTCTGCGGGCTGAAGTCGATGTCATGACGCTAACTGCTACACCGATCCCCAGAACCCTCAATATGTCGCTCAGCGGCATTCGCGACCTTTCGATCATAGCCACAGCGCCAGCCAAACGCTTGTCTATTAAAACCTTTGTTCAACAACGACGAGACCACAGCGTGCGCGAGGCCATCAGTCGCGAACTGATGCGCGGCGGACAGGTTTTTTTCCTGCATAACGAAGTACGCAGCATTGAACAGGCAGCCCAGGCACTACGCGATCTCATACCGGAAGCTCGAATTGGTGTAGGGCATGGACAGATGAAGAAACTCGAACTCGAGCAGGTGATGAACGATTTTTATCACCGCAGGCTTAACGTTTTAGTTTGCACGACAATCATAGAAACCGGATTAGACATCCCCAATGCCAACACCATCATCATCGAGCGCGCCGACAAATTCGGCCTTGCTCAATTGCACCAACTGCGCGGCCGGGTGGGCCGCAGTCACCGCCAAGCCTACGCCTAC
Source organism: Gammaproteobacteria bacterium UBA2955 (assembly GCA_002348825.1). Classification (GTDB taxonomy): domain Bacteria; phylum Pseudomonadota; class Gammaproteobacteria; order Pseudomonadales; family Azotimanducaceae; genus UBA4421. The sequence goes on from DEBN01000167.1 coordinate 18,772, forward strand.
TTGTTGACGCCGGAACCACGCAGCCTGAGCTCAGACGCGGTAAAACGACTGGACGCAATAGAAGCCGCTGGAGACCTTGGCGTTGGCTTCACCTTAGCTACTCAAGATATGGAAATACGCGGCGCCGGGGAGTTGCTGGGTGACGATCAATCCGGGCAAATCGAATCTGTAGGCTTTTCGATCTATATGGACATGCTCAATCAAGCTGTCGCGGCTTTGCGCTCTGGAAAAATACCTGACCTCGACAGCCCGCTCGAGCCGGTCAATCAGGAAGTTAATTTGCATACGCCCACGCTTATCCCCGAAGACTACTTGCCCGACGTCCAAGCACGACTGATTTTGTATAAGCGCATCGCGAGCGCGACAGACAGCGCCGCATTAGACGACTTGCAGGTTGAAATCATTGACCGCTTTGGGCTGTTACCTACCCAACTGAAGCAGTTGTTTAGTGTTACCCATCTGAAATTGTCAGCGCAGTCTCTCGGGGTTGTAAAGCTGGACCTTGGTGCGGAGCGAGGCAAACTAGAGTTCAGCAAGACAACTCGCGTGGACCCGCTGATGATCGTTAATTTGGTGCAGCAAGAGAGCCATA
>DEBN01000012.1:0-171 GCA_002348825.1 Gammaproteobacteria bacterium UBA2955
CTCGACGTGAGTCTGCAAGGTGTAAACTCGGTCCTGTGGTGTCTCGGATTTTCCGAAACCCATATGATCCGGTACGATTACACGATACGTCTGCGACAACCGCGGAATGAACTTGCGGTAGAGGTATCCCCAGGTCGGCTCGCCATGCAGGCAAATCAGCACCTCGGCCTC
>DEBN01000012.1:551-1152 GCA_002348825.1 Gammaproteobacteria bacterium UBA2955
GGAGTGAACGGCCAGGTGCCATTAAAAGTTTCTTCTGCAGGTATCATTGATCGCTCCGTCTTTCGTTAGCTTTGAGATTCACACAACCAAGGGGCATTCCACCACGTTTTTGCAATATCAGTTTTTCAGTATTCGGGTTTGAGAGGGTCCACGACACCTGCGCTGTCATCGTCGTAGTACCCTCGCGTCCGCACGTCGATAATGGAAGGCCTGTCGCAGATGTTGCGGAAGTTTTATGCCCATTAGAACTCTTAAAGGCCTGCGCACGCCGCGCGTATAAGTTCTTTGTTAGCAGCGCATCACTGAACTATACGAGGTCCATCAATCGACCGAGAATCTCCAACCGACCGTCCAAGCTATCTGCCTTGGGCTGCACCTTGAGGGTGGTAACACCAGCCACCTCATATGCCAGGAGGCGCGCGCGGATAGCCTCTTCGTCTCCAAAAAGATTGGTTTGCAGAATCATTTCAGCCGGCACCGCTGCCGCGGCACCGGATCGATCGCCGGATAGCCACAAGTTCTGCACTTCATCGGCAGCCTCCTGCCAACCGCCTCGCCGATACGCGTCGTGGTAAAAATTTGTATCTTTACTGCCCATCGC
>DEBN01000012.1:1501-3143 GCA_002348825.1 Gammaproteobacteria bacterium UBA2955
CCGATCGTAAATGCCCGCCCCATCCGTTCGGAGTCCACAAGCGCACCGATTTCCTCGCTAAACGAAACCGCTGCTGCGCCCACATGCACGTCAAAGTCCGTTAATTCACGTCCAGCCTGCCTTGCTCCCAAACGCACGTCGTCCAGTAAATTATCGCCGTATTCTGGTGTAAACGAAGTGCCGATCCATCCATCAGCGGCGGCCCCCGTAAACTGCAGACTCTTGGTGCCTAAGGTGGCAAGGTATATTGGGATCGAGAGATTTGGCCCTTCAGATAACCTTATGGAGCGTCCTTTGCCGTTAGGCAGCGGCAGCCGATGCTGAGCCCCGGAAAAATCGATTTTTTCGCCGGCGAAGGCCATGCGGATAATTTCAACGGTTTCGCGCAGCCGAGCTAGGGGTTTGTCGAAACTCACACCGTGCAAACCCTCAACGATCTGGGGACCGCTGTTTCCCAAACCCAACAGGAATCGATTGTCGGAGATGTTTGCTAACGACAACGCTGTCATCGCGGTGTTAGCGGGCGTGCGAGCACTAATTTGCATAATGCTTGTGCCAAGTTTGATTCGTTCGGTATGGCCTGCTAGGTAAGCCAACGGTGTAACTGCATCGTAACCCCAGCCCTCGACAGTCCATACACTGTGAACGCCGAGCTTTTCAGCCTCCTGAACATAGTCCAGTTGTTCCCGGATATCGGCGGATGCCATTGCACCGCCCAAGCTGATGCTAATGCGCAACTTGCTGTCACGCCGTTTATCGCGCCCAACATTTACTTTATTTTGCTCAGAATGCATATTTGAAAGCGTTAATCAAAGACCTAAACCCTTGTTCGCCGGACAAGCAAAACCGTCGGTTTGTTGCATAATTTATTTTGCTGCATCCACAAGTAATTTGTCGCATTCGACCCTATGAAAACCTCTATTTAACGGCGGTGCAGAAGGTCAAGTCGTTTTGAGGTTGAGCTTTCACCAAAACCATTCTATTTATCGGGTTCGTCTTTCCGCCAGGGCGCTCTAGGAAAAGCACTGCCACCAGACTCGTAATAGCCTTCTGGAATCAAGAAGCCCCGAGTCATCAACGATTTTGTATCGCCAGCCTCCGTTAAATGCCCGGCGATCAACTGAATAGCGTCTCCAAGTGCAGTACTGGTAAACAACCAACTGCTCAGAGCTTCATGATTCGGCGCACCCGCTCCAGGCTGGGAGGCTACGGCTTCGTGGTAGAAAGTTCGCAAATCATCTGCCAGGTGACGGATTAATAGAGGCATAGGAAACTTCCACTCCACGTCTTCTCCCGGCAACTCTGTCAAGTTCCCTTGATCTGCAATTGATCCGAATGCTCGCGCTACGGCTTCTATTTGGTCAGGTGCCGCACCTGTGACGCCAAATAGCGTGCGTCCTCGCTGCGCTCGCGTTTCCGCAGACCACGGAGCCAACAAGTTGATCTCCGAAATCAATCTCGCAGTTATCGATTCGTCACTTTTCACAGGAAAACTAACGGGGCACACCCAATCGTTCGTTTGTGCTTCGGCGGGTGCCTCAACAGGGTAATCTTCGATAGTAGGCTCAGTCGCCGTTTCCAGCATACCTAGGGCCGCCCGGACAACGTTCTTTTGAAAATCAGTGTCCCCAGCTTTACCGAG
>DEBN01000122.1 GCA_002348825.1 Gammaproteobacteria bacterium UBA2955
ATAAGCGGGCCGACACAGCAACGCGAGCTCGAAGCGTCGTTAACATCCATAGCTGCGGTGCGTCTGTAGTCAAATGACTGGCACTGTCGAGGTGTGTACGGTTCCAGCCTTGATACGCCCAATAGGCCGCGCTGGGCGCCGCGGCAGAAATTGCCGCTGCGCAGGTTAACTTAGCGCGCCGGAAAATCGGCGCTTTCACCCAAGGCCACCAGATCCAATGCATGACATCTGAGCGAAGCATTCCATAACGTTCGACTGTAAAAGTAGGCTTACCGCAAACTTAAAATCACAAGTAAGCTTAACGACTGGACAACCAAGGAGGGGTTGAGGTCATGCAAAATCCTTACGCGCCGCTCGAGCAAACAGGCCTCGTTATTGACGATCTGGATATCGGTGCGGTAGTCGGTACGATTCGCGAGCAAGGTTATGCAGTGGTGGAAAACTTTCTGCGCGAAGACACGATTGCGAAAATTCGTGCTGCGTTCAATAACGATGTTCCTATTACGGAAATGCGCGCGATCGGTACTAAGACCGGCCGCACGTGGAGGGCGCACAACCTGCTTGCAAAAACACGCGCCGCCGACAGCGTTTTTCTCGATCCACGCCTACGCGCTATCGTTGATGGGGTCATCGGTCGCTACAACCAAATCAACGTAACCACGTTGTTTAATACCCTGCCGGGTGAAACGAAACAATTTCTGCACCAAGACGACGGCTTGTGGCCAATCCCAAGACCTCATCCACCTTTTTTGTGTAATGCGCTGTTCGCTTTTGATGATTTCACTCGAGACAACGGCGCCACCCACCTCGTTCCTTTCAGCCACACATGGACTAAACCGGTGGATCAAAGCGTTGAATCCATTCAAATCGAAATGCAGTCGGGTAGCGTAGTGCTATGGGAAGGCGGGGTTTGGCATGCGGGAGGTGCAAACATCACCGAAGATCAGGAACGGATGGGGCTATTCATCAGTCACCAGGTCAGCTACCTGCGGCCTCAAGAGATACAACTTTTGTCCGTTCCCGCTGATGTGGTGCGCACAATGCCACAAAAACTCCAGCGTCTTGTGGGCTATCACACCTTCGGGCTTGGCGTAGACGGTCGCGATCCTATCGATGTACTCGCCGACGGCGTGGTGGTGAATCCAGAGGCACGAACTGCCAAGTACTGGCGGCAAAGCTACGGCATGAGCGACTAAGCAGTTTGGAAATTCGACCCGCTCGCGCTAGTCGCCTTGGGGATAAAAAACGCCATTCAAAAACGTCAACATCTCATTCAAGGCTGGCGGCGCGTCTGCAGCAAAATTACTGCCGCTGTCGAGGAACGCATGGCTTCTACCCTGATGCTCCCAATACGTCGCGCTGTGCCCGGCCGCGAGCAATTTCTGCAAGTAATCCCGAACCATTTGCGGTGTAGTCAGCGGATCTTCGCTACCTACCGTAAGCAGTTGCGGTGGCAGCGCCCGCGCCGTGCTTATCGGGATATTATGGATCGGCGATACGCCCTTGTATAAAGATGGGTGGCTTTGCACTGTATAGGCGTCACCAAAGATGCCGCGCGGCAATGCACCTCCCAGATACCAGAATGGATTCTTCCAAGTCTCAAAGCTGCCAGTACCACGATCGTATAAATCGAACGCGCCATAACTGAGTATTGCCGCCTGAACTTCCAAGCCCGAACTCTGCGCGATCTGTTCAGCGCTCCTACCCGCAGGCAAGTACGACGGTTTAAAGGACAGATTTTCCGGTGAATAGCCGCCGGAGCTAAGGCGGTGACCCAGGTTGACCACCGCGGCGCTCAAATGCGCGCCCGCACTGTCGCCGGTCACAGCAAAACGCTCCCGATTGCCCTGATACCCACCGATATTTTCTTTCGCCCACAACACTGCGCCAAACACATCACTGACAATCTGATCCAACGTTACGGTGTTGTCTTGATCACCCAGCAGACGGTAATTCACATTGCAGACCACATAACTGCCGTTGGTGGCAATGTACTGAGCCATTTGATCCATGATCGACTTGTCATTTATGAGCCAGCCGCCGCCGTGAAATATCATTAACACCGGATAACTCGCCTGACCTGAGGTCGGCGTGTAGATATCCATGGTCAGGTCGAAACCGTCTGGCGACGCCCAGAGCACATCTTTGGCGACTATGTATTTGCTCGAGTCGTTGTACGCCTTCGGCATCTGCGGCTCTGCGCAGGCGAACAACAATCCAACGGTGATCGTGAGCCAAACATACTTCCGCGCGACCATCGAACCGTCTCCCAACTATTAGGTACTCACCGCAAAAGATCGCTAAACCGGATCCGCAATCTTCAACAACTGTTTGCCCAAATTCTTGCCGGTAAATAGCCGTTGCAACGTGTCTGGAATGTTGTCGAAGCCTTCTTGCACGTCGACCTGAAATTTCATATCACCATCAGCGATCCAGCCCAGCAGTTCCTTTATCGCCTCTGGCGCGCGAGCCATATAGTCCAAAATAATAAAGCCCTCCATACGCGCGCGCATGGTCACCAGATTCATTAGATTCGCTGGACCCGGGACCGGCTGAGTCGCGTTGTAGCCAGAGATACCTCCGCACATGACGATTCGAGCTTTTAGGTTAAGGTGGTTCAATGCAGCTTCTAAAATCTCGCCACCGACGTTGTCGAAATAGACGTCGAGCCTATTCGGGCAGGTGGCAGCGATACGCGCGTTCACGTCTTCGTTCTTGTAATCAATAACCTCGTGAAAGCCGGCCTCATCCTTCAACCACGCACACTTCTCTGGCCCGCCCGCAATGCCAACAACCCGGCACCCCTTGATTCGCGCAATCTGCCCTGCCACCGAACCTGTGGCACCCGCCGCACCGGATACCAGCACGGTCTCGCCCGCCTTTGGACGTCCTAAATCCAACAAACCAAAGTACGCCGTAAGACCAGTGATGCCTAAAACCGACAACATCATTTCCGGCGAGACCCCAGCAGGCACTTTGGAAAGTCCCATTGGACCCTGACCGGGCGCTGTGACCACGAAGTCTTGCCAGCCGCCGGTGGTCTGCACGAGGTCTCCCGCCGTAAAGTCCGGATGGCGCGATTCAGTCACCTGACCGATCGAGCCTGCGCGCATAGGCTCTCCAAGCGCCACTGGCGGCAAATAGCTCTCGCGATCTTCCATCCAGCCGCGCTGAGTCGGGTCAAATGACAGGTACAAGTTCCTCACCAACACCTCGCCGTCATTCACCTCTGGAATGGGCTGTTCGGTGTAGTCAAAATTTTCACGACCCACCATGCCTTGGGGACGCTGCGCTAACAGCCATTGGCGATTTGTGTTCATGTTATTGAGTCCAAAAATTGAGACCGCTGATAGTGCCCTAAAACGATTGCAGGCGCAGGTCTTGCGACCTCGGTAGCGAGTGGCGCTGACCCTGCTTAAGCGAGCGGACTGTCGGCCACAGAAGTTATTGGATGTTGTGGGAAAACTGTGCCACCGCGTTGGTTAAAATTTTCAATCCCTCTACATTCGCCGAGCGGAGGGTATCTATGCTCGGCGGTTCATCACGGATATCGCCAATTTGTTTTAGCGGGAAATGAACTTCATCGTAACCTCTAACGCTCTTCATTCGCTCTAGCCAAGAAGACAATCGTGGAAACTCGGAAAGATCGAGGATATTTGTATAGTCGGCGCTCAACTGCCCCACCTCCACGCACGCTGCAAAATCCGCAATAGACAGGCTGTCGCCGACCAAAAAAGCTGACGAACTGAGGTAGTGCGAATCCAACATTTCGGCTGCTTGCCGAAATAAACGCTGGGAATTGGCCTGCATCTCCTCTGAGAAAACTAAATCCTTGCGCACTCGCGCAGCAACCATCATCGATGCTTCGCGAACGTTGCGATGATGAAAATGCAAATACGCATCGACCCGCGCTTGATCTTGAGGGTTCGCTGGATAAAGGTCATGCCATCCTCGTGTTTTACACAAGTACGTCATGATCGCGTGCGCCTCTCCAAGCGAGAAGCCGGTTTCACTCTCTTCGAGACAGGGAATTGTGCCCGCAGGGTTCTTTTCCAGATAATCGGCATGTCGGCTGCCGTTTTTGCCGGGGTGGCCAGGGTTTATCATCCTAAATTCAAACGGTTGCTGCTTGTTTAAAAGCAACCACAGCACAGCGCGCACTGGCTGCGAGAACGGCAATCCATAAATGATGGGTGGCTGCATAATGACCTCCGTATCTGGCCTTATTCGTGGCCTTATCCTGTCTCTAATTGGTGAAAAGTTTCGCAAAGATTGTAGCATCGCGATTTGCAACTTTTCCCGCGCCAGCAGCGCGCCGCCAAACGCAGCCAGGCTCTAAAGCTTCGACGCACGCCGAGCCCATACGTTCCTTGTGAAATTTTTAGCTATCCGCGATGGTTTTCAGGTAGTTTTAGGCCCAACGCTATGAATAGTCGACCATTGGATATTTCAAATGGACAAACCAACACAGCAGAAAATTCTTGCGCAGCTTTCCGAAGGCTTTATCAACAAGACAAGCGCCTCTGCCAGCGCAGCTGTCAAAGCGCCGGTAACGGAGTTCACATGTACCGAGCGGCTTGAGCAGGAAAAACGAACTTTTTTCCGAGAAACCCCTCTGTTAATGGGTCTGAGTACCGATTTACCCGATACCGACACCTACGTCGCCACTAACGAAACGGGACAACCGCTGTTGATGACTCGGGACGCCCACGGGAGATTTCGCGCATTCCTGAACGTATGCAGGCACCGAGGTGCACAAATCGCAGCACCGGGGCGTGGCAGAAAGCGACGATTTACCTGCCCTTTTCACGCTTGGAACTTCAGCAACACTGGAGAACTCATAGCGATCAACAGAGAATCCAGTTTCGGTTGCGTTGAGAAAGACGACTTCGGCCTCACCGAGTTACCAGCGCTCGAGGCCCACGGCATGCTTTGGGTTCGGCCCTCTACCGGACCCATGTTTACCGAAGCAGACGTACTCGGCGGACTTTCTGAGGATTTTCGTAATTGGCTGGAGCAGGAGCACCCGTTCTCCGAAGAGCAGGTCATAGACGCCAACATCAATTGGAAGTTAGCCATCGACACGTTTGGCGAGAACTACCACTTCGACGTGCTGCATAGCGCGTCGTTGGCAAACGACATCGTGGGCAATCTGCAAACATGGGACACGTTTGAAAGAAACGGCAGGATGGTATTCGCCGGCAAAGAAGCGTTTCGCTACGTACACGAAAACAAGGTGCCAATCGAATACTGGCCCTATCGCGAAGTTACTCTGAATGTCTATTTCCTTTATCCAAACTGCATTCTATTGGTGGATAACGCAGGTGTAGATGTTCTGAAAATGTATCCAGACGCCGATAACCCAGCGAAATCGAAAACGTACCACAGCCACTACCTGCGACCGGAACACAAAGAACAAATTCAACTGCAGGGCAGCGAACACCCAAAGGAAAGTCGTTTTGAGGGCTTCAACAGAGTGGTCGTGGACGAGGACTATGCCGCCGCCGAGACGGTGCAAGCCGCCGCGGCTTCGGGCGCCCAAGAGCATTATATTTTCGGTAAAAACGAACCCGCACTACAGCATTATCACAATACTCACCGACAGGGTCTCGGACTGACACCGCTGCAAGCGTATTTAGAGTAAGGCACAGCATACTCAAGGGGAGCAAAGTCTATGGCGGTGACAGTTTTCCGCCGGGCGCAAGAGAGAGGCGATAAGGTCTCTTTGAAAACGAAGATCATTTACGGTCTTGGAGAGATGCCTGGCAGCCATATGAACAGTGCCATCGGCACACTGCTGGCCCTTTATTACAATCAAATCCTCGGGGTCTCGGCAAGCACCATCGCTATAGGCATGGGGGTCGCTTTATTCATCGACGCTGTGTCCGACCCACTCGTCGGCTCTTATTCCGACAATCTGCAAACCAGATTAGGGCGCCGGCACCCTTTAATGTACGCCGCTGCCGCGCCTCTGGGTATTTTCATGGCACTGCTGTTCGCGCCTCCTGACGGGCT
>DEBN01000178.1 GCA_002348825.1 Gammaproteobacteria bacterium UBA2955
TCCTCGATTAACGCGCATATTGAGCAGATGCGCCTATCGGCGACCAAGGCGCTGCTGCAGCGCAAAGATTCCATAATCGTTGCGTCGGTATCGGCGATCTACGGGCTTGGCGACCCCGAGGCTTATTTCCAAATGGTCCTGCACTTGGATCGCGGCGATCGCTTAGATCAACGAGCCATATTGCAGCGCCTCACCGAATTGCAGTACACGCGCAACGACATGGTATTTCAGCGCGGCACCTATCGGGTGCGCGGGGACATTATCGATGTGTTTCCCGCGGAATCGGAAAAAGACGCGGTACGCATTTCGTTGTTCGATGATGAGATTGAGGACCTGTCGATCTTCGACCCGCTTACCGGCGAGATACTCAACAAGCTACCGCGCTACACAATTTTTCCCAAGAGCCATTACGTCACGCCACGCCAACGTATGATGACGGTGCTCGATGAAATCAAAGACGAACTGCAGGATCGCTTAAAACACCTCACCGACAACAATCAGTTGGTCGAGGCCCAGCGCTTGGAGCAGCGCACCCGTTTTGATCTGGAAATGATTCAAGAACTTGGTTATTGCTCAGGCATCGAGAATTATTCGCGCTATTTGTCGGGGCGAGGCCCAGGAGAAGCGCCGCCGACGCTCTTTGATTATCTGCCGAACAATGCGTTATTGGTCATCGATGAATCACATGTCACGGTGCCGCAAATCGGTGGCATGTACAGAGGCGATCGAGCGCGCAAAGAAACTCTGGTTAATTACGGATTTCGTTTGCCCTCGGCCTTAGACAATCGACCGCTGCGTTTTGACGAGTGGGAGTCTTTAGCGCCGCAGATGATTTTTGTTTCTGCAACACCGGGTCCCTATGAAAAGCAGCAGGGTGCGACAGTCATTGAACAGGTGGTGCGGCCGACGGGTTTGGTTGATCCCGGCGTGGAAATCCGTCCAGCGTCTAGTCAGGTGGATGATCTGTTGGGCGAGATTCGCCAAGTTATAGCGCACGGAGAGCGGGTACTGGTGACGACGCTGACCAAGCGCATGGCCGAAGACTTAACCGATTATCTCGACGAACACGGCATCCGTGTACGTTATCTGCATTCGGACATCGACACTGTAGAGCGGATGGAGATCATCCGCGACTTGCGATTAGGGCAGTTCGACGTGTTGGTCGGCATCAACCTGTTGCGCGAGGGTTTGGATATGCCTGAAGTCAGCCTGGTTGCCATTCTTGATGCGGACAAGGAAGGTTTTTTGCGTTCGGAAGGCTCGCTGATTCAGACCATTGGTCGTGCTGCGCGCAATGTGAATGGGCGCGCGATTTTATACGCTGACAAAATGACCGGGTCCATGGAGCGGGCCATCGGTGAAACCGAACGGCGGCGCAACAAGCAGTTACAGCACAATCAAACGCACGGCATTACGCCGAAGTCCGTGACTAAAAAGATTGCAGATATTATGGAGGGCGCACGCACAGCCGGGCCCGCCGCCGCTAAAGGCCGCAAAGGTAAGGCCGTGCAACAAGTGGAAGTGCCGGACAACCCTAAAGCGTTGGGCAAGCTGATGGCTCAGTTGGAGAAGCAAATGCTCAAACACGCGCAGGATCTGGAGTTCGAACAAGCCGCCCAGGTGCGCGACCAGTTGCAGGCGTTACGCGCACAGAAATTACTGAGTTGACAGAGCACAGCCTGCTGGGGGCTAGCGAAAGTTCTTATCGATGTTTTGCAGCGCGGCAAGATCCCAGTTATAAAAGCCTGCAGGGGCTGCAGAGCCGACTGCAACAACACGACGAGGGCGTATGAGTGAGTTAGTGCTGGTTACGGGCGTGGGGCCGGGAACAGGGAAAGCGATTGTCGAGTGTTTTGCCGGCAAGGGTTATACGGTAGCGATGCTCGCGCGTTCGGAGCAACGCTTGAACGATATCGCGAAGTCGACGCCTAATACTCACTCCTTCGTCTGCGACGTGGCCGATGCATCCAGACTGACCGAGGTGCTTGCAGAGATTCGCGACAGCTTGGGGTCGCCTAAAATCGTTATCCATAACGCGGTCGGTGCCGAGCGTGGCACCTATCTGGAAGTGGACGCGGAGAGGATGCGCGTCGCTTTTGAAATCAACACCATGGCGCTGCTGTCGTTGGCAAAACAATTGATCCCCGACATGGAGGCCAACGGTGGCGGTGCGTTGATCGCCACAGGGAATACGTCGGCTTATCGAGGTAAGGCGAGGTTTGCGGGGTTCGCGCCGACTAAGGCGGCGCAACGTATATTGCTCGAAAGTATCGCTCGCGAGGCGGGTCCTAATGGCGTGCATGTGGCCTACGTTGCGATAGATGCGGTGATTGATCTGGCGTGGACACGCGAGGCGTTTCCTAATCGAGAGGACGATTTTTTTTGTCAACCGGCTGACATAGCGAACGAGGTATTGCGCATTGCCGAGCAACCGCGCAGCGCCTGGTCATTTGAATCGGTCATTCGGCCGTATGCAGAGGTGTGGTAATTATGAGCGACAGCGTATTAAGAATTTTCTCCTATCTGCCTAATCCGCGGGTGTGGAAGGCACTGATCGCGGCGGAGTATCTGGGGCTCAGTGTCGACGTGATCGGCGACAAGCCGAAAAACTTGGGCGACTGGTTATGGGATTTTGACGCGAGACCGTTACAAGACGAAGAAAAAGTGCCGGACAATCCCAACGCGCGCGCCAGTCGGCGCGGCTTTTCCGGCACACTGTACAAGACCGATGCGTTTTTACAGACCCAGCCCTACGGCACGGTACCCGCAGCGTTCAGCCCCGACGGCCAAACAGGTGTGTTTGAGTCCAATAGCATTTTGCGCGCCGTAGCCAGATCGGGATCTGCTGGCCATGGACTGTATGGGCGTAGCGCCATGGACGCATCACGGATCGACAGTTTTCTTGACGCAACCTTAGTCTTTGGTCGAGAAGCCCAGGTATACCTGCTGGGCATCAACGAGATCAGCGCCGAACTGCATCAGCGAATGACGGGCGCGTTTGAGTTTTTTTTGGAAGGCATAGAGCGTGCGCTCGGCCACCATACCTATATAGCGGGTGACGAGTTGACCATCGCCGATATCGCTTTTGTCTGTGATTTGAGCCAGTTTTTACGCGAACGCCTCATGCGCGCGGGATTGGACGCTGCGTCATTACCGCTTGTCAGCGAGGGCGCTGAAAGCATCTATCCCCGTGCGTTTGCGCATCTGTTTCGACTTATAGAACAGCCGGAATTCATACAGTACCTAGGCGACTACACAGAGCATTTCTCGCCTAAGCGTGCGTCAGAAACCGGCTGAATACGCCTCGAACCATGGGTCTAAATCACCGTCGGGATGAACTTACGTCCCGCTTCGAGCGGTGAAAATCTGGCTGAACAGCAAAAAATTCACTAGATATACACGACCCGGCTGTGATCGTTGTTCCACTCGAATCCACGCTGTCGAGGGTGAGCATGATGTTGCTCTCTGGATCTAGGAAACTGCACAAAGCAAAGCAACTATGAAAAACCCATATGTCCCAGCCAAACGAAAAACCAAGATCGTTTTCGTTCAATTAGGCTCGCCAACCGCGCCCACGGCGAAGGCACTGCGAAAGTTCCTGAGAAACTTTCTGGGCGACCCACGTGTTGTGGACCTGAACCCTTATCTGTGGAAGGTCATTCTGAACTGCTTCGTACTGCCTTTCAGGCCTCGGCGCTCGGCGAAACTCTATGCGCGAATTTGGGATGGAGAAAATTTCCCACTGATAGCAAACACTGAGAAATTTACCGATAAAGTTCGCGAGGAGATAAAGCGACTGGATCCCGGTGGCCTAGTGGAAGTCGATCACGCGTTTTTGCTGTCTCGGCCCTATGTCAGCGATGTGTACGACAGCTGGGAGGCGGATTTAAAAAATGGCACGGGAGCGACGAAATTACTTGTTATTCCACTGTTCCCACAATACTCGGAGAGCACGATTGCCTCTGGGGTCGACGCTTTGGGCAAAGAGTTCACCCGGCGAGTAAAAATACCAACCTTTGAAGTGATCACGAACTTCCACCGATCGCACGCGTTTATCGATAATTCCGTGCAGCGGATCGACCACTCCATTGCGAAATTAAAGCAGCAGAACATTAATGTGGAGAGTTTGGTTATTTCGTTTCATGGCATGCAGAAGCGCCGAATCGTTTTGAAGGGTGATGACTATTATCGGCACTGCTATGAAACCTTTCGGCTGATCGTCGACCGGCTATCTACCATCAAGCCAGATCAGGCGGTTATGTGCTTCCAGAGTCGCTTTGGCTCTGAAGAATGGATCACGCCCTACACTGAAACCGTGGTGGAAGAGCTAATTGCCTCAGGAAAAAAAGAGATCGCTATCTATTCGCCAAGTTTCGTTACGGACTGTTTGGAGACAACCGACGAACTGGGGCATGAGCTATTGAACGATGCCAAGGAGTGGGGCGGCAACTTGTACCCCATTGAATGTCTTAATGCGGATGATCAATGGTGTAAGCAGTTTGCGGAATTTTCGTTTGTCCAAGCTGAGGGGTCGGCGCAAGATCGCGAGGACATAGAGTACGCTCTCTGCTCAGACGACTACATCGAGATGCCCGAACTCGAAATGAACAGATCATGATGACGCTGCCCGCGTAAAGTCCGGCGGTTACTCTGAAGGCTTGCCGCATCATTCGAGAAACGACCTTGACGTTCGATGGTCTGGTGGGGCATTGATATCGTCTCCACCGATGGCAAAGACGGCCAGTTGTGGGGTAGGGGCGTAATCCTCGCGCGATCGATTGTCCGTCGCAGATCGCGGGGAAAGGGTCCCCATAGAAAGTTATTATCAACTCGACAATTTTGAGACGTGGAAGTGGATATCTCTCTCGGCGAAGCGCTTATTCTGTTTGTGGTCACTACTGTCTCGAATTTGTGGCTGCAAAAAAACTGGTCGGTAGTGGCGAAAGGTGCGCGCGTCTGGATCAGCGTCGTTCTGGTGATGTGCTGGCTCAGCGCATTATTTTTGATCATTTTCAGATTGGGTGGTGGGCTGTAGTTGGCTAACAAAGGCGGTGTATTA
>DEBN01000036.1:0-1406 GCA_002348825.1 Gammaproteobacteria bacterium UBA2955
TCACAGTAGATGTCTGCGCCGTATTGAAGAACCGGTGTTTTTCTGTAGCCACCAGTCAAAGCCATGAGATCTGGCTTTGGCATGATCACCGGTATGTCTACTGACTTATATTCGAGTTCTTTGTAGCCAAGTAAGCAGCGAACCTTCTCTGAAAAGGGCGAGGATGCATATTGGTGCAGTATGATTTCAGGCATTGTTTGTCCCTTGCTTTTGCAGAGTTAATCGGCGTGAAGGCTGACGAGATGGAAGAATTCCTCGTAGTCTCTAATGGATTGTGTGTCGTTGCGCTGGCCCGTGCGCGCGAGAATCAGCTCGTCCGCGATGCCCTCGTATTCTCTGACTCTAGACGCACATTGTTCGGCGTCGCCCGTGATTGTCATCGTATCTACAACCTCTTCGGGAACGAGATCGATTGCCTCTCGCAGTCTGCCAGCGGGTACGAGTTGAGTCGCCTGATCGGCAAATTCCTCAAACCCCATCTGCCTCAGTTGCGAGTCGTAGTATGGATGCGGAATTGGATGGTAGAGCTTGCAGATAGCCCGTTTGCTCGCTTCGCGCGCGGCCGCAATATCGCGGTTAATGCTTACCGTAGCAGCAGTGGGGAAGAGCAGTTGATTTGGATCACGGCCCGCTGCCTCGGCGCCGGCTTTTGCATTGGGACGAACCTTGTCTCTAACAAATGCGACCGATGACATGATACCGATGCCGACGCCATCTGATACCTCGCCAGCAAGCCGAACCATATTAGGCCCAGATGCAGACATGTATACCGGCGGCGGTGGGCTCGTCGGATCCCAAGTTGCACGCCATCTGATCCGATGGACGTCGCCTTGGTACCGAACGCGCTCTGCTGCTCGGCCGCGGACGACCAGCCTTACGATTTCCATAAAATCCCGCATCTTTGCTTTGGCCTTTAAGGAGTTGATTCCCATGTAAAGCTGGTTGAAGTGGAGATTTCCAGTGCCCACGCCGAGCACAAAGCGACCGCCGCTGATCTCATTGAGATCTCTAGCTTCCAGCCCAGTCATCCATGGCTCTCTGGCGAATGCATTGACAATGTAGGTGCCTACTCGCGCGCGTTGGGTGGCGTTAATGACTGCCGCCGCCGTGATGGTCGCACTTCGTCCAGCGTCGACGGTGTAAGCCGTGTGAATGCCAGCTTGCTCAGCTTCTTGCGCAATCTGCGCGATCGTTTTAATTGAATCCTCGAAACCCAGCATCATTCCTATTTTCATTAAGCCCTCCCCCAATATCTAAGGTTCGATCCTGCAAGTTACAGGCTATGTCGATGCCAACGCTAGTCCGTAAGCGCTTTAACACGGCACTGAGTTCGGGATCCTTTTGGCCAAAACGTTTTGATTTGAAGACTTTTATCGACTTATGGACGTTTTGAGCGAGGCGTTGAC
>DEBN01000036.1:1530-3330 GCA_002348825.1 Gammaproteobacteria bacterium UBA2955
GATCGTTTTAATTGAATCCTCGAAACCCAGCATCATTCCTATTTTCATCAAGCTCTTCCGTAAATATCTAAGGTTTGATCCTGCAAGTTACAGGCTATGTCGATGCGAACGCTAGTCCGTAAGCGCTTTAAGACGGCACTGAGTTCTGGGTACTTTTGGCGTTACCGTAATGATTTGAAGACTCTTATCGACTCAAGGACGTTTTGAGCGAGGCGTTGACGAGTGTTCTTCAACGTTATTGCATATTAAGCTTCGGTTCAGAAGCTGCGGCTAACACGAATAAACGAGAGTTTTATGCGAGCATTTTCAGGCATTGTGGATCTTCCGGCGCTTTTTATTGTCGTTGCAGCGCTCATCATCATCGCGCTCAGCAACGGGTTTGCTGTGAAAAAAACTGCGCTCTCGGCCCGCGCCTTGCTTCTGGAGGTTGCTCTGTTAATGCTCTTAATTAACTTTGTCCCACTCTTCGATGATCCGCTGAATTTCATGACGTTGCCCTACGTACTGAGCTTCAGTCTGGTCATTTTCGTTTTGGTGGGGTTCGTCCTTATTTCGCTGCATGCCGCGCTGCCGAAAAACTCCTTGCCCGCCTCATCCGCCGCAGCACCCTTGCTATTTCGGCTAGCTGCGGTGGTTGCCTCAGTGTTGGGAATTGGGTTCTTGGCATCGGGCAACGCGAGTCTGATGGACTATTTTCCTGCCGATGCTGTGGTGTTTTTCGTCGCTATTCTTTTTTGGCTTTCAGTATTCGCACGTTTCGTCGGGCACCAACCGATATTAACCAGCATGATAGAGACGCTGCCAAATATCGCCATACTTGGATTGGTTCTTGGTATTTCAGCCGCGGTGCTCGACGTCTATGAGATTGGTTTCCTGCTCCCGCTACTTGGGTTTGGCGTTAGCGTGGCTTTCCTTTCGCTATTGCTACGCTTGTTGTTGCGACTAGGGAGTGGCAGCGCATCGAATATGGGTTTCGGCCGTTATGCACTTCTGTGCTTGCTGCTGGTCGCCAGCGTGTGCCTCGTGCTGTTGGCGCAAGCCGTTGCTTGAAGTCGAGTGTTTGAGTTCCTGGGCCTTGTAACGTTGACGTGTCGGGGCTCATTGCCCCTACTGCTTTGGCTATTTGCCATGGGCAGGTCTGAACCTCGGGGTGGTGCTTATTTTTTGGCCGTGGAGGCCGACGCATTGTGCGAGCAGTGATGAGTCTGCGGAAAATCAGAGAAGGGGCTGAGTCCGATTGCTGTCCTGTCACCGGACGTGGCTTGCCAGCGATAAGATGCGCGCGGTCAGTACTTAAGCAACCTGCAAGCCAAGTTCGCCCAGCAGCCGCTCAACGCTGTCGACGATACGGATTCGATCAACAGTCGACTGATCTACGAATCCGCCCGCAACGGTACCGGCGAGCAGGTCTTTGAGTGGCTCCCAGTAACCAAACAGATTGGCGACGATGACGGGTTTATCGTGTTGCTCTAGCTGTAGCCAAGTGCTGACTTCGAGCAGTTCTTCGAGGGTACCGATGCCGCCGGGCAGCGCGGCAAAGGCATCCGAGCGCTCAAACATGATGCGTTTTCGCGCGTGCATGTCCTGTGTGAGGATCAGTTCTTCTGCGTCATTGAACGCGATTTCGCGTTTGCTTAGGAATTCGGGAATAACCCCGGTGATCTTGCCGCCGCGCTCTGCCACGCCGGACGCCACTTCACCCATCAGACCGATGGCCCCACCGCCGTAGACTAGGCGAACGTCGAGGGCAGCAAGGTGGTGGCCCAACTCGCGGGCCGCCATTTGATAATTTGGATCATT
>DEBN01000107.1:0-1300 GCA_002348825.1 Gammaproteobacteria bacterium UBA2955
CGCGTAGGCGAAGTTCTTACGGTTTCTGCAATAATGCGAAACTCGTTTGCCTCCATAGCGTCCTGCAGCCCGTCGGTTTGTATAAACTCCGCCGGCTGCGTCGCCACCGGCACTGCACCCGCAACGGGAGTTACGTCCGGTTGCTGTACCGGCTCATCAAAAATCAAATACTGCGGTTGAATCACATCACCCGTGGTTAACACGATGGCCCGCTGTACCACGTTCTCTAATTCACGAACGTTGCCGGGCCAGCTGTAGGACAACAGCTTGGCAACCGCGTCAGGTGAAAACTGCAACGAGCGATTTTCCCGCGAGTGCTTGAGGATAAAAAAGTTTGCCAGCGGCAACACGTCGTCCAGGCGCGCGATAAGGCTCGGCACATTGATTCGAAAAGTGCTGATACGAAAATACAGGTCTTCTCTAAATGGGTTGTCTAAAGCCCCCGAGCGCAAGTCGCGATTGGTCGCCGATACAATGCGCACGTCCACTTTATGCGATTCGGACGATCCAACCGGCAACACCTCTTTTTCTTGAATCGCACGCAATAACTTGGCCTGCAGCTGTGGCGAAAGTTCGCCCACCTCGTCTAAAAACAACGTACCGCCTTGCGCTTGGGTGAAAAATCCCTCGGTATTGCGCGTCGCCCCGGTAAAGGCGCCTCGCACATGACCAAACAATAAGCTTTCGGCAAGATTCTCAGGCAATGCAGCACAATTAACCGGTACAAACGGGCCGTCCCGCCGCGGCGAAAAATCGTGCGCCAGCCGCGCCAACACCTCTTTGCCCGAACCGGTCGCGCCCTGCAACAGCACCGTAACCTCGGATGCGCCAACGCGTTCTACCAAGGCCAGCAATTGCTGGCTGGTCTCGTCTACAAAAACGTAGGACTCATACTTGAGCAGGCGTAGGCGTGCTGAAGCAGCAACGGCCTGCCAAACCTTGCAGTCGGCGTCCACCGTCACCACATCATCGACGCCACTTTTGACACCGGCGATCGCGGTACTCAAGTCGCTGCTGTCAACCCGCAAAATAAGATAAACCCGTGGGCCCAGGACATCCCGTAGAGCACGCAGGTGCCCCTCCAGCATCCCAGGACGACCCTGAAGGCACACAACCCGGGGACCCGCTTCGTTTTCCATCATCTGATTGGTCAGCTGGCTTAACGCAATCGGACGGGCACGAAAGCCGCCACTGTTCAGCGCCGTTACCGTATCCGCGTTGAGGTCCGCACTGTTGTCCCAGAAAAGCTCAATCGGTTGAGATTCGTACATATGATTCTTCTGCATTCATTGCCGTTACA
>DEBN01000107.1:1695-3436 GCA_002348825.1 Gammaproteobacteria bacterium UBA2955
TTACAAGCAAAGTGGCAAGATATGGCAGGGTGTGGGTTGCCGTTTGACGAAATCCCGACGGCAGCCTGATGAAAACGCGCGCTGCCGCTATTGCCGCCTAGGCGACACGCAGCTCGTATTTCTTTATGCGCTCTATCAAAGTGGTGCGCTGCATTTTAAGCAACTTGGCACAGCGACTGACATTGCCACCGGATTC
The DNA here is from genome assembly GCA_002348825.1 of Gammaproteobacteria bacterium UBA2955. Taxonomy (GTDB): domain Bacteria; phylum Pseudomonadota; class Gammaproteobacteria; order Pseudomonadales; family Azotimanducaceae; genus UBA4421. The sequence goes on from DEBN01000107.1 coordinate 1,892, forward strand.
TTCAAGCGCCCGTGCAATCAGATCTTGTTCAATTTCGCTGAGCATACCTTTGAGCGACTGGCCCTGAGCGCGAAAGTCATCGTAACCCTGGGCCAACATCACAATGGACTCGAACTCGTCGTCCACTTGCGAGGCGTCGGCGCGCGCCTCGCCCTGCAGAAACTTTTGCGCCGCCACATCGGCGGCCTGCTCGGACTCAATCAAACCGTCGAAGGCGTCCGCACCGTCGTCTTGCGGCGGTTTCGGCACAGTCGACAAGCCTTCTAACGCCCCGGGCGGCAGCATGGTGGCGTCGACATTGTGCAAATCCAATAGCTGACCGGGGTATAGGACCGACAGCCGGTGCACCGTGTTCGAAAGCTCCCTAACATTTCCGGGCCAGTCATAAGCTTGCAGCAGACTTGCTAAGCCGGGCGCCAAAGTGATGGGGCGATCTACCGACTTTAAGGCTGCGGCAAAGTGTTCGATCAATTCAGGAATTTCTGAGCGGCGCTCGCGTAACGGCACCACCTGCAACGGCAAGACGTTGAGCCGGTAATACAAGTCAGCACGAAAGCGGCCTGCAGCGATTTCTTCCTCTAAATTGCGGTGGGTCGCGGCCACCACTCGAATATCGATATCGATCAGTTGGTTAGAACCTATGGGCGTGACGTTGCGCTCTTGTAAAACCCGCAGCAACTTAACCTGCATGCTCATGGGCATGTCGCCGATTTCGTCCAAAAATAACGTGCCGGTATCTGCCTCTTGCAGCTTACCTCGCTGGTCGGCAATAGCTCCGGTGAATGCGCCCTTCTTATGCCCGAACAACTGACTCTCGAGCAGGTCGGCAGGAATTGCGCCGCAATTTACGGCAATCAATGGCCGATACCTACGCTCCGAGCGATCGTGAATAGCCCGGGCAACCAGCTCCTTGCCACAGCCGCTTTCGCCGGTAACGAGCACGCTTACGTCGGCCGGAGCAATAGAATCAATCAATTGCTGCAGACGGCGGGTCTGTTCACTGCTGCCAATAATTCGGTACGACAAATGTTGTTTACCTCAGGTTGACACTGTACTTTAACCAACATTACACAATTGCGCGAGCCAACTAATGGGATCAGTTATTTGAACTGACCTCGCCGATTTTTCGCACAACAAGGCACCCAGACTTTTATGATCAAAAGCAAGAACCAGCCCGACGCGAAGCCACCTTGTGCGATATGCCATGTGATGCGCAGGGTCTTATTTTTGGCCGTCGGGTTCACGTTTTTCGCCGTCTTTGCCTATACGCCAGAGCTCCGAAAAGATGTTCGTTTTGCGGATTTATTAGAATATCTGAGTCTCGAGAACGCCCTTTTCCTGATGTGCATCGCGATCGTGGTCAAGCTCACCTTCTCAGCGGCACAACAATTCTTTAAGAAATAACGCGACAGCCGGCTCGGGCGGCGCTTACCGACAGATTGCGCGGCTCACGCAAACGTTAAAGTAATCTCGTACCGCCACCGACTTAACCAATGTCGACTCGAAGCTCGGTTGAGAAAAGGCTAATGGCACGAATGTTGCTTT
>DEBN01000099.1 GCA_002348825.1 Gammaproteobacteria bacterium UBA2955
GCGGTAACGCTCGGAGCGTTCGATGTCGATCCGTTTCTGGTGTTGTATGGGGAAGCCAGCTCGGTGCAAGAGAAAGTGCTGTTAAATATTCGTTTACCGCGAGTGTTGTTGGCCGCGCTTGTGGGCGGCTCGTTAGCGCTCTCTGGAGCCGCGCTGCAAGGGCTGTTTAGAAATCCACTCGCAGATCCTGGGTTGATTGGTGTTTCGAGCGGCGCAGCGCTGGGCGCGATATTTATGATCGTGCTGGGCGGCGTTGTAAATATGCCCGCGAGCATTGCCCCTTATTCTGTCTCTATAGCTGCCATATTTGGTGCTGCTGCTGTCACCGGCTTGTTGTTTGCGATTGCCCAAGCAGGCGGTCGTCTATCTATAGTTACGGTACTTTTGGTCGGCATTGCCATCAATGCGCTTGCAGGCGTGGGCATTGGTTTTTTCCAGTACATAAGCGACGACAGTCAATTGCGAACGCTGACGTTTTGGATGATGGGTAGTTTAGGACGTGCTGACTGGAATTCTTTGGTACCCGGAACCGTGCTCATGCTGATCGGTTTCGGGTTACTGATTCAAACACATCGGTCACTGGACCTCTTGCAACTTGGCGAGCCTGAAGCCGAATTCATGGGCGTTGACGTCGCTTACTTAAAAAAGAAAATCATTTTTGGATCAGCTATTGGCGTGGGTGCGGCGGTGTCGTTGGCAGGCATGATTGGTTTTATCGGATTAGTGGTTCCGCACTTGGTGCGCTTTCTATTTGGAGTAACTCACCGTGCCCTAATGTACGGGTCGGCTGTTGTTGGCGCGTCATTATTGATGTTGGCCGATACCTTCGCCAGGGTATCGATTCCTCCGGCGGAAATACCCGTGAGTCTGATTACCAGCGCGATTGGCGCGCCGTTCTTTCTATGGCTGATTGTTCGGGACAGAGGGCTATGGCGCTAGCGGCCGTCGACATTAGCGTGGCGGTGGGCGGCAGCGAGATTCTCTCGAGGGTGTCGCTGGAGGCGTCGGACGGCTGCATCACCGCACTGGTGGGTCCAAATGGCGCCGGTAAGACGACTTTGCTGAAAACCCTAGCTGGTGATGGCGACGCCAGGCAGGGTGTGGTGCAGCTGAATGGTAAAACGTTAAGCGAATATTCGCTAAAAGAGCTGGCGCGAGCGCGCAGTGTCATGACTCAATCCACAGACATTGCATTCGACTTTTCGGTATTGGAAATTTTGGAAATGGCATGGATGTCGGGAGCGAGAGAAAATTTTCTGCGCGCTTTGCACCCAGTGGCCGAAGAGCTTGGTATAGCCCGATTTCTAGACCGATCGTTTCGCTCGCTATCTGGCGGAGAAAAACAACGAGTGCTGTTCGCCCGCGCGGTTTTGCAAATCACCGCAAATTCACCGAGTCGCCTGGGCCGTTTTGTTTTATTAGATGAACCGACCTCCAGTTTAGATATCGCATACGAACTCCAGTTGCTGGCATGTTGCGCAACGTTGACACAGCAAGGAATTGGTTTTCTGGTTGTGCTTCATGACTTGAATCTCGCCGCTAAGTTCGCCGATCAAATCGTTTTGCTAGACCAAGGAAAACTCGTGCGAGCAGGCACCCCCGTCGAGGTGCTTGAGCCCGATTTGCTTAGCGAGATATACAAGACGCGGATAAACGTTGAAAAACATCCTAAAATAGAAAAACTTTTGGTTTATACCTAGGGGGAGCAATGTTCATAGCGATGAATCGATTTAAGATTACGAAAGGGTTCGAAGCCGGATTCGAAGACGTCTGGCGGCAGCGTGATTCGTATCTGCACACGGTAGATGGATTTAAGTCCTTTGCTCTGCTCAAAGGCGGGGAATTTGATGATCATACGCTTTATGCCTCGCATACGATTTGGGAGTCTAAGCAAGCTTTTGAAGCGTGGACCGAATCAGATGCTTTCCGCAAAGCTCATGGACAGGCTAAGGCGCCCAAGGGCACTTATCTGGGCCATCCGAATTTGGAAGTCTTTGAAGACGTAGATCTATGAGGCTGTTGCAGCGCAGGCCGCTGACAACGGCTGTGTTAATGGCAGGCCTCATGTTTGCGATGCCGGTGGTGCACGCTTCTGCAGCGCAGGTTGAAACGTGTAAGACCGCCACGACGCTGGCATTAAACTTAGGACTCATGCGAGGTCACTTGTTAGTCGCGGCTGACTTATTTGAGGCTGGTCATTACGAGCTTGCACAGAGGCACTCGAAGCATCCGGCAGAGGAGGTTTATCAAGAGTTGTTGCCCGCGCTGGCGCGTTTTGAACTGCCGGAGTTTGCCGCCGAACTGAACGCGTTTGCGAATGTTTTAGCCGAGGGTGGACCGGCTGGCAGCCGGTTCCAGGATCGCTACGCCGAGCTGAGAGCGGCGATGAATGCGATCGAAACGCAATTGCCGCTGCAGGCTGCACAGCAGAACTCGGTTGCCTATGAACTGGCGAAACAAGCGGCGTATGAGTACTCTGTTGGAGTCGCGGAAGACGGCCGGGTGACCGATTTGCAGGAGTATCAGGACGCCTATGGTTTCGTAACGGTTGCCAAGGCGAAGGTTGAGAGTGAGGCCGCTGCAGCTCCGGTAACCGACGGGGCAAGTATGACGCAACGATTTAATGTGGCGTTGGGTCTCTGGCCGACCCTGATGCCAGCGGCACCGCTGCAGGTCAGTTCAGAGGGCCTCAAGACACTGCTCAGTGCAATGAGCGATGCCGGCATGGATAGGAGCGGCTGCGACTAAGCTGGAGGGTAAACTGTCCGTGATGGCGTATCGCTTGCAACGAGCGCGACAGGGTCTTTTGCGATACCGAATGCTCGTACCCGATTACCCTTGGATGCAGCTAGGGTACCCGCTAGTCGATCCCACCAAGCCAAGCAAGAGCCAAAGTTTGGGTGTTTGTGGTCTAGGCTATGGTGCAGCTGATGCTGAGCGGGACTGATAATGTGAGCCTCTAACCTGCCGAAACCGACGTAGATGTGGGAATGGCGAAGGTTGGCAGCGGCTAGATTAAAAACGAAGCCCAGCGCGTCTACGCCCATAATTTCCAGCGCGGTCAGCTTGCCTTTGAACACCCAAATAAAAACGCCAGCAACAATAGAAAAGACCAACAGCCCTCTGGTGTAGTAGCAGATACTTTCGATGGGATGCACTCGAAAGACGGTGAAGGGGGTCAGCGTTGTTGCGCTGTGATGAACGCTGTGCAGCCGCCATAGTGGTCCCCAGCTGTGCATGGCTCGGTGCAGCGCAAAACGACTCGCGTCGTCGCAGACAAACAAAGTGACGCTGAACAGTGCAGCGACCGCCAGCCATGGCAGCCCAGTTACCGCGGGATCTGCAACATTGCGCTGTAAAAAGCTCGCAACGACAAACGCGCCAGCAAGGTGACTGCCGAGCACTGGAATGATCAGCAGCGTCCTTATGGTGCCGTTAACAAATAGCAAGAGGTAGTCGAGAGAGGTTGAACGATTAAACCAGTAGCGGCCCGAGAAGAGCGATCGTAACTGAGCGGCGATATCCAGATAGCCTTGGGCTCGGGCCGTCACTACGGAAGCCACAATCAGGGCCCCTACAACATAGGCCCAAAACACCCGTTTACTCGGGTCCAGCACGTAGCTGAGCGGTTCGAGAAGATGGTCGAACATGATCCGCCGCGCTAAATTTTATAGGACATTCTGAAGATAACGGTCCGAGGCAAATTTGGCCTAGCGCCAAACGGCCTATGCGCAACAATGGCGCGTTCATCAGCCGCATTACGCACCAAGAGCTGAGCGGTTAAGGCATCGCTAAATTCGTAGCGTAAGCCCAGATCCACCGTAGTGATGGATTCGGCAAACAGGCCATCGCTGATGCTGTCCTGACCTGGCTCTTCGCGCATTTCTGACTGGTATTTGAAATCGATATTGCCCTCTATGGGACCGGCGGTGAGCGTTAATCCCAGCGCTGCGATGTGCTCGGGCAGATAGGGAAGTTCGTCACCGGCTTTGACGATGCCGAATTGCGAAAAGGTCGACAGAAAACTCTCTTCAAACGAGGATTCGGTATATGTGTAAGTGAATGAGGTCGCCAGCGAGCCAAGTTCGCCCACTGGGGTCGATAGGTTAGCGGAAAGCTCTGCGCCCATGATTTCTACCGCACCGCCGCTAAACTCTTCACCGACAGTACAGCCATAGTCACTGACCCGGCAGCGGCCCAGCAAGTTGCTGTAATCACTGTAAAAGGCCACGCTCTCTAACCCTAAATCTTCGTTGTTGAAACGAAAACCCAGCTCGTAGTTGGTGCTTTTTTCCGGTTCGCGGCCGTCCGCCCCGGGACCGGCGGGCGAGAAGCCCTTGTAAACACCAGCGAACACGTTGATCGAATCCGTCGCCTCGTAAAGCGCACTTATTCCGGGCATAACTTCGGTCTGGTCGTTAG
>DEBN01000124.1:0-2036 GCA_002348825.1 Gammaproteobacteria bacterium UBA2955
CGCCACCGCGAGAATGATTAAGATCGGAAAACTAGCGACGAGTATTTGGGTAAATATGCTCTGCGTTTCTGGTTCTTTAACATCTATATAAACGCGGTTTTCGTCGAGTATCTGCACCAGTCGCGGATCATATTGGAAGCCCGTTACCGAAAAAGTTTCACCCGACCCATCGGTCGCAATAATCTTGTTTTCCTGAATAACCGCTTCACGGACATCGCCACGCTCAACGGCGTCAATGAACTCCGAGTACGCCATTGGCGGTTGTTTTGGTTCGACCTCAAAATTATTAAATACCGTCAACAATACGGCTAATATGATGAGCCAAAGTAAGATGTTTTTTCCCATGTCCGACAAGGCCTTTACCTCTTTTAACTCTCTAACGTCTTCTAACTGTTTTTGCCATTATTGGTCGCAACGGCTGCCGCTAACCTGTGGAAACTTGTTCCCAAACCTAGAATCTATTCGCTGTGTCGTGAAGATAACGTCGCAGGGCTAAAACTACAAATTAGACCGACCCTTGCTTTGTGCTTTACGCGATTATCTGCCGACCCAACTCAAGCGCTCGATGAGCGCTCCTTAAACCGTTTGGCCACTACAAACACCTCTCTGGATTCGGGTCTTGAAGCCTTAGGTTTCATCATGTTTACCTGCTCGAATCGCTGTCGCAGAGCCACGACCCAAGCATCAAGCCCCTCGCCTTGAAACGCTTTCACCGCGAGGTCACCTCCGCTTCTCAGCCAGTCTTCGCATGCCTGCAGCGCGATGTCGGCGAGATCCATAGCGCGGGCTTGGTCCACTGCGCGGACTCCTGAAATATTGGGGGCCATATCGGATAAAACAAGGTCCAGTTGCTGGTCTGCCAGCAACTCTTCTATTTGCGCATGCACATCCTCCTCGCCTGCATAACCCTCAATAGCTCGGCAACGACCTCCACGGGTTATCGGCAAAGGGTCCACGGCAATGAGAAACCCGCGAGTGAGCTTGGACTCTAAATACTGCGTCCAACCGCCCGGTGCAGCGCCTAACTCCAACACCCGCTTGCGCGCGCTGAGTAGCTGAAAGCGTTGATCGATTTGCTCCAGCTTATAATGGGCACGAGAAACCTGACCGCCGTCTTGAGCCTTTCGGACGAAGTAATCTTTACGCTGACGCTGTAACCAGCGCTCACTGGACTTGCTGCGTTTTGGCATAGCCTCACCTGTTCATCCTGCGCATGTCGCCTTGATCGCTGTATGTCACCGTCAAACCCGCTACACTGCGTCCATGAATTCTACCTTATCGACCACCAAAGACCCGTTAAATGGGCAAATGAGAAAGGCTTTTCGTGGTGTCGCGCACCATTTGGACCCCGTTGTTTCCATCAGCGACCGCGGCTTGAGCGATGGCATTATCGCCGAAACCGAGCGGGCCCTGAACGATCACGAGTTAATAAAAATCAAGGTCGATGCGTTGGCGAAATCAGAGCGCCTTGCTATTACTCAGTTATTAGCCGAACGCACGCAGGCTACGGTTGTTCAGAATATTGGCAAGGTTGCTGTCTTGTACCGGAAAAACCACCGCGCCAACCCCAAGCTCTCGAACGTTGCGCGCTTCTTAGGCTAACGCCTTTTATATAACGGACCTCTAGCACTCACATCAGCTGCAGCACAGACCGAAAGCTAGGTGGCGACCGCTTACTTGTGCTCGACGTCGCTTATTTCGTACTCTTTGTCTCCACTCGGGGTTTTCACAACCACCGTATCGTCTACGTGTTTGCCGATGAGTGCTCGGGCAATTGGCGACATTACAGAAATTTTTCCCTGCTTGAGATCAGCTTCGTCTTCGCCAACGATCTGATAGCTGATGCTTTCGTCGGATACGGGGTCGTAGAGCATTACCGTAACGCCGAAGATAACTTTATCGCTCTTGGGAATACTTGCGATGTCGATGATCTGGGCATCGGCCAGACGGCTTTCGATTTCCTGAATTCGCCCTTCGTTAAAGCTCTGCTGTTCGCGCGCCGCGTGATACTCGGCGTTTTCTTTTAGATCGCCATG
>DEBN01000124.1:2374-11933 GCA_002348825.1 Gammaproteobacteria bacterium UBA2955
GCACGGGCTTCAGCAATCGCTACAGTAATCTCTTGGCGCAATGACCCTTTGCGACGAGCTAATTCCTCTCGCAACGCTTCCGCTCCCTGCACTGTCATTGGCGTGGGCATAACCTTAACCCTACATAAGTCGACCGTGTAAATCCTGCAAGCTTCGAACTTGCTCTCCTTGACCCTGACGGATGGCAATACAAAACGCCTCTCCGCCGGTCAAAGTAGTGGTGTAACACACCTTGTTTTGCAACGCGAGCCTGCGAATAACCGCCGAATCCGCGATAGACTGACGCCCCTCGGTGGTATTGATAATCAGGTCTATTTGCTCGTTTTTCAACATATCGGATACGTCCGGACGACCCTCATTGACCTTTTGAATCCTGTTACATTCGATCCCAGCCGCTAACAAACATCGTTGGGTTCCCGATGTTCCGACCAGCGAAAACCCGAGCGCGACCAGTTCTTTCGCAACATCGAGCAAATGCTCTTTATCCGAATCTTTAACGCTAAGAAACGCTCTACCGCCATTAGGCAAAACTTCTCCAGCGGCTAAAGATGCCTTTGCAAACGCTTCGCCAAATGAGTCACCAACGCCCATAACTTCGCCTGTCGACTTCATCTCTGGCCCTAAAATCGGGTCTACACCGGGAAACTTGTTGAACGGAAAGACAGACTCTTTGACATGATACGTTTTGGGCACGATCTCCTGCGTAAACTTAAGATCCGCCAAAGTCCGACCGGCCATGCAACGCGCTGCGACTTTAGCCAGCGATTCGCCAATGCACTTCGACACAAACGGCACCGTGCGCGAGGCGCGGGGATTAACTTCCAAAACGAAAACATCATCGCCCTGTACAGCCATCTGCACATTCATCAAGCCCACCACCTGCAACTCCACCGCAATGTCTTTTACCTGCTGGCGGATGACGTCTTGAATATGCATTGGCAGGTTGTAGGGCGGCAGGGAGCACGCCGAATCGCCGGAATGCACACCGGCCTGCTCAATATGTTGCATGATCGCACCGATAACTACCTGCTTGCCATCGCAGACAGCATCCACGTCTACCTCTACAGCCTGGTTCAAATAGCGATCAAGCAACACCGGAGCGTCGTTCGACACGTCCACTGCAGACTGCATGTATTGACTGAGCTCATCGTCGTTATAAACGATTTCCATCGCCCGACCTCCAAGAACATAAGAGGGCCTGACAATAATCGGGTAGCCAATTTCCGCCGCCCGCGTCAGGCCTTGCTCTAGGTCTGAGGCCAATCGATTAGACGGCTGCCGCAGCGACAATTTTTCAACCAACTGCTGAAAACGTTCGCGGTCTTCAGCTCGGTCGATTGCATCGGGGGTAGTGCCAATAATCGGCACTCCACGCGCTTGCAGATCACGTGCGAGCTTGAGCGGTGTCTGGCCACCGAACTGTACAATCACACCTTTCGGCTGCTCGACATCAACTATTGCCAAAACGTCCTCGAGGGTAACCGGTTCGAAATACAGTCTGTCCGAGGTGTCGTAATCAGTGGAAACCGTTTCCGGGTTACAGTTAACCATGATGGTTTCGTAACCGTCCTCACGCATTGCCAGGGCCGCATGCACACAACAGTAGTCGAACTCAATGCCCTGCCCAATTCGGTTGGGACCACCGCCGAGCACAATAATTTTATCCCGCGATGAGGGATTAGCTTCGCATTCCTCTTCATAGGTGGAATACATATATGCGCTGCTTACGGGAAACTCAGCCGCACAGGTGTCAACGCGTCGATAAACCGGTTTTACCCCTAGGGCTTGGCGTGCCTCGCGGACTGCATCTTGATGCGCCCCTAGCAACTGCCCCAACCGCACATCGGAAAACCCCTGTTGTTTCAACCGACGCCATTGTGTCGCATCTAGATCGGTGGGCGTCATGCCCTGTAATGCCTGCTCTGCGGCAACGAGGTCTGCAATTTCGGCAAGAAACCAGGGATCAATCTTGGTGTAGTCAAACAGGTCCTCTTGAGTCATACCCATGCGCAACGCATCCGCCACGTACCACAAACGGTGGGCGCTGGGATTCTTAAGCTCACGTTTGAGTACGCTGCGCCATTCGGAGTCCTGACTGTCAATTACGCTGTCCAAACCAACGAAACCAACCTCTAAACCACGCAACGCTTTTTGCAGCGACTCCTGAAAGGTAGCGCCAATCGCCATGACCTCGCCAACAGACTTCATCTGTGTGGTCAAGCGGCTGTCAGCCTGAGGAAATTTTTCGAAGGTAAAGCGTGGAACTTTCGTCACCACGTAGTCGATGGTGGGCTCAAACGAGGCCGGCGTTACTCCCCCCGTAATGTCATTTGCCAACTCATCAAGGGTGAAACCGATCGCCAATTTTGCAGCCACCTTGGCAATAGGAAATCCAGTCGCTTTCGACGCTAATGCCGACGATCTAGATACCCGCGGATTCATCTCGATGACAACAATACGACCGTCGTCTGGATTAATAGCGAACTGCACGTTCGACCCGCCTGTTTCGACGCCGATCTCACGCAAAACCGCTAGCGAGGCGTTGCGCAGCAATTGATACTCTTTATCGGTCAGGGTCTGCGCCGGCGCAATGGTAATGCTGTCACCAGTGTGCACGCCCATAGGGTCGAGATTTTCGATAGAACAGATAATGATGCAGTTGTCGTTGCGGTCCCGCACCACCTCCATTTCGAATTCCTTCCAGCCCAATAGCGATTCGTCGATCAGCAGTTCGGAGGTTGGCGATAACTCCAGCCCACGTGTGCAGATTTCTAAGAATTCTTCACGGTTATAGGCTATGCCGCCGCCGCTGCCGCCCATGGTAAAAGACGGGCGTATCACGCACGGAAACCCCAACTGACTTTGCACCTGCAGGGCTTCTTCAAGACTGTGTGCGATTGCCGACCTCGGCGTGCTTAGGCCAATGGACTTCATCGCTCGATCAAACCGTTCACGGTCTTCCGCTTTATCGATGGCGTCTTGACTAGCCCCGATCAACTCAACCCCATATTTTTCCAAAACCCCCTCGCGCACCAAATCCAGCGCGCAATTAAGTGCGGTCTGCCCGCCCATCGTCGGCAACAAGGCATCTGGGCGCTCTGTTTCAATAATCTTCGCCACAGTGGTCCATTCCACGGGCTCGACATAGGTTGCGTCCGCCATGGCGGGGTCGGTCATAATTGTCGCTGGATTTGAATTCACTAGAATCACTCGTAACCCCTCGTCTTTGAGGGCTTTACAGGCTTGCGCTCCCGAGTAATCAAATTCGCAGGCCTGACCGATCACGATCGGGCCGGCGCCAACTATTAGAACGCTTTGAATATCCGAACGTTTAGGCATCTTTGGCTCCTGCCATATTCAAAGCTCGCTCGGCCATCATCTGTGTAAATTGGTCAAATAGGTGCTCGCAATCCTGCGGACCAGGGCTCGCTTCCGGATGACCTTGAAAACCGAACGCAGGCACATCGGTACGCGACACGCCTTGCACAGTGCCATCGAATAAAGAGGTATGAGTACACTTGAGGTTGTCTGGCAGGCTCGCAGCGTCGACGGCGAAACCGTGATTCTGACTGGTAATCATCACCGCACCGGTCGCATGATCCTGCACCGGATGATTGGCGCCGTGATGCCCGTGAGACATTTTCATGGTCTTAGCGCCGCTGGCGAGTGCCAAAAGTTGATGGCCTAAGCAGATGCCAAAAATCGGTCGTTGCGTCTTCAGCAATTCCCGAATAGCGGCAATCGCGTAATCGCAGGGCTCGGGATCGCCGGGGCCATTGGATAAAAACACCCCATCGGGATCGAGGGCCAGCACCTCTGCTGCAGTGGTCTGCGCTGGGACCACAGTGATACGACAGCCTTTGCCCGCCAAGATCCGAAGAATGTTGCGCTTTACGCCAAAATCATAGGCCACGACATGATAACTGCTGTTGGCGCTTTCGCCGTAGCCGGCCTCCAAATCCCACGGCGTTTGCGTCCAATCACGCTGAGTTCCCGTGACCTCTTGAGCGAGGTCAGCACCAGCAAGACCCTCGAAACGCCTCGCCTGAGCCAACGCGAGGTCTTCTGCGTTGATGTCCGTAGCCGCTTCGCCCGCGAAAATACAACCCGCCATTGCGCCCCGTTCACGGATCAGACGGGTCAAGCGACGAGTATCAATGTCAGCGATCGCAACCGTTTTTTGTTCGACCAGAAATTCGCTCAAGGTTTGGCGACTGCGCCAATTGCTCTGCAATTTCGGAGTCTGACGAATGACTAAACCAGCGGCCCAAACCTTGTCGGACTCGAAATCTTCGGGATTCACCCCAGTGTTGCCAATTTGTGGATAGGTAAGTGTGACAATCTGGCGGCGATAGGACGGATCGGTAAGAATTTCTTGGTAACCGGTCATCGCCGTATTGAACACCACTTCACCCACAGTGGTGCCACTGACACCAATGGAGCGGCCGTGGAAAACACTACCGTCCTCGAGAACCAAAAGAGCCGGTATCAAAGAAATTGCCTATTCACCTTACCTCCATGCAGAGGAAAACTTCCAGACCGCTGAGATGGCGCTCGTACTTAGCCTGCGCTGCCTAGAAGAAGAGCCACGCAAACGGCAACCAAATCAGGTTTTCACTCCCTTCCCCAAAACGGACTGCTCGGGGCGAAACCAAGCTCAAAAGCGGTAGGATCGATGAGCGAGCTTGGGTGCAAAAGTATACCCATGACGACTGGAAAAATCAGCAACAATCCGACTGGTCGCGGCAAATTTCCACCTGATAGGCCACTTTAGCTACACCCCTGTGCACTCCATGGCTAACAGCAGCTGTTGCATCCGTGAGGCCGCCCAAGTGGCCGGCACAGGGCCTTTGCCAGCGCAGTTGGTGCCATACCGATGAGTTCTAACTATTGGGATTTGCCGCATACAATCCCGCCTGCCAGGCCGCGGTAGAGACGCCGGACGCGTTTTCGTTCCGGTGCATAAGCCCCTCAGAGCGTTGCCGAGGGCCTATCTAAGCAGATCGTCCATACTGTACAGGCCTGCGGGCTTGCCGTGCACATAAGCGACAGCGCGCACCGCGCCTTGGGCGAAATTACTGCGGCTTTGGGCGCGATGCGTTATTTCCAGCCGCTCACCCGCTCCCGCAAACAGCACCGTATGCTCTCCCACAATGTCACCACCGCGAATGGTCGAAAACCCTATAGTGCTGCGTTCACGCGCACCGGTAATACCTTGCCGACCATACTCCGCATGTTTCGATAAATCTCGATTCAACGCTTCGGCGAGCACCTCGCCAATGCGTACCGCCGTACCTGAAGGCGCATCGACTTTGTCCCGGTGGTGAGCTTCAATCACTTCTACATCGACTTCATCGCCCAACATCCGCGCCGTTCGCTCCACCAGCTGCAACAGCACGTTGACACCCACGCTCATATTCGGCGAGATAAACAGGGCAACTTCTTGACCATACGCCCGCAGAGCATTGAGCTGCTCCGCCGAGAACCCGGTGGTACCGATCACCATGGACTTGTTTGCAGCGGCACATAATTCGGCCAGCGCAAGGGTTGCTGCTGGCACGGTAAAATCGATAACGACGTCAAAATCATCGACGCAATCCGCGGGCTTGTCACTGACCACCACACCGCCGGCGCCAGCGCCCTTGCCCACCGCAGGACTGTCCGCATGTTCGAACGCGGCGCCTAAGGTCAGCCCCTCGGTAACACTGATAGTGTCGATCAGGGCTCGGCCCATGCGCCCCGCGGCGCCCGCTACGGCTACTCGAATCATGTTTCCCCCAACGAACGATGCGTTCGTTACTTCGGTGCTAAGACTTTAACGTTTCAAAAAAATCTTTCACACCATCGAACCAGGTTTTGCCTTTGGGCGAGTGCTTATCACTGTCGCCTAGTGTTTCTTTCAGCTTCTCGAGAAGGTGTTTTTGCTCTTCCGTTAGCTTAATCGGCGTTTCTACGAGCACTTTACACAACAAATCGCCGACGCCGGCAGTACGAACTTGGGTCACACCCTTGCCGCGCAAGCGAAACACCTTACCGGTCTGGGTTTCTGCGGGAATCTTCAGATTTACTCGGCCGTCGAGTGTCGGCACTTCAAGATCACCGCCCAGCGCGGCATCAGCAAAAGAAATCGGTACTTCACAGTATAAGTGGCGCCCTTCGCGCACAAAGATCGGGTGCTCGCTGACTTCTATCTGCACATACAAGTCACCGGGCGGTCCACCGTGCGGCCCGGCCTCACCTTCGCCGGATAATCGGATCCGGTCTCCGTTGTCGACACCAGCCGGAATCTTCACCGACAGCGTCTTCTGCCGCTCCACGCGGCCCGCACCGCTGCAGGCACGGCAGGGATCTGTGATCACCTTACCCTGACCCCGGCATCGCGGACACGTTTGCTGCAATGAGAAGAAACCCTGAGAGACGCGAACCTGGCCCGCACCATTGCAATCGGGACAGGTGGATGCGGAAGTGCCTTCCTTAGCGCCAGAGCCGCCACAGTCGCCGCAGCCTGCGAGGACCGGGATGCGAATTTCCATGGTGTCGCCGCTGACAGCTTTTTCCAGACTCAGGCGTAAGTTATAGCGAAGATCGGAACCCCGCGCCGGTCCGCTACGGCCACTCCGGCCACCACCGAAAATATCGCCGAAGACGTCACCAAAAATATCACCGAAATTACCCTGGCCGCCAAAACCACCGCCCTGATTAGGGTCGACGCCCGCATGTCCAAATCGGTCGTAGGCCTCGCGTTTTTCCTGATCGGTTAGAACCTCGTAGGCTTCCGTCGCCTCTTTGAATTTTTCTTCGGCTTGCGGGTCGTCGCTGTTGCGATCTGGATGGAACTTCATCGCCAAGCGTCGGTAGGCTTTTTTGAGGTCGCCTTCAGAAGCGCCCCGTTCGACGCCTAAAACGTCGTAATAGTCCCTTTTTTCCATACCTCTCCGCCTACCTAGTCCAACTGGCCCACTTAGTTCGCTTGTCGCTCAAACCCCACCGCCTGAACCACAACGCGGCGGCACCCTTTGGCAACCACCGCGCTGTACGTGAGGAGCAGCTACCGAGAGCCGCTTAGTCTTTGCTGTCTTCTTTCACCTCTTCGAATTCAGCGTCCACCGCGTCGCCCAAGTCGTCATCAGCGGTGGCTTCTCCAGCACCCGCCTCGGCCTGCTGGGCATACATTTTTTGCGCCAGCGAACCCGATGCTTCGGACAATGTTTGCATCTTCGCTTCGATGTCCGCTTTATCGTCGCCCTTTAATGCTTCTTCAAGCTCGGTCGCCGCTGTTTGTATTGCGGTTTTTTCGTCTTCCGTTGCCTGATCACCCGCATCTTCAACCGCCTTACGCGCACCATGAACCAAGCCATCCGCTTGATTCCGCAGCGCCACCATCTCTTCAAACCTCTTGTCCTCTTCAGAGTGCGCCTCCGCATCTCTGACCATCTGTTCGATTTCTTCATCGGACAGACCACTAGACGCTTTGATGATGATGGACTGCTCTTTACCGGTCGCCTTATCTTTCGCCGAAACGTTCAAGATGCCGTTAGCGTCAATGTCAAAGGCCACCTCAATTTGCGGCGTGCCGCGCGGCGCGGGTGGAATGTCGCTGAGATCAAAACGGCCAAGTGATTTGTTTTGCCCTGCTTGCTTGCGCTCGCCCTGCAACACGTGAATCGTCACAGCTGTTTGGTTGTCGTCAGCGGTTGAGAATACCTGCGTTTTCTTCGATGGAATCGTGGTGTTTTTTTCGATCAACACGCTCATTACTTGACCCATCGTTTCGATACCTAAAGACAACGGCGTAACGTCGAGCAACAGTACATCAGTAACGTCCCCTGAAAGAACCGCCGCCTGAATCGCCGCGCCCATGGCAACCGCCTCGTCAGGGTTTACATCACGACGCGCGTCCTGCTTAAAAAAATCTTTAACCTTCTCCTGCACTAATGGCATACGGGTCTGCCCACCCACCAAGATCACATCATCAATGTCGTTTGTGGTTAGGCTCGCGTCATCTAACGCGACCTGGCAGGGGTTAATCGTGCGGTGCACCAAGTCCTCAACCAAGGACTCCAGCTTAGCCCGAGTGAGTTTCAAGACCAGGTGCTTTGGCCCGGTTTGGTCGGCCGTAATGTAGGGCAGATTAATTTCGGTTTGCTGGCTATTCGACAGCTCGATCTTGGCTTTCTCTGCCGCTTCTTTCAGTCGCTGAAGCGCCAGCGGGTCATTGTGCAAATCAACGCCGTTTTCTTTCTTAAACTCGTCGGCTAAGAAATCGATGATTTTTAGATCAAAATCCTCGCCGCCCAAAAAGGTGTCGCCATTAGTTGAGAGCACCTCAAACTGGTGTTCGCCGTCGACCTCGGCGATTTCTATGATCGACACGTCGAAGGTGCCGCCACCTAAGTCGTACACAGCAATCTTGGCATCACCGCGCTTTTTATCGAGGCCGTAGGCCAAAGCCGCCGCGGTGGGCTCGTTGATAATGCGCTTCACTTCGAGACCGGCAATCTTGCCCGCATCTTTTGTCGCCTGCCGCTGAGAGTCGTTGAAATACGCAGGGACGGTAATCACCGCCTCCGTGACGTCCTCACCAAGGTATTCCTCAGCAGTTTTCTTCATCTTCTTCAGTGTTTCAGCCGACACCTGCGGCGGCGCGAGTTGCTCGTCTTTGACCTCAATCCATGCGTCACCGTTGCCTGCACCAACAATTGAATACGGCACCATCTTGATGTCTTTCTGCACAACTTCGTCTTCAAATTTGCGCCCAATCAGCCGCTTGACCGCGAATAAAGTATTTTGCGGATTCGTAACGGCTTGGCGTTTGGCGTTTTGGCCGACGAGGATCTCACCATCATCGGTGTAAGCAATAATCGATGGGGTTGTGCGATCCCCTTCAGAGTTCTCGATTACTTTCGCATCACCACCATCGAGAACAGCCACACAGGAGTTGGTCGTTCCTAAATCAATACCGATGATTTTTCCCATTTTATGTCTCCGCTTAACTGTCTATGAAGCCGCCTTGTACCGGCTTCGCGCTGATTTTCTATATTTGGTCAGACCAACTGAGTTCAAGGTCCAATGGCGAAATTAAAGTTAAGTTACGAATCTACGGCCTTAGTCACGATGACTTTCGCCGCGCGCACAAGCCGTTCATTAAGCACATAACCTTTTTGCATGACCTCCATAACGGAATTGGGTTCGGCATCTGGGTTTGGCACCATCGCCATCGCCTCATGATGCTGAGGGTCAAAGGGTTCGCCCAGCGGATCGATCTGCACCGCGCCATTTTTCTCTAAAGTGGCCACAAACATTTTCAGGGACAACTCCACCCCTTCAGCAATAGCCTCGGCGCCCTCGGTTTGACTTGCCGTTTCAACGGCTTTTTCGAGACTGTCCAACACCGGAAATAAATCGTTGAGGAGTTTTTCTACTGCGAACTTATGTGCGTTTTCCACGTCGCGGCTGGCACGCCGGCGAATGTTTTCCGACTCTGCAATGGTGCGCAGTAACTGGTCTTTGACTTTGGCTAATTCGGCGCCTAACTCGTCAGCCCCTGGCGCTTCGGTCG
>DEBN01000025.1 GCA_002348825.1 Gammaproteobacteria bacterium UBA2955
TGTCGCGCGATCTGCTGGATCTGGAAAGTTTGCGGCTTCGTCCTGCATGTGGTTGACGGTCCGATCAACTTCTTCCATGAGATCATTACGCCATGCCGCAAGCATCCCTCGGAGGTGCGCCAGCTGGCCCTCGCTCATGTATTCTTCATTGCGTTTCGGTTTGTAGGGCGTGAAATTACGGAACGGGGAGTCGGCCGCCGCCGCTTTTTTCTTATTCGCAGGAGATTTGGTGCGCTTTTTGGTTGCTGGTTTTGCTTTTGCGTCAGCCGCCATAATTGGTCCTCTGTTAGGGGATTATGTAAAGCCCGTAATTGCGAAGGGCGCGTAACCTACCAGAACATAGATTGAATGACCATAGCCTTTTTGCTCTTAGTTAATCGGGGTGTACGCGTTTCATAGTAAATAGTGCACACTCGTTTCCTCATAGGTAGGCGATGGTATTTATGTATTCGGCACGCAGCTCAGAAATAAAGCCTTTCACCGTGATGCAGCTATTGCAGCGGGCTCAGGAATTCGAGGCGCAGGGGTCGCGCGTTGTGCATTTTGAAGTTGGCGAGCCCGATTTCGTTACAGCGCTGCCGATCGTAGAGGCGGGCATCGAAGCCTTGCGAGGAGGCAAAACAAAGTACACCTCTGCCCAAGGTATTCTGCCGCTCCGTGAAAAGATATCTAGCTACTACCGAGACCAAGGCTTAGATGTGCCGGTGTCGCGGATTCAGATCACCAGTGGCGCCAGCGGCGGGTTAGTGCTGCTGGCTGGATTGTTATTGGATCCTGGCGATCGTTTGCTGATCACGGATCCAGGCTATCCATGCAATAAGGTTTTTGCGCGTTTAGTTGGGGCGCAAACTAGGGCGATAGCCTTGCAGGCACAGCGCGGTTTTCAAATAGCGCTCAGCGACGTAGAAGCCGCTTGGGAGGAGCAGGACAGAGGCGTCTTGTTGGCGTCGCCGGCGAACCCTACAGGGACGATTTTGGCCGCTGACACGCTCGCTGAGATCGGTCGGTGGGTCGCCCGGCGAGATGGTTTCGTGATTCTAGATGAAATATACCAAGGGCTAGTGCACGAGGAGTCTCCTTATGCTTCTGGCTTGGCTGTGCGCGATGACGTGTTCGTACTAAACAGCTTTTCCAAGTTCTTCGGCATGACGGGCTGGCGTCTGGGGTGGGTGGTGATACCAGAAGACGCGACAGAACGCTTTACTAAACTAGCGCAGAATTTGGTCATTTCGCCGAGTTCAGTGGCGCAGAGCGCAGCAATCGCGGCATTTTCTGACGCGTCCATGGTCGTGCATCAGGAGCGCGCTGCCGAATTTTCCCGGCGCTCGAAAAGACTCGCGGCTGGGTTATTGAATTTAGGTTTTACGATACCCGTAATGCCGGCAGGCGCCTTCTACCTGTACGTCGATGTAACGCATACCGGGATGCTAAGCGATGAATTTTGCTGGCGTCTGATTGAACAGTATCAGGTGGCGGTCACGCCCGGGAAAGACTTTGGCGATTTCGAAAGCGAGCGCTTTGTCAGATTCGCATATACCACTGATAGCAACTCTATTGAGCTAGGGCTGCAGCGTATCGAACAAGCGCTTACAGCTTGGGGAATTCGGCGGTGAAGTTGCCGGATTTGCAGGCCGGTACATTAGTGAGGCGATATAAACGGTTTCTGGCGGACATCCTTGATGCCCAAGGTAAGCCGTTGACTCTACACTGCCCGAATACCGGGGCAATGACTGGATGCGTAGAGCCTGGCAGTGCGGTGTACTACTCGCGCTCAGACAATGCGAAACGCAAATACCCTCATACGTTAGAGTTCGTCAATAGTGCTCACGGTTTGGTGGGCGTGAATACGGGACGCGCCAATCGCTTGGTCGAAGAAGCGTTGCTTACAGGGGCTATAGCGGAATTGGGCCAATGGCCTGCAGAGCAGATTCAAGCCGAGGCCAGGATTCCCAGCGGTGCTGGCCGTTTTGACTTTTTATTGTCACGGGATCGCAAACAAGTATTCATCGAGGTCAAAAGTGTAACCCTGCATCTTGCAGACGGGCTGGGCGCGTTTCCGGACGCGGTAAGTGCGAGAGCACTAAAGCATGTTGCGGAACTGCAATCGCTCGTTCAACAAGGCGCGCGCGGAGTTTTATTATTTTGCGTTCAGCATCTTGGTATTCAATCTGTTAGTCCTGCAACTCACGTGGATCCAGAGTACGCCGAGGCGCTGAAGATCGCCTCCGGCAAAGGCGTCGAGATCTTGGCCTATGCGTGTAAAACAGATTTGCTGAACATGGATATTAGCCATCGCATTGGCTTCGATTTCCACGATTGAGTGGGTGTCCCCCCGTCCGCCGACCTAAGCAAAGGCGTGTTTTAATTCGGCGTACGCCTGCAAAGTTTTAAGACGCGCTCCGTACTGGGTGATCAGATGAGCTGCCGCGTGATTCGCGAACTTTGCCGCATTGAAGGGATCGGCACCCTGGCAGCGCGCTGCTAAACAAGCGCCCGCGTAGATATCGCCGGCGCCATTTGTATCGATGGGTGTAACGGCAAGCCCTGGGGACTCCTGTCTACGACCGTGCTCGTCAACGACAATAGACCCCCTCGCACCGACGGTGACAAAGACTTCCCGGGCGATGTCTTTGAGTTCCGAAATCGCTACATCTAAGCGATCGGTATTGGCCCACGCGAGAGCCTCCTCCTCGTTGCAAAACAGGCTGTGGACGCCGTTACCAAGGATGCGTTGCAGATTGTCCTTAAAAATGGTCACCATAGAGATATCAGACAGTGAGACGGCGGTTTGCACCTGGCTGGTCTGCGCAATGGCGCGCGCGACCTCGGCGGCCTCAGTGCCGTTCGGAGACGAACTTAAATAGCCCTCCACATAAAAGACTTCGGCTGCAGCAATAGCTTGCTCATCGAGATCGGTGGCGGCCAGACTTGCGGAAATCCCGAGATCTGTGCACATAGTGCGCTCCGCGTCGTCGCTGATCATGACCAAACATTGTCCCGAACTAACACCGGCTTCGCTGCTCAAGCAGCTTGGGTTAAGACCGATCCCCGCGGCGCCCATTTCTTCAAGAAAATAGCGGCCGTTTATGTCATCGGCGACTTTGCAGGTGTAGCTCGTTTGCAGGCCAAAACCTTGTGCGGCGAAAATAGTGTTGGCCGCGGATCCACCGCTGCAGCGTTGCATTGTCGAACCGTCGAGTGCCGCGGTTAGCGCGCTGACCTGCTTTGAGTCGACGAGCGTCATTTGTCCTTTTGGAAGGCCCTGATCTGCGAGGAAGGAATCCTTCACATGAACCTCAACATCGACAATCGCATTACCAAGTCCAAAGATTTGAGTCATTTTTGCTCCTAAATTTTATCTGCTAAGTCGACATCAAGGTGTCGAAAGCAACCTCAGCAGCATCGAGTGTCGCTGCTATTAGGTCACTGTCATGCGCCGCGCCGATAAAGCCTGCTTCAAATGCGGAAGGCGCGAGATAGACGCCTTGATCAAGCATGCTATGAAAAAACGTGTTGAATTGATCGATATTTGAGTTGGCGACATCGTCATAATTTTCTGCGCGGTCAATGCCGAAGAATAGGCTGAACATGCCGCAGACTCGGTTCGTGCAAATTTTCAGGCCGGCGTTCGCTGCCTTTTCAACCAAGCCATCCACAAGGGTTTCAGTTGCAGCGTTAACGGTTTGGTAAACCTCGTTTGTCAGATGATTGAGGGTGCTGAGTCCTGCGGCCATGGCGAGTGGATTACCCGACAGAGTGCCGGCTTGGTAGATAGGCCCGGCTGGCGCGATTTCTTGCATGATGTCTTTGCGGCCGCCGAAGGCCCCGACAGGCAGACCGCCGCCGACTATTTTCCCAAGGGTTGTTAGGTCCGGTTCGACGCCATAGAGCACCTGAGCGCCGCCGCGAGAAACTCTAAAGCCGGTCATGACCTC
>DEBN01000039.1 GCA_002348825.1 Gammaproteobacteria bacterium UBA2955
AATCAAGCGATTGCCGCGTGTGTGACCAAGGGCGTTTTAGCAGCGGGATTGCCTGAGGCCTGTGTGCAGTTGGTGACCACGACTGATCGATCTGCTGTTGGTGAACTGCTCAAGCTTGATGAGTTCGTTGATGTGATAGTGCCCAGAGGTGGCAAAGGACTGATAGAGCGCGTTAGTAGTGAGACGCGAATCCCTGTGATCAAGCATTTGGATGGCATCTGCCACGTGTATATCGACGCGGAAGCCGATATAGCCAAAGCGATTGATGTCGCTTTCAATTCCAAGGCGGAAAAGTATGCGGTGTGTAACGCTATGGAAACCTTGCTGGTCCACGAGCGGATAGCCGCGGAGGTGTTGCCGCCGTTAGTCGAAAAATTTGTCAAAGCGAATGTTGAACTTCGAGGATGCGAGCGCTCAGGCGCATTTGCGGGTGTGGGTGCTGCGAGCGAAGCCGATTGGTCCGAGGAATATCTAGCGCCGATTTTAGCGATAAAAGTAGTCGAAGGACTGGATACGGCGATCGAGCACATCAACCGTTACGGATCAGGCCATACCGATGTCATAGTCACCGAAAATTACAGTCATTCGAGACAATTTGTGCAAGCAGTCGATTCTGCCTCGGTGATGGTGAACGCGTCATCGCAGTTTGCCGATGGTTTTGAATATGGGCTCGGCGCCGAAGTTGGCATCTCAACGGACAAACTTCATGCTAGGGGGCCTGTCGGTTTAGAAGGCCTAACGTCTCAGAAGTATGTCGTATACGGTGATGGTGAAATTCGTAATCGATAGTCATTCAGGGCAAGCCCTGTGCTCATAGGGTTATATGGCGGTACGTTTGACCCGGTTCATTGTGGACACGTGCACGCCGCTGAGAGCGTAAGAAAGTTTTTGGGTCTAGACACCGTGCGGCTAGTGCTCAATGCGCAACCGGTACACAAGTCGTCGGGCTGTACGATGACGACCCATCGATGGTCCATGCTCGAAGCGGCCTGCGCAAATAATCCTGGATTGGTTGCAGACGATGTGGAGGTGCGACGAGGTGGTCGCTCTTATACGGCAGACACCTTGAGTATGCTGCGGAGCGAGTTCCCGCACTCGGTGCTGTGTTGGATTGTCGGCGAGGACTCATTTGCAACCCTGACATCCTGGCATCGATGGGAAAAGGTATTAGAAGATTGCAATTTGGTCGTTATACCGAGACCCGGGCAAGATGTGCGCTTTTCTGCCGAGATTACGGCGCTTTGTCACAAACATGAAAATGCGGTGTTCGATGTGACTCGTAACGGCCAGATAATGCGCATTAACCTGCCCATGCGAGAGGTATCTTCTACCGAAATACGCCAACGAATCGCTATCGGAAGAGATATTACGGAGCTAGTTGACTCCGACGTAGAACGATACATCCATCGCAACCAGTTATATAAGGGCGATAACTCGTCAAGGGAGAAATATATTTGAGGCCAAGTGAATTGCGCGACCATATGGTGGCAGCGCTGGAAGATTTGAAAGGACAGGAAATTCTTTCTCTGGATGTATCCAAGCTTACGCCTATGACGGATCACATGATTCTTGTGAGTGGTGGCTCTAATCGCCATGTCAAAGCTCTAGTAGACAGTGCTACCGAGTCTTCCAAGGCGCTTGGGGTGCAGCCTTTGGGCGTTGAAGGTCGCGAAAGCTATGACTGGGTACTGGTCGATCTCGGTGACGTCTTGATTCATGTCATGAATACAGAAGCTCGTGATTTCTACGAGTTGGAACGGCTTTGGTCAGATGCTACGCCCGACAGCGAGCATTTGAATTAGCGTTGCGCCTGTGGACATACGCATATTGTCTGTTGGGAGCAAATCACCGGTTTGGGTGCAGACCGGTTATGCTGAATACGCGAAGCGTTTTTCCCGCCGGGTGCGCTTGTCGCTTGAAGAGGTTCCGGCGCCTAAACATCATTCCGATCTAGCTAAAATTAAGTCGCAGGAAGCCGAGAAGTTGCTCGCTCGAATGAGCGGCGATGACTGGGTTGTCGCGCTCGATGAGTGTGGTGAGCAAACCTCTAGTACGCAGTTGGCGGCTCGTCTCAAGGTATGGCAGATGCAGGGCGCGGGAGTTGTAATTTTGATCGGCGGTGCCAACGGCCTCGGTGATGCTGTTTTGGCGCGTGCAAACGAATGTATATCCCTGTCAAAATTGACGTTGCCGCACTATTTAGTTCGAGTGGTCGTTGCTGAGGCGCTGTATCGCGCCGACAGCATAAATTGCGGGCATCCGTATCACAGGATTTAGGGGTTGGATTTGGCAGTCGCGCTCGCAATCAAGGATCCAAATAGAGAACGCACACTCATTGCGCGGCGTGCGATCGGTTTTTTTGTGGTTATGGTTGTATGCGTGGGCGTGTTAGTGGCGCGCTTCGTGCAATTGCAGGTCTACGATCACGAAAGTTATCAATACCGCTCCGACAAAAACCGTATCCAGGTTCAGCCTCTCGCCCCACCCCGTGGGCTAATTTTCGACCGTAATGGTGTGCTGTTGGCAGATAATCGGCCGTCTTCAGCGCTAGGCATAGTGGTTGAGCGAGTAGATGACCTCGACGCTGCAATCGAGCAAGTGAGCGGTTTTATTGACTTGTCGGCGCAACAAATCGAGCAATTCCATCAGCGGGTAAAGCGCAGTCGGCGACCGGGCGATCCGGTTGTGCTGGCGGATAATCTGTCGGCTGCGGATATCGCAGCGCTTGCTGTTAACCGTCACCGCATGCAGGGGATCGAGGTGATTACGCGTTTGCAGCGTTACTATCCCCAAGCCGATATCGCAGTGCATGCGGTAGGCTCTGTGCGCCGAGTGACCGAGAGCGATCTGCGGCGATTAGACCCAGCTGAATACAGAGCGACACAGTTTGTGGGAAAGCGCGGCGTCGAGGCTGATTACGAGTCCGAATTGCACGGCCGTCCGGGCTTCCAACAGGTGGAGACGGACGCCCATGGGCGCGTAACGCGCATTATCGACATAGACCCACCGTTGGTTGGACAGAATCTAAACCTCTATTTAGACGCGCAACTACAGCAGGCGGCTGTCGATGCGTTAGGTAGTCGTCGCGGCGCTGTAGTGGCCCTGGACCCTAAAACGGGTGGCGTGTTGGCGTTGGTGAGCAAACCCAGTTATGACCCGAATCAGTTTGTTGCTGGTATGAGCGACAGCGAGTTCAGAGCGTTGAGCGAATCGGTTTACCTGCCTCTGTTCAACCGGGCGACGAATGGACAATATGCGCCTGGTTCAACATTTAAGCCAGTGGTGGGGTTGGCTGGTATCGCCAGTGGCGCTATGCAATGGGATACCCAGATAGATGATCGCGGTTCATTTCGGTTGGCCGGTGGCGAACGTGAGTATCGAGATTGGTCGTGGACAGTCGATGATTCCGGAGGGCAGGGGATCGTCGATTTGCGCAAGGCGATCTATCGCTCTTCGAATGTTTACTTTTACGACGTCGCTTCCCGTTTAGATATTGACTACTTGGCGCGTTTCGCAGCCGCGTTTGGGTTTGGTCAAAACCTTGCGCTGGACATAAGCGATGCCAGCCATGGCTTGGTGCCGGATCCAGAGTGGAAACTCGGCGCTAAAGGCGAAAAATGGTACCAGGGTGATTCCGTCAACATGGGCATAGGGCAGGGGGATTTGCTTGTAACGCCCCTGCAAATCGCGACCTATGCGGCGATGATTGCTAATCGCGGTCGGGTTGTGCGACCGCGCATGGTTATGGCTCGAGATGAGCTTGGCAACCCAGCAGCTCAGCCTTCGATGCCGGAAAAAAAATTGAACCTGACAGAGCAGGATTGGCAGAACATGGTCGCGTCGATGGAGGATGTTGTGCATCTGGGTGGCCAGGGTTTTCGCGCAAATGGTACGGCCTGGGCATATATTGGTCAGCGCATCGGCTATCGCATGGCGGGGAAATCGGGAACAGCGCAGGTTGTGGAGATTCGGCAGGGTGAAGAATACGACGAAGAAGAATTGTCCGAATTTAGCCGCAAACATGCGTGGTTTATGGCGTTCGCGCCGGTAGAAGATCCTCAAATTGCTCTCGCCGTGTTGGTAGAAAATGGTGGTGGCGGTAGTTCGGTGGCAGGGCCTGTGGCCAGAGAAATTATAGATTCGTATCTTGGGCGCTCCGTCGCAGTCCGATGATTGTGTGTGGTTTAGTGAACAGGGCTGGAATGGAAGCAAAATATTGAGTAAGGATTTTCAGCGGCAGCTGCCGGGCGCCCAAAATTCTGCCCAAGACCACTGGTTGCATAAGCTGCATCTGGACCCATTGCTCTTGGTGCTAGTGATGACCGTTCTGGCTTTTGGTCTGGTGGTTATGTTCAGTGCAGCGGGTGACGAAAGTCGCTTGTTTGATGCGCAGTTTCAACGAGCCTTAGCGTCGCTGGTAGTGCTGGTGGTGGCTGCTCAATTGCCGCCGGGTATGTATCTGCGCTGGGCTCCATTTGTCTATGCAGTGGGTTTCGTGCTGCTAATACTCGTGCTTTTAGTTGGAGTAACGGTAAAGGGTTCCCAGCGCTGGTTAGAGATTCCTGGGGTGTTGCGGTTCCAACCGGCGGAATTAATGAAGATTGCAGTGCCGATGGCCTTGGCATGGTATCTACAACAACGTGTACTTCCGCCGTCGGCAAAACACGTCGGCTTTTCGCTGCTGATTATTTTGTTGCCCGCGGTGGCAATAGCTGCCCAACCTGATCTAGGCACCGCCATATTGGTAGCCGGCGCCGGTATGGCGGTGTTGCTGCTGGCGGGTCTATCTTGGCGCTATATTGGTTATGCGTCGTTGTTGGTTGCGGCCGCCGCGCCATTGCTCTGGCAGTTCGCTTTACAGGGTTACCAACGTCAGCGAATCGTTACGCTATTTGATCCGGAGAGCGATCCGCTGGGCGCTGGATGGAACATCATTCAGTCCACAACGGCGATCGGCTCTGGCGGAGTGTTCGGTAAAGGGCTTTTGCAAGGCACACAAAGCCGTTTGGACTTTCTACCCGAAGCCCGGACGGATTTTAT
>DEBN01000060.1:0-2222 GCA_002348825.1 Gammaproteobacteria bacterium UBA2955
ACGTGGTGTATGTCATTGCCGCTACTGCCAACTTCGCACTGGGCGTGCATTTGCTGTTTTAACTTACTTCAAGCCCGAGAACCGAGCTTAAAATCTGGGCGACTGACGCACTGTGGATTTACAAGTGAAAGCGCTAAGAAGTGGGACATAAACTTCTGTCCCAAGTGTGGAACAACGGTTTACTACCAGTTAGAAGTTGGGGGAAACTCTTTTGGAATTGACGCAGGTACGTTCGATCCGCCCACGCTTTTATTTGATCTTGCTGGGGAAGTTTTCATTGAGTCGAAAGCACATTTTATTGGCGATATAGAACCAGATGGGCATTTTGAAAAGTTTCCGGGATATGAGCCCAAAATTCACTAAGAAGAACGTCTAAAAAGCGGCGACTGATTGACTTTAAGACTAGTCGTCCCCCGGTTCAATTGGCCAACCTTTGATGAAGGACAGACGAGGCACCCCCTCGGAATTTAATCTGACTGTCCGATCACGCTCCAAACTCAGCGGGCCAATCCTCATCAAGTTTGATACCTAGGCCCTGCCCGAGAGTCACCTGCTCGTCGTTCATTTCGACCAGACCTTTTGAAATTAAATCCTCTAGGCATGGCTTGACCGCCTTCTCGAATGATCCCGGCTTGTTCTGTCGCTTTGTAAATTCGGGCTTCTGGCTGAGAGCAATGATTCACTCATCGAGTGACAACGAGTCTGTCTCTTTTAGCTTACAGCTCCACTCCACAGCTAAAAACCAAGCAATTTCCTACAGAGCAATGCGGCTTTTTCCTACATACACCGCACCGTTTAATTACTAGCTTACGCTTTGTGCTTGGGGACACGCGTCCACCACAGCACTAGGCACCCCCAAAATCTACGCTCTGGGGGTGCCTCATTAAGAATCAGGCTCAAATAACCCGCCTGCTCTTAGGACCGCAACCGCTCACCATGATTATTCTGCTTTGACCCTTCTAAGCGTTACCCCAAAAGCATTCGTAGCGCGTAGAAGTCCGGAGCGCGCAAACGCTCGAAGCTTGCCAACGTAAGCATTGCGTTGGCCAAGATCTTGGTGGTTATATCCGGATTCTCTGCACCAGCATGCCCTAACATTACGAGTACGCTATGAAGCCGAAGACCGGGAGGTGGAATAAGTCGGATCAGCGTTCGCTGGCAGCATCGGTGTTGGTGGGCCAACCACACTAGAAATTGGCAAAAGAGCCGAAGACGCGGGTGTCGAATCTGTTTGGGGGGTGAACATGTTATTCGACCGGACAATATCGAATCAGCTTACACCTACACCAAGGACGGCAAGATCCCTATGAGCCGGACACGCCGGTGCCTGATCCTCTTATCTGGTTGAGCTAAGCAGCCGCGCCAACCCATCTCTGCAGATAGCCTTACTACTCTCACAACGCGTTAACCGGCTGAGCGACGTATCTGCTCAGGCGCTATCGCTTAAATTTCGACACGCGTCCGTAAGTGAGTACCCGCCACAGCCATTCTGCGGGGCCATAATGGTAACGAGCAAGCCACCAGGGAGACAGATAGAGTTGCAGTATCCAGATGCCAAGCACCACGCCGTAAACCTGCCATCGCGTCATCTGATCTATTAGACCCAATCCCGCTCCTGTGAATATGAACAGGCAAATAAGCGAATGCAGCAGATAATTGGTCAAAGCCATCCGACCTACCGCCGCGAGTCTCGAACCAAGGTTCAGACTGCGATGCAGAAGTACGATGACTCCGATCCAACCCATTGCTAACGCGATCCGACCTAGATGATATGTGGGCATTAGTTGGTTGAATGAAGCGACCAGATCGAACTGACTGGCGTGCGCCGTCCACAACTCATAAGCGTTGACCGTTAAACCTACGGACAGACCTAAAATCGCCATGTTTCGATAGACCGACAGAGGCAACTGGCCTTGCAGCACGCCAAGCTTAAACAACGCCATACCCAGCACCATGCCCACCAAGGCATCCGGCAGCGAGATGTACCACAGGTAGCCGAGTAAGATGTCCGTGTTGTGCACTAGTGTCCAGTTGAACGCAGTTAGGTAGGTACCACCGCGGGCCGCAAGCTCTTCCGCTATCTGCGCGTCCGAAGGATAAAAATCAACTGCGAATTCCTGCCATCCCTGGTGCATGTTGGCCAACTCTTCGGATACGGGTTTGCCCTGGGCATAGAGCTCAGCAGCCTCCTTCCCGAGAGACTGCATATGCAGGAGACCGAA
>DEBN01000060.1:2632-4526 GCA_002348825.1 Gammaproteobacteria bacterium UBA2955
TTTCGAAAAAGAAACAGCAGGAAACCACACAACGCGTAAGTGACTAGGATGTCGCCGGTCCACAACAGCACGTAGCCGTTGCACAGACCAAAAACCAGCAACCAGAACGACCGCTTGTAATGCAGCCTGCCGCGACCAACGTTGTCACGGCCGAGGAAAAGCACCACACCGGCCCCGAAAAGTATCGAGAAGAGCGCGCGCATAGCGCCCTCAGCCGTCAAATCAACCAAAACCCAGGCGGCGACATCTGCAGCTGAATCAACGGTTAAGGCAGGCGCCGTGTACGCCGCGGACACAAAGCCAAAACCGATAATATTGAGTAATAAGATCCCCAACAGCGCGAAGCCGCGCAGAACATCTAGGCTCTCGATTCTTTGATTTTCACTGACGGGTATCGATCCAGTCATATTCGATTTCTCTACGTAAGCAATTCGGTTAAATTTTTGCCGATGACATTCTAGGCAGAGCTAGGTTGTTGGCTATCGTTACATAACCACGGAATCACTCATCCGAGCCACTGCGACTGCTGAGACCCTCTACGACCTGAGCCTCATTGGGTCGGCCCTACGCAGCTCTGCAAAAATCGGCGTCGAGCGCAATGCTCAAAACGCTAACCTATTCCGGTTTTTACCTTCTAACGGCATATTTTAGGCTTGCGCCAAAAAATTAATCAACAACTAAACGTTTATCGCCCATTGCGTTTCGTAGAGGGTTTTAGGCCATAAGCGCGCATATTATTGGCGGTGTAAATAACCTACTCTGGTTTTAGCCCCACGGCCGAGAAACATTTGCGAATATCGCTATGATCGAGATCTCGGCTTATGAAAACTATTCTTGTTCGTCGGTCATCGCTAGGCCATCGTTCAAGTACTTCCGGAGGGTGAAATACGTGTTGAACACCGTGCAGCACCATCGGTCGATCCATACCTTGCACATTGACGATGCCCTTAATCCGCAGGAGATCGGCGCCCCTAAAATCCATTAGCATGGTTAAACACGATTCGAATAGAGCGGCGTCCACCGGCTCCTGAAACGTCAGACACGCCGCTTCGATGCGACCGTGCCGACTGGCGCTCTGTGCGTGTTCGTGGCGATCAGACTCGGGGCTCGGGCCTGCTATTTCGCCCATGAGCCACGTTTCCACATCCGCGCTTTTGCCGTCGGTTGTGTAGAATCCTGGGCGGAAAAACCAATCTGCTACGGCGGCTCCGGCAACGACGGGGTTGATTGGCACACCCGGGGCTAGGCGCCTTAAACTTTCGTTTAGGTGTTCGTCAGCCGTATCCAGCAAGTCTGTTTTTGTCAGTAGAATTCGGTCAGCAACGGCAATTTGTTTTACCGCTTCAGGATAATGGTCAAGGGTTTGAGCTGCATTCACCGCGTCTACCGCGGTTAAAACAGAAGCCAGCACGTACTTGCGAGCAACTTTCTCGTCGCCGAGTATTGTTTGCAAGATGGGCGCGGGGTCAGCAATCCCTGTCGTTTCTATGATGACATGATCAAACCATCGAGAACCACCGCGTGCATACCGCCAGGTCGCCTCACTAAGGGTTTGCACGAGATCGGCACGAATAGTGCAGCAGATGCACCCACTAGAGACCGCGACTAGCGTGTCGTCTTCAATAGGCGCGAGCAATTCATGGTCTAACCCTACTTCGCCAAACTCATTGACCAAAACTAACGTGCGTTCCAGTAAGCCAAGCGCACCTAGGTGACGTAGCACCGTGGTCTTGCCGCTGCCTAAGAAGCCAGTGAGCACAGTAATCGGAATGGGTGACTCCGCCATAGCCTCCACGCTAACCAAGCAAGTGCGGTGTAATGTTAGGCGATTGTATCCATCTTTAAAACGACGCGGTCCACATCTGTCAGCGGCGATCTGTGCACAACCCCTCTG
>DEBN01000179.1 GCA_002348825.1 Gammaproteobacteria bacterium UBA2955
AGCCAAGGCAGTTCCTTGCGTCGTACGTTCCGTGAAAAAGCCAACGGCGTAACGATTGCAGTCACGCCGAGCACTAGACCAATATTCGCGATGTTGGAACCTATAGCATTGCCGACCGCCAGCAGGTGATTGTTCTCAATGGCCGCGAAAGTGGCAACGACAATTTCTGGAGCCGACGTGCCAAGAGAAACGATTGTCAGCCCGATCACTATCTTGGGGATTCCAAAATTTACGGCAGTGGAAGCCGCGCCTGACAAAAATTTGTCGGCACTCCAGACCAGAGCAACAAAGCCCACCAGCAGTAATAGCAGCTGCAACCACATTTTCCGCCACCATCCTTATTTCGGTGTGTCGTTAAGCACTGTCGGCGTCAGAGCCGATACAGGAAACGAGAAACTTAGCTTAGTCCGATCCGTTGTGAGATCCAAGCGAGCTCTGATGCTACACGGCTCCGTTTGTTGTATTGTTTGGGCCCGTTCGACAGGTCGCCATCGCGTTGTCGACGCCAATCCAGTCATGTTCGGTCCACGAAGGACAGCAAACTATGCAAGAAGAGATCACCCGCAGGGTTAAGGCAGCCTTTAAGGATGCAACCGTCAGCGTTTTGGTTGACGGTAACCGCGCAATGATCGAGGTTGTGAGCGCGGATTTCGCTGACTTGAGTCGGGTCAAAAAACAGCAGGCGGTGTATGCCTGCATTGAGGACTTGATCGCTGCGGGGCATTTGCATGCGGTGACGATAAAAGCGGAAACCCCGGCAGGCGAATAAAACTAGGGGCGGACGCCGCAGCAACATGGATAAGCTACAAATACAAGGCGGACAGAAACTTTCCGGCACACTGCGTGTATCTGGCGCAAAAAACGCTGCGTTGCCTATTCTCGCCGCGACTCTGCTCACAGGCGAGGCGGTTATCTTGAAAAAAGCCCCGCACCTACACGATGTCACCACCATGATCGAGTTGTTGGCGTGTCTGGGCGCTGACGTTGTTATAGATGAAAAACTGAATGTTCAAGTGACGGCCGCTCGGCTGAGTAATTTAAAAGCCCCTTATGAACTGGTCAAAACTATGCGCGCATCGTTTTTGGTGCTCGGTCCGTTGTTAGCTCGTCATGGGCACGCAGAAGTTTCACTGCCGGGCGGCTGTGCAATTGGCTCTCGACCGGTAGATCAGCACCTCAAGGGATTACAGGCCATGGGTGCACAGATCGAGGTGGTTGATGGGTACGTCAAGGCCGAAGCAAAGCATGGATTGATAGGCGCTGATATTTGCATGGATCTAGTGACCGTTGGAGGGACGGAAAATTTGATGATGGCAGCTTGTTTAGCGCGCGGACAAACTCGGCTTGTCAACGCGGCTTGCGAGCCGGAAGTCATAGATTTAGGTAATTTCCTCGCGGCTTTGGGCGCTCGGATCAGCGGCCACGGCACCTCTGAAATTGTTATTGATGGCGTGCACGAGCTGGCCGGTTGCGAGTATCAGATCATGCCGGACCGGATTGAAGCGGGCACTTATATGATCGCGGCAGCCATTACTCAGGGCTCAATAAAGTTAATGGACCTGCAACCCGACGCTCTGGGCGTCGTGTTTGAGAAGCTTGAGCAAACGGGTGCGCAGATCGACGTCGGAGCTGATTGGGTGGCGCTGGATATGCAGGGCCGGCGCCCAACGGCAGTGGACTTGGAGACAGCGCCTTACCCCGGTTTTCCTACCGATATGCAAGCGCAGTTCATGGCGCTGAACGCGGTTGCTAAGGGCAGCGCGACAATACGTGAAACCATCTTCGAAAATCGGTTTATGCATGTTCACGAACTGAATCGGCTGGGCGCGAACATAGAACTGCATGGCCCTTCGATGGCGGTCGTGCATGGGGTCGATACGCTCAAAGCGGCGCCGGTTATGGCGACTGATCTGCGCGCTTCGTTCAGTCTGGTTTTGGCGGCCTTGGCTGCTGAGGGCACAACTGTTATCGATCGCATATACCATATAGATCGCGGTTACGAGACCATTGAGGAAAAGCTGCAACAAATTGGCGCGCAGGTACGCCGCGTGTCCTGATCGCGTGCAGAACAAGCTGCATCAACCTTTTTAGAGAAGAATAAAAGGACAACATCGGATGGGATTGGTTATTGCCCTTAACAAGGGGCGTATCTTGAAAGAATGTTTACCGATTTTAGCGTCCTGCGGCGTCGAACCGGTCGAGCATCCGTCCGAGTCGCGCAAACTCATCTTTGACAGCCGCTGTGGTAATCATCGACTTATTGTCACACGCTCAGCGGACGTACTGACGTATGTAGATCAGGGGGTCGCCGATGTTGGCATCACTGGCAAAGACACCCTCTTGGAGTACGGGGAGGGAATGAGTTTTTATGAGCGACTCGATCTCAAAATAGGCCTGTGTCGCATGATGACGGCTGCTCCCGTTGGGTTCGTGGCTTCGCCCGGAGTGCTTCGTGTGGCATCCAAATTTGTCAACATCGCTCGCAGTCATTACCACAGCCAACGTTGTCAGGTTGAGTTGATCAAATTATCGGGGGCAATGGAAATTGCACCGATGCTCGGGTTGGCGGACTGTATTGTCGACATTGTTGATACCGGCAATACGTTACGTGCCAACGGCCTTGAGGCGCGGGACTTGATCTGTGACATCAGCACCAGAGTTATTGTTAATCGCGCCTCAATGAAGACGAAGTTTAGTGATGTGCAGACTTTGATACAGCAGCTAGCGGCAGTCGTTGGTTGAACTCGAATAACAGAACATTCGGTAGTAAAAAAGCGGTCAGCGAAACATGGTTATTCAGCACCTAGTCACCACCAACGATAATTTTGAGCAGCAGTTTGCCGACCTTCTGCAATGGGATATGCATACTGACAGCGCGTTAGATCAGCAGGTCGCCGAGATCATCTCGCAGGTCCGAAAGCGAGGGGACGCCGCGGTGTTGGAGTTGACGAATAAGTTAGATCGGCGCGACCTCGCAAAGCCTCAAGATTTTAAATTCGGCAACGACGCGCCACTACAAGCCTGGCAACGTCTGCAGCCGCGACATCAACAGGCGCTGCAACTCGCGGCGGAACGTATTAGATCGTTTCATCAGCGCCAACTGGATTCGTCCTGGTCCTTTGAGGACGAACTGGGGAATCGCTTGGGGCAGCGAGTCAGTCCATTGCAACGCGTTGGCGTATACGTGCCGGGGGGTCAGGCAGCGTATCCCTCGAGCGTGCTTATGACGGTTATTCCAGCAACCGTCGCCGGCGTAGATGACATCGTCGTCTGCGTGCCCACGCCCGGTGACTTACCGAACGATATGGTTTTAGCCGCCTTGCACCTGGCGGGTGCGAGCCAGGTGTTTAGCATTGGTGGAGCGCAGGCGATCGCCGCAATGGCATATGGTACCGAGAGTGTTCCCAGAGTAGACAAAATCGTCGGTCCAGGTAGCGCATACGTGGCCACGGCAAAAAAGCAGGTATTTGGGCAGGTGGGCATCGACATGATTGCCGGTCCCAGTGAGGTACTCATTTTAGCGGATGGAACGACGCCGGTTGACTGGGCTGTCTTAGACCTGTTTTCTCAAGCGGAGCACGATGCCTCAGCACAAAGCATCTTGATCAGCCCCGATCGAGACTTCGCTGCCGCGGTGGTTGCTCGGATAGAGGCGATGCTGCCGAGTATGGAGCGAGAATCCATCATTCGGCAATCCTTGCGCCGGCGCGGTGCGGTAATCGTATCTGCGAACAAGCAAGAGGCGCTGGATCTGGCAAATCGCATTGCTCCAGAGCATCTAGAACTGGCAGTGGCTGCACCCGAAGATTGGATAGATGACATTCGCCACGCCGGCGCGATATTTTGTGGTGCGCACACCGGTGAAACATTTGGCGACTATGTGGCGGGTCCTTCTCATGTGTTGCCTACATTTGGTACCGCGCGATTTGCGTCACCGCTGGGTGTTTATGACTTCCAAAAACGCACCTCGGTCGTAGAGATGTCTGCGCGTGGTGCCAGCGCCTTGGCTGCAGTCACAGACACGCTTGCGCAGGCCGAAGGTTTGTTTGCACATGCTCGGGCAGCAAGGCTTCGTGGTGGCGCCAATGAGGACGGGCCGATTACTGGAGCGCAACCGAGTCGGGGTGCAGCTGAGTGAGCGGATCCAATGTGCCGGATGCCCGCGGTCCGCTGCGGCGATACCAGCAGTTGTTAGCCGACACAAATGCCGAAGGCGAGCGTTTCTTTGCAGATCAGGGGCAGCGGCAAGTGGTGGAGCAGTTGGAGGACTTGTTCCAGCGATTGATGCGCCAATCTAAACAGTCTGTCTGGCAAAAATGGCTTGCCAAGTCGTCTCGTCAACCGGTGCTCGGACTCTATATTTGGGGCACGGTGGGTCGCGGTAAAACGCTGTTGATGGACCTTTTTTTTGACTGTTTGCCCGCCGGTTGCGCGCAACGCATGCACTTTCATCGGTTCATGCGACGGGTGCATGCCGGTCTCACAGCGCACGGTGGAGTGGCTGACCCCTTACAAAAAGTAGCTGACGAATTTGCGCAAGAGGCTAATGTTTTATGTTTCGACGAATTTTTCGTTTCGGACATAGGCGACGCGATGATCCTAGCTGAACTGATGCGCGCGTTGTTTGCCAGAGGGGTGACGCTGGTTGCGACGTCCAATGTTGAACCTCAAAGGTTGTACGAGAATGGTCTGCAGCGCAGCCGCTTTTTACCTGCAATCGATCTGTTGTACCAACATTGTGCGGTCGTCGAAATTCAAGAGGGTCAGGATTTCCGCTTGCGTACACTGGCGCAAGCCGAGATTTATCACTACCCGCTTGACGCCGGCGCCGAAGAAAGCTTGCAACGCAGCTTTGCTGCACTAGCAACGGCGCCGATTGAGTTGGCGGTCCCCCTGGTTGTTGAAGGACGCACCATCAATACCCAGCAACTCAGCGAGGGCGTCGTCTGGTTCCACTTTACAGATCTATGTGACGGGCCTCGAAGCCAGAACGACTATATCGAGCTCGCAACGCTCTACCACTCAGTGTTTGTTAGCAATATTCCGATTCTAGATTCACGTAAAGAGGATTCAGCGAGACGCTTTATCAGCCTGGTGGATGAGTTCTACGACCACGGAGTAAAGCTTATTGTGTCTGCCGCAGCACCGATTCATGAGCTTTATCAGGGTCAGCGCTTGCAATTTGAGTTTGTGCGCACTCAGAGTAGGTTGCTGGAAATGCAATCGATGGACTACCTTGCTGGATCGCACACACACGGCGATAGCGCGCCCGACTAGGCGAAAACTGTGTTGTAAAGCGTAAGGGCCTCCACTATGATGCGCGTCCGAAATTTTCGGTCGCTGACGGTGGCGACCAGCTCAGGTGGGCGACCCGCGATAGCCAAGGCAGGCAGATCGGCGGGAAAAAAATTATGTGTGCGCAAAATAAATAAGCGTTAAATACGAATTGAACCAGGGCTCGGATGGGACGGTCCGGCTGGAAAAGGTAAGGCAGATAATGAAAACGGTAAGCATGCGCGCACAAGATGTCGAACGCGCCTGGTGGTTGATCGACGCCGATGGCAAAACCCTCGGCCGGCTCGCTACCGAAGTCGCCAGTCGGCTGCGTGGTAAACATAAGCCCGAGTTTACGCCGCATGTGGATACCGGCGACTACATTGTTGTGGTCAACGCAGAAAAAATTCACGTTACCGGCAATAAAGAAAACGGCAAGGTCTACTGGAGGCACACCGGCTATCCTGGTGGTATTAAGTCCACAGACGTTGGAACCATGCGCGCGGAACATCCGGAGCGTATGATCGAGAGCGCTGTTAGAGGGATGTTGCCTAAGAACCCGCTGGGTCGTGCCATGTTCAGGAAATTGAAAGTATATGCTGGCGATAGCCATCCGCATGCAGCACAGCAGCCACAAGTATTGGAGCTATAGCACATGACCGATTACAACTACGGCACCGGTCGTCGTAAAACAGCTGCGGCGCGAGTCTTCGTTTCCTCCGGTACTGGTCGAATCATGGTGAACTCGCAACCGCTAGATGAGTTTTTTGGCCGCGAAACGGCTCGAATGGTCGTGCGGCAACCGCTACAGGTGGCAGATTTGGCTGACAAGCTGGATCTGAAAGTCACGGTGCGCGGCGGCGGCAATACAGGTCAGGCGGGTGCAATTCGCCACGGCATAGCGCGTGCGCTTGTCGAATACGACGAAACCTTGCGCGGCCCCATGCGGCAAGCGGGATTCTTGACCCGCGACGCGCGAGCTGTGGAACGCAAAAAAGTCGGTCTGCGCAAGGCCCGCAAACGGCCGCAATTCTCTAAGCGATAGTCAGGTTTCGTTCAGCTACTCGGTGGGTTACCGGCGCTGTTTTATGCTAAGCTTCTGCGCGCTGAAAAGCGGCGAGAATACCGAGGCGATCGCGTATTTGGCGGGGGTTGCATAGGCAGGGCTGACGGCGAAGATCAAACGTCCGCAGTCCGCGGTGAGTGAGCCCCTCATACGGTTTTACAGAACCTTCGGTTGCAACGTTGCAGAACAAAAAAAGAGCAACAATTCAAAATAGAAGAACACCGAAATTAGAGGATCGTACGGCGTCGACCCGAATTCCGAGGGCTAGCGTCATTGTCCGATGGAGCAGACTGTGACGAAGGCTGTGGTGGATTTCGGTACTAGAAAAAGTGGAGCAGACAGCCTTGAGTACTGGTGACGCAGTCCATGATGCCCCAACGGGCGAATCTTCTAATAGCGACGGTGCAAGCCGGCGTTACTTTCTGATTCAAGCCACCTCCGTTGTCGGTGCTGCCGGAGCGGTGGGCGCGGCCTGGCCATTTATAAGCTATTGGTCACCAAGCGAGAAAGCTAAAGCGCTTGGTGCTCCGGTAAAGATCGACGTTTCAAAGTTGGCGCCTGGGGAAATGCTCAGCCCGATTGTGGCTTGGCGCGGTAAACCGATTTTTGTGGTTCGTCGTGACGCGGCGACTCTTGCATCTTTGGAAACAGACACTGACATGCTTGCCGATCCCAATTCTGAGGTCGTTGATCAGCAACCCGACTTTGCGGTGAACTCGTGGCGCTCGGATCGCAAGGAATACGGCGTCTTCTTGGGTGTTTGCACGCATCTGGGCTGTTCGCCGAAATACGTAGTTACGGACAATTTCGCGGACACTGGGCAGGGTGGGTTCTTTTGTCCCTGTCACGGGTCCAGGTTTGATATGGCAGGCCGAGTTGTTAAAGGAGTCCCAGCTCCGACCAACTTAGAGGTCCCTCCCTACAGCTTTCAGTCTGATACTGTAATTGTGATTGGTTAAGGTTAAGTAAACACAAATGCAACAAATGAACCCTGAAACAAAGCAAGGTGCGCTAGCCGATACTATGGAGTGGCTGGATGCGAGGTTTCCGGCGACTGAAACCTTCGAATACCACATGTCGAAGTATTACGCGCCCAAAAACTTCAATTTTTTCTACTATTTTGGCTGGCTCGCGACGTTCGTATTAGTGAACCAACTGGTTACCGGCATTTGGTTAACCATGAACTATGTCCCGAGTGGCGATGGTGCGTTCGCTTCGGTGGAATACATCATGCGCGACGTTGAGTTTGGTTGGCTAATTCGTTACTTGCACTCAACGGGCGCCTCGGCGTTTTTCATTGTGGTGTTCCTGCACATGTACCGTGCCCTTATGTATGGCTCATATCGCGGTCCACGGGAACTGATCTGGTTGATCGGTATGGCGATCTTCGTGGCGCTGATGGCGGAAGGGTTTTTCGGCTACTTGCTGCCTTGGGGCAACATGTCTTACTGGGGTGCACAAGTCATCGTTTCTCTCGCTGGCGCAATTCCCTATGTAGGCGCCGACTTAATGGAATGGGTCCGAGGCGATTTCCTGATGTCTGAAGTTGCCCTCAACCGGTTTTTTGCGTTGCATGTGGTGGCGCTACCTATCGTGTTGCTTGGGCTAGTATTTGTACACTTCGTGGCACTGCACCACGTCGGTTCAAATAATCCGGACGGTATAGAGATAAAGAAAAACAAAAACGAGGACGGTGTGCCGGTCGACGGAATTCCGTTCCACCCGTACTACACAGTGCATGACATTCATGCCACCGTAGTTTTCTTATTCTTGTTTTGTGCTGTCGTGTTCTTCGCGCCGGAAATGGGCGGCTATTTTCTCGAAAAACCTAACTTTGAGGTGGCGAATCCGCTGAAGACGCCAGAGCATATCGCGCCAGTTTGGTATTACACGCCGTATTACGCGATGCTTCGTGCGGCGACGTTTCCGCTGTTTGGCATGGATGCCAAGTTTTGGGGACTCGTCACTATGGGTGCCGCTGTAGTCATTCCCGCCGGGCTGCCTTGGCTCGACAGAAGCCCGGTGAAGTCTATGCGCTACAAGGGTAAGTTGTCGCGCTGGGCGCTCAGAATTTTTGTTGTATGTTTTATCATCCTAGGAGTTCTTGGGGTGATGCCGGCCACGAAGGCATACACAATCTTGGCGCAATTCTGCACCCTGTTGTATTTCGCCTACTTTGTTTTAATGCCCTGGTACACTCGGGTAGAGCAAACGCTGCCTGAACCGGAACGGGTGACCTGATGAAAGCCTTCTTTAGGCCTATAGCTTTTCTTGCATCCCTCGCCATGCTGGGAGCGGCATCCGTTAGCTGGTCCGCTGCAAAAAACGATTGGCCTATGGAAGCGTTTGAGCCTGACCTCACGGATCTGCCCAGTTTGCAGAATGGATTTAAGCTCTACGCAAATCATTGTCTCGGGTGCCACGGCCTGCAATATCAGCGTTATGGACGCACTGCTGATGACCTCGGGATCCCCAGGGAATTAGCTTTAGAGTCGGTGGTTTTTACCGGTCAGAAAATCGGTGAATTGATGACCACATCAATGGATCCTGAGCAGGCTAAGGCCTGGTTCGGCGCGACGCCTCCAGACCTCACGCTGGAGGCTCGGCTCCGCTCACCTGAGTGGATCTACAATTATCTCAAGACCTTCTACGTCGACGAAAGCCGACCGTTGGGCGTCAATAATGGTGTTTATCCCAATGTGGGGATGCCTAATGTACTTTTGCCCCTGCAGGGTGTGCAACGCTACGACGCCGAAACCAAACAACTCTCGCTGGACCCGGGGACAGGTTCGCTCACCGCGGAAGAGTTTGACCAAGCGATTTATGATCTTTCGAATTTTTTGTATTACGTTGGCGAACCGAGCCGACTCCAACGGCAACGTTTAGGGATTTATGTCCTCTTGTTTCTAGTGATTCTCGGCACGTTTACGTACTTATTGAATCGCGAGTTCTGGAAAGACGTTCATTAGGCATAGCAATACCCTGCCTACGCAAACCAAAAAGCATCATGAGTGCCTTAACCAAGAGAACTTCTATGACACTGTTTTCAGATCCCCGTGACCATTATTCCCACCGCGTACGCATGGTGCTCGCTGAAAAAGGCGTTACCGTAGATATCGTCGATGTTGTTGGCGGAAAAATTAATGATGACCTGAAGGACGTCAATCCATACAACACGTTGCCCACATTTTCAGATCGTGATCTGGTGCTCTACGAGTCCAATGTGATCATGGAATACTTGGACGAGCGTTTCCCGCACCCGCCGCTGTTACCCGTGTATCCGGTTCAACGCGCATTGTCTCGATTGTGGATCACCCGTGTTGAAAAAGAATGGAGCAGTAGGCTCGATTTATTGATGTTGGGTAAGGGACGAGAAGCGGCCTTGACCAAGGCGCGTAAAGAGTTGCGGGAAAGTATTATTGCCATTGCGCCGATTTTTGCAGAGAAACCGTTTTTCATGAATGAAGAGTTCTCGTTGGTCGACTGTTGCGTTGCGCCTATTTTATGGCGTCTCAAAGAAGTGGGTATAACGCTTCCGGAAAAATCCACCCGGCCCTTGTTTAAATACATGCATACGATTTTTGAGCGCGACGCGTTCAGGCAGAGTCTGACCGAGACCGAAATAGAGATGCAGGAGTGAAGCCTCGTCGTCCTTACTTATTGAGGGCGTTATACGAGTGGATATTAGACTGCGATGAGATTCCTAACATTTTAGTGGATGCTGAAGTGGACGGGGTTGTAGTGCCGTCAGAGCATGTTCAGGATGGGCAAATTGTCCTAAATATTTCACCCAGCGCGGTCCGCGACCTTTCCTTGGGCAATGATTATGTGATGTGCTATGGGCGCTTCGCTGGAAGAAATTTCGAAATAATTTTGCCGATCGAAAGCATACGCGCTATCTACGGGCGAGACAGCGGCCAAGGACTCGCCTTTGAGGATGAAGAGTTTTCGCCTGAAGACGCTATGTCTGCGGACCCTTCACAGCCCGCTGTGACCCAAAAGCCCAGCGCCAGATTAGAGAGCGAAAAAGCCACTGAGGCCGGGGATGCAAAAAAAACAGGACCAGATTTAAAGCTCGTCTAACGGCGACGGGGGCGTCATGGCTGGCTCGACGTCCGTATACTGGAAGACCTTTACAATCCTCTGGACGCCAAATGCTTTTTGCGCCTCGAAGACTGCAGCGTCGGCTTGCTCGGCGGTAACCGCACCGAGTAAGTAGACCGTGCCATCTTCAGAGATGACTTTTATGCGGAGACCTTTGGCCGTGTCTGAGGCTAATAAACGAGTCTTAACTTTGGTTGTCAGCCAGCCGTCATTAGTTCGCGCGAGCATAGAAATAGGTCCGCTGACGGATAAATGGTTGTGTACCTTTTCAGGGTCGACTTTGTACATCGCTCCGGCAACTGCTTCGGCTTGAGCCTTAAGTTGTGCACTCGGCACCTGGCCGAGCAGCAATACCAGACCGTCGTAAACAGCGACCACCAAATGAGAGCCTTGGTAAGCCTCATCGGACGCCCTGATTTCACGCTCGATGGCGACTTCGAGAATATTGTCGTCGATCAAAGCGCCGGTAGAGCGGGGTCTTTCCTGAGTGCCTGCACAGCCGGCGGCTAATACGAGACAGGCCAGCAGCGCTGTCGAAGGCCAGAATGTCTTCATGTGTCAAATGCGTCCTTTATCCAAGTAATTCGCGGTAGTCGCGAAGACCATGTCATTAGCACCGCGTCAAAGCGGATGGGAAGACGGCTGTATGTCTGATGCGTGTGCACGAAATGGTTCGCGCTCTTTATTAGCCGAAGTTGCTTGTGTGCGTCAATGCTTTCTGACGAACCACCAAAGCTTTCTGACGAGCGGTAGCGCACTTCGATAAAAACCAGAGCCAGAGATCGTTGCCGTTCGCGGTGTAGTGCGATGAGGTCAATCTCGCCATGCACACACATGTAGTTGCGGCCCACAATCCTCAGCCCTCGCAGCAATAGAAATAACATGGCCAGCGTTTCGGTAAGGCGGCCGACGCGCCGCGACATTATTCAGACTCCGTGGCACCCATAAATGCTTCCGTCCGCGGGTCTTGCACTGTTGTCACCGCAAGGCTGCGCGACAGCCGTCCTCCGGCTTCGAGACTGAGCCGCCCGATGGGCGATTGACGTGTGAAATGGTCGCGCCAAGAGGACGTTTCACTCAGCGCGGGTGCCCATGTAGCCACCTGGAAGGCGGTCAGTCCCAGCACGTACAGGTCGACGAGCGGGTTTTGATTTAAATTAAAGGCTTTAATTAACGCTCGCTCTGCTGTGGTGGGTTGAACCAAAGCTGGTAATTCGGTGACGGTGAAGCCTTTTGGTGATTCGTTGTCGCGTAAACTTTGCGAGGTGCTGTAAACAGGCAGGTGGTCGGCAAAGTGAAACTGTAATGCTGGTATCAGTGCGGCCGACTCGAAGCCAGTGGTGAGCGCAACGATTGCGTCTAGGTCTTGGCGTGCTCGGGGCAGAAATTCGACCGGTTCTTTAAGCAGCGCTGAGACTCGAGCTCTGCGTTCATTGCTCTTTGCAACGCCCATTGCCTTGCCCACAGCGTTAGTCAGTTGTTTTATCGTGCTGAAGTTCGCGGGATACACTGGGTGTGGCCAAGCCGTCCGAAAAGTATCCAGTGCCTTATTCGCCCAGGCACTATTGTTGTACACGATCATGACCCGCTCGTGCTGATTGGTCTGCATGTGCACAGCCAGAGTGGCGGCCTCGTCTTCTATAGCTGTGCCGAGCTGCAGCAAATTTAGTGTCGGAGTTGCTGTCGCATTGGTGTCGGTGCTGTTCGGCAGATAGTTGAGCAACAGGGTAGGTGTTTCGCTTGCTGCGGCAAATGGCGCGAAAGTGTCGACGTTAAGTTTCAACAAGGGGCCTACGATCACGTCGGCGGCAACCTCTCTGGCGGAACGTATGAGTTCGATCGACGAGCTGGCCGCACTGTCAAAAATATGCAGGTCTAAATCAATGTTTTCGGACATAAAGGCCGCGATAAATCCGTCGCGAACGGCTCGACCGACGCGAGCCAAGTCGCCCGAAAGAGGCAACATCAGCGCGATAGATTTTGTCGCTTCGACGCCTAGCGCGTCAGTGATTGTAGGCGGTGTTAAAGCCGCTTTATGGTCGGGCCACCTTTGTCGCCAGTTCTGCCATGCCACCGCGGTACTTTGGCGCGATCCTGCGGAGGTGAGAATTTCTGTAAGTGCATACCAACCTTGATGGCTGCTGGTTTCCGGAGTGGCTATGGGGATGATTTCTGCAGCAGCGAGGATAACGTCCTCGTACCCCGGGTTACGGCTCGCATTAAGTAGAGCTTGTAGAATGGCATCATGCTCGATACGACTGGACAATGCGCTTTCCGCCTGCAGCGCGATCAAGCTGTCTGCCCTGCAGCGGTTAAATGCCAACTGTGTGCACACGCGTTTGAGTAAAAACCAGTAGTCGGCGGTAATACGCGACACTCTCGTGAGTGCTCGATAGGCTTCGATATGATTGCCCAAGGAAAGATGCGCTTGCGCGGTAAGGGAGAATAAACCGTCGCTCGTAGCTTCTGAGAATTCCCCAGGCTCGAACCCGCTCATCAACTTTAGGGCTCGATCGGCAGCACCTGTGTTCAGTAGGGTCTGTGCTTCCACGAGGGTCCGCTTGAGGTCGCGGTCTTGTTGTGTAAGGGTCTGCTGCGCCTGCTCGTCGGAGAGACTCGTTCCTGTCGGCGCTTTTTTTTCTGGTGTCGCAGTTGGCGACGATGCGGATGGCCGCGAGTTTTGTGGCGCAGTTTGGCAGCCGGCCGTCAAAATCGCTGCACAAAATAAAATTAGGAGTTTAGTGGGCATGTCAGGAACACTCTACGTGGTTGCAACTCCAATCGGCCATCTGGGCGATTTAAGTCAACGCTCAATTACGACGCTTAAACAAGTGCAGGTCATTGCGGCTGAGGATACCAGACGTACCAGCGTGCTGTTAGCGCACATTGGGCATGACGGTTGCGAACTCGTCAGCTTGCACGATCACAATGAGGATACAGCCAGCCCCCGACTGATCATGCGTTTAGAAAGAGGGGAATCCGTCGCTCTGGTGAGCGATGCAGGCACACCGTTGATCAACGATCCGGGTTTTCGATTGCTGCAATTGGCTTCCCAGGCGAACATAAAAGTGGTGCCGATTCCGGGACCGAGCGCGGTCATTACAGCGCTCAGTGTATGTCCGTTGCCAAGCCAGCCGTTCCGTTATGTGGGGTTTTTGACGACTAAGTCGGCAGCGCGCCGGCAGCAGTTGCAAGGTTGGCTTCAACACCCCGATGCCGTGGTGTTTTTTGAATCACCGCATCGTATTCGCCAAACTCTAGAGACCTTAGCGGAGCTTACTAGCCGAAGGATATTTATCGCGCGCGAAATGACCAAGCAATATGAAACGCTGATGCATGGATCGGCGGCAGAATTGTTGGCGCAACTGCCGAATCCACCCAAGGGCGAGTTTGTGGGTGTTATCGAGCGCGGTGAAGCCACGACCCAAGGATACGCCCATCGGCAGGTGATGCAGGTGTTGCTGCAAGAACTGTCACCG
This sequence comes from Gammaproteobacteria bacterium UBA2955, assembly GCA_002348825.1. Classification (GTDB taxonomy): domain Bacteria; phylum Pseudomonadota; class Gammaproteobacteria; order Pseudomonadales; family Azotimanducaceae; genus UBA4421. The sequence continues at coordinate 13,924 of DEBN01000179.1, forward strand.
GCAAAAGCAGCTCGTTTGGGCGCGCAGATTTGTGGAGTCAGTAAAAAAGAGCTGTATGAACTGGCCGTGTCGATGAGCCCTCAAGCGCCGATTAAATAATTGTAAAAGCGTCCCTGGGCGACTTGTGTCGCGTGGCTATCAATCTACACTGTCAGACGAGAGTCAGCTGGACAATCGCCGGTCGTTTGCGACGGGAGGAAAGTCCGGGCTCCATAGGGCAGGGTGCCAGGTAACGCCTGGGGGGCGAGAGCCTACGGATAGTGCAGCAGAGAGTAGACCGCCGATGTGTGTTTGACGCCTTCGGTAAGGGTGAAAGGGTGCGGTAAGAGCGCACCGCGCGCGTGGTAACACGTTGTGGCAAGGTAAACCCCACCTGGAGCAAGGCCAAATAGAGATCTTTTGATACGGCCCGTATCAGATCCGGGTAGGCCGCTTGAGGTTGTCGGTGACGGCAGCCCTAGATGAATGATTGTCCTCGACAGAACCCGGCTTACAGGCTGACTCTCGCTCTTTCCGCCTTGCGCATTTGGATCTTCGTCCGCTCAATTGCGAGCTGGCCGAGCCTCCGAAAAGTTCTTTTATTTCCGTGATTTATGCCGATTACCGAGCATCTCATAGCGCTTGACTCTAGCATGCCGGCTATATAGTGTCGCACGTTGGATAAATGTGGAGAAAAGTGGGAATCGTGACGCGATAACGGCTCGCGCGATCCCGCTACCAAGGTCAAGGTAAAGATGTTTCGCGGCATCAACAGTGCAACGCTCGACGCTAAAGGTCGCATGGCGTTGCCTGCGCGTAATCGAGAAGCTGTTCAGCTCGCCAGCGACGGCAAAGTGGTGCTCACCATTGACATGCGCGAGGCCTGTCTCTTGCTGTATCCATTGCCCGAATGGGAAGTGGTGCAGCGTAAATTAGAAGCGTTGTCCAATATCAATCCTCAAGCTCGGTTACTGCAAAGGCTGCTGATCGGCCATGCCACAGATCTGGAACTCGATTCTGCGGGGCGATTATTGTTGCCCGCGATGCTCAGAAATTATGCTGAGCTGGATAAAAAGTTGGTGCTTGTTGGTCAAGGCAATAAGGTTGAAATGTGGTCCGAGGCGAATTGGCAAGAGGGTATGCGCGGCTGGCTGCAGCAGGGCGCAAAAGCGTTGAATGACAGTGGTAACGATTTCTCTGGGTTGTCTGTATGACCGATTCGGTGCAGCCACATTCGGCCGCGGCGCAAAGCGCTGTGCTGCGACATTTGCCGGTGCTGTTGGTCGAAGTGTTGCGCGCTTTAGCAATAGAGAAAAATGGTGCGTATGTCGACGCAACCTTTGGCCGTGGCGGCCACTGTCGCGCAATACTAGAGGAATTATCTGATCGGGGCCGGTTGATAGCCCTCGATCGAGATCCTCAGGCCATTGCAGAGGCTGAAAAATTACAAGCTCAAGAGCCACGATTGCGAGTGTTTCGCGCGCGGTTTTCTGAACTTAGCCAGGTGGTGTCTGCGTGTGGGCTTGCTGGTGCCCTTCAAGGCGTGCTCATGGATGTCGGCGTGTCCTCGCCGCAACTAGATGACCCCGATAGGGGTTTTAGCTTTAGACATCCCGGCCCGCTGGACATGCGTATGGATCCGAGCCAGGGCGTCGATGCGGCGCATTGGTTGAACAGTGCAGATGAGCAAGTTATCGCCGACGTGATTTGGCGCTTCGGCGAGGAGCGTCGCGCACGGCGGATTGCTAAGGCCATCGTTGCCGCTCGGCCCTTGCACACAACTCAAGGTTTAGCTGAAGTAGTAGCCGCCTGCGTGCCACGCGGCAATACGCGATCAACCAAACATCCCGCGACTAAAACCTTTCAAGCGGTGCGCATCTTCATCAACGATGAGTTGCAGGAATTGCAGCAGGGCGTACTGGCAGCTTTTGACAATTTAGCCCTAGGTGGCCGACTTGCGGTGATCAGTTTTCACTCGTTGGAAGATCGGCAAGTCAAACACGCGTTTAAGGCGCTGTCGCAACCGCCCGTGTTGCCGCGGCGTTTGCCCGTTCAGGATGCGCAGGTTGCCGTCCGTGGTCGACTCATCAGCGGTCCGATACGCGCCGGTCGTACCGAACTTGATGTTAATCCGAGAGCGCGCAGTGCGACGCTGCGGGTGATCGAGCGGGTGGCCTGACTATGGCGGTGAAGGCGCAGGAGAAACAAACAGCGCGCTTTCGTCGTCGCGTTAAAGATCAGCCAGCCGAGCCCCTGAGTAAAACACTTTATCCGATGGTTATCGTCGCCGGCTTACTTTTGGCGATCGTATTTTCGGCCCTTGAAACGGTTGATTCGGCCCACCGTATGCGCAGTCTTTATCAGGAATTGGATCAAGTTCAGCGGCAGCAGAACGAACTGCTGGCTGTGCACAGTAGGCTGCTGCTGGAGCGCGGTGCGCGTGCCGGTTTGAACGAAGTAGAACGGGCTGCCGAGCATGAACTAGACATGCACTTCCCGCCGTTGACCGAGCCGGATCTCCAATGAAAGCGTGGCGTCATTACTTTGTTCTTGGCCTGTTTTTAATCGCAGTGGCGGCGCTGTCGACTCGGGTGGTTTTCCTCAGCGTTACCGAACGCGACTTTTTGCAGCAAGAGGGTGATGCTAGGTCCGTTCGCCGCGAATCTATTCCCGCCCTGCGCGGCGTAATTTATGACCGAAATGGGGAAGCGCTGGCGGTCAGTACACCTGTTTATGCGGTATCCACCAATCCTCGCAAAGCGGATTTTAGTGCGTCGCAATATGCGGCAATGTCGGAGGTTTTGGAAATTCCGCAAACGGAACTTGAACATCGTGTGCAGAGGCATTCCGACAAACAGTTCGTGTACCTGAAGCGCCATGCGGGATGGGACATGAGCCAACGATTGGGCGACTTGGGCTTGCCCCATTTGGAACTGCGTCCAGAGTATCGTCGTTACTATCCGGCGGCTGAGATTGCTGCGCACGTTACGGGTTTGACGGATATAGATGATCAGGGAATCGAAGGCGTAGAGCTGGCTTTTGAGCGGAATTTACGCGGTGAACGCGGTGCGAAGTTAGTGCTTAAGGATCGCCGCGGCAATTCAATTCGAGACTTGGATTATTTGGCGCCGCCGAGGTTTGGTCAGGACGTGAGTCTGAGCATAGACCTGCGCCTGCAATATATCGCCTATCGCGAATTGAAATCGGCCGTTCAGGTGCATAAGGCTGAGTCGGCTTCGTTAATCATGGCCGACGCCAAGACCGGGGAGATTTTAGCGCTGGTTAATCAGCCGTCTTACAATCCAAACGATATTGCAGGCCAACTTGCGGGTATGCGCAATCGCGCGGTTACAGATGCCTACGAGCCCGGCTCAACGGTTAAGCCATTTACTGCAATGGCGGCGCTGGAGTCCGGTCGCTATGACACTGAAACAAGCATCGATACTTCGCCAGGGTATTTTCGTGTCGGTGGCAAGTTGATTCAGGACCCGATTAATCGCGCCTCTTTGTCGTTGGCTAAAGCGATTCAAAAGTCGAGTCAGGTGGCTATTGCCAAGGTGGCGTTGGATCTAGAAGAAGACGCAGTTTTCGATGTTTTGGCGCGGGCCGGTCTGGGTGATTTTGTAAGCTCCGGCTTGCCTGGCGAGGCTATGGGCCGACTAAATAGCAGCCAGCTGCGTTATCCAGTGGTGCGTGCAACGCTCGCCTATGGATACGGTTTGTCGGTAACGCCGCTGCAGCTGGCGAGAGCCTATTTGACCCTCGCCAGTGGCGGGAAACGCATGCCGTTGTCGATACTTAAGCAAGATCGGCCTATTGAAACAGAGCAGGTCTTTGAGCCAGAACATGTCAGCAACGTACTGGCGATGATGGAATTGGTGACCTCGCAAGCGGGCACAGCAACCCAGGCGTCGGTGCCGGGCTACCGAGTAGCGGGTAAAACCGGCACCGCGCGATTGGTGGGTGAGCAGGGCTACGATGATGAGAGACATGTGGCGTGGTTTGCTGGCATGGTGCCGGTATCCGATCCACGACTGGTGATGGTGGTGGTGGTGAACGAGCCCAGATCTGGTGTGAACAGCGGCGGTGGAGTAGCGGCGCCTATTTTTGGTCGGGTGGCCGAGCGCAGTGTGCGGCTAATGGGTATTGCTGGCGATGCCCAGCCGCCGTTGGTTGCCGAACAGATGGTGGGGCGGTTGGTGTCCGATACGGGCGGTGGATTATGACCTTAGGAGAACTCATAGAGGACTCTAACTGGTCCGACCTAACTGTTTCGGGTATCAGTGAAGACTCCAGAACAGTGCAGCCGGGTGATCTATTTATCGCCGCCAGTAAGGATTTGCAGCAGCGCACACAGCACGTGCACGAGGCTGTTCAGGCCGGTGCTGTAGCGGCGTTGGTGCCGGAACTTATGAATCTGCAAGCGCCGATACCCCTGGTGCCGCTTGCCGACTTGGCTGCTCGCAGAAGCGAAATAGCGTCGCGCTATTACCAACACCCGAGCCGCGAATTGTGCTGCATTGGCATAACCGGTACAAACGGTAAGACCTCTATCGCATGGCATATCGCAGACCTAAGCGAGCGGCTTGGAGTGTCTACGGGCTATTGCGGCACCCTTGGCTGGGGAGCACTGGATCAATTACGTCCCTCTCAATTGACGACGCCGAGCGCTGTGGCGTTACAGGGTAATTTGGCGGCGATGCAGGCGCATGGCGCGTCTCGCGTAGCCATGGAGGTGAGTTCCCATGCTCTGGATCAAGGTCGCGTTACAGCTGTGCAATTTGATGTTGCGGTATTTTCAAATTTGAGTCGTGATCATTTGGACTATCACCAAACCACCGCAGCTTACAAGCACGCAAAGGCCAGACTGTTTCAGAATTGGCCCTTAGCTGCAGCGGTAATCAACAGTAGTGATCCTGTTGGCCGGGAATTTTTGTGTACGAGTCGCGCCACTGAGGTTGTCAGCTACGGTACCCATGGTGACGTCAGTTGGCACAGTCAGGCCGTGCGGCAGGGCATGCGCGTAATGTTTTCGACTCCTTGGGGTAGTGCCGAAACCGTAATGCCGGTTGCTGCTGAGTTTGCGGTGGCGAATGTAGCGGCGGCGATGGCGGTGTTGCTCACTCAAGGGCACGAATTGCATAGAGTAACGGAAGCGGTGGAGGTCATGGCGCCTGTGCCAGGGCGTATGCAGGTGGTCGATGGCGGCTCAAAGTGGCCCCGGGTTGTCGTTGACTATGCTCACACGCCGGACGCGGTTGAAAAAGCGTTGGCGGCTCTGCGGCCCCAGTGTCGCGGTGAGCTAATTTGTATTGTTGGATGTGGTGGGGATCGTGATCGGGGCAAGCGCGCACAGATGGGCTTCGCTGCTGCAAAAGGCAGTGACCGTGTTTGGTTTACGTCCGACAACCCCCGCAGTGAGGATCCCGAGCAGATTTTGGATGACATGAGCGGTGGTCTGGGCGCGCCCAGTCTGAAGCGTGTGCGTAGCGAGGTTGATCGAACTCGGGCGATCGCTGCGGCTTTGTCCAGCGCTAGCCCAGATGACGTTGTGCTCATAGCTGGTAAAGGACACGAGCAAACCCAGGAAATCAAAGGCGAATTTCTTCCCTTCAGCGACTTTGCGGTCGTGCGTGAAATCCAAAGTGAGAACAGCTGATGTTGCTATGGCTAACCGAATATCTCTCTGAATTTGTTCGCGGGTTTGCGGTATTTCAATATTTGACCTTCCGCACCATGGTGAGCGTGGTGACCGCCCTGCTAATGTCCCTGATTATTGGGCCCGTCATGATCGCGCGTTTGGCGCGGGCGCAGATCGGCCAGACGATTCGCGACGACGGACCTGCTTCGCACTTCAGCAAGGCGGGCACGCCCACTATGGGCGGGGCTTTGATTTTAGTCATTTTGGTGGTCACAACATTGTTGTGGGGCGATCTTACAAACCGGTATGTTTGGTTGGTTATTTTCATCACGCTGAGTTTTGGCGTGATTGGTTGGGTCGATGATTATTTAAAAATTTCGCGTAAAAATACCGACGGATTAATTGCGCGTTGGAAATACCTATGGCAATCGGTGTTTGCGCTGATGGCCGCAATTTATCTCTACTCGTCGGCTCAGTCGCCTGTGGAAACCGCTTTGTATGTGCCGTTCTTTAAGTCCATTGCGATTCCCTTGGGCATCGGCTTTGTGTTGCTGAGCTATTTGATGATCGTCGGTATGAGTAATGCGGTAAATTTAACCGACGGGTTAGACGGCCTGGCGATTATGCCTGCGGTGATGGTTGGCGCGGCGCTGGGTTTAATAGCCTATGTGGCGGGGAATACAGAGTTCTCTTCGTACCTGCAAATTCCGTATGTGGCCGGCGCTGGCGAATTGGCGGTTTTTTGCGGCGCGCTGATCGGTGCGGGATTGGGCTTTTTGTGGTTCAACACTTACCCGGCCCAGATATTTATGGGTGATGTCGGCGCTTTGGCCATCGGCGCGGCCCTAGGTTTGGTGGCCATTATCGTCCGTCACGAGATCGTTGTGTTAATCATGGGCGGGTTATTTGTGTTGGAAACCGCCAGCGTCATCATACAGGTGGCCTCCTTTAGGCTTACAGGGCGTCGCGTTTTTCGCATGGCGCCTATCCATCATCACTTTGAGCTAAAAGGCTGGCCAGAACCTAAAGTGATCGTTAGATTTTGGATCATTACGCTGGTTCTTGTGACCATTGGCCTGTCAACATTGAAGCTTAGATAAGTATGACCGCGGTTCAGGCAATCCTCGGATTTGGGGTCACCGGAAAATCGGTGGCAAGGCACCTGTCGCGCAACGGTGAGCCATTCAAGGTTTTTGATACGCGGTCGGAGCAACCTTTGCCAGAGGAATTTCGCGGCCTGGAGGTGAACTGGCAGATCGGGCACTGGCCTGCAGTGCAGTTGCGCGAACACTTGAGTGATGTATCGCGCCTGATCGTAAGTCCCGGAGTGCGCTTAGATCTCGACCTGTTGCTGACAGCCCGAGCTCTCGGATTGCCTATTGTCAGCGATATTGATCTGTTCTTTGAAGCCACCACGGCCCCGGTTATCGGCGTAACTGGGACAAATGGCAAGAGCACTGTGGTCTCGCTGGTTGGTCATATATGTCGTGGTTTGGGCGAGGAGTGTGGCGTCGGCGGCAATATTGGGCTTGCGGCGTTAGATTTATTGATCAAGCCGCAGAAGCGTTACGTGCTTGAATTGTCGAGTTTTCAGTTAGAACGCAGTGGTTTGTTGCCATTCGCTGCGGCGACGGTGCTGAATATCTCAGATGATCATCTAGACCATCATGGGTCCATACAAAATTATCGTTGCGCGAAGTTGCGAATTTATCGCGGCGCGCGGCACTGTGTGTTCAATCGGGGTGACTCGATGACTCGGCCGACCGAGGCCGCTCAAATGGTGAGCTTTGGACTCGACGCCGCTGGCGATACGGAGTCTTTTGGTGTGGCGAGTGATGCAGGCGCGACGTGGCTGACCAGAGGCGATGAACGGATTGTTGCAGTAGATGACTTACCGCTCAGGGGTGCCCATAACCTGCTCAATACGATGGCTGCTCTGGCGCTGCTAGACCCTGTTATAGCAGCCCGGGAGGCAGCGCACGCTGCCACGCAGTTCGCAGCGCTTGAACATCGTTTCCAGTTCATTAGATCCCTCGACGGAGTGGAGTATGTAAACGATTCAAAGGCGACCAACGTTGGCGCTACGTTGGCCGCGCTGCAGGGCTTAAAACCGCAGACGCGAGTGATTTTAATCGCTGGCGGCGATGCCAAGGGCGCAGACTTAGGGCCCCTAGCCGAGGTTTTGGCTGCTTCGGCAGTGGGAGTCGTTGCCTTGGGGAAGGATTCAAACACAGTGGCGGCGGTCGCCGAATCGGCCGGTGTCGATTGTGCTCAAGTTGCGGATATCGGCGAAGCGGTTGTGGTGGCGCGGCGTATGGCGACTGACGCCGATATGGTTTTGCTGTCACCGGCCTGCTCCAGCTTGGACATGTACCGAAATTTCTCCGAACGGGGAGAGGTTTTTGTGGAAGCGGTGCGAGGTTTGCCCAGTGATCTCAACGGTTAGGGAGGCATCGTACTAGTGGAGGCTTTACCCAATCCTTTCGTGTCGAGAAGTTTCACGCAATTATTTTTTTGTTGGCTTGGGTTGCTCGCGTTCGGTTTGGTTATGGTGAGTTCGGCAGCCGTCGCCCTCAATGGTAACTACGCAACTAAGCACTTGGTCTATTTGGTGATGGCGCTATTGGCGTTTTTGGTGACCTTCGTTGTGCCACTCAGGGTTTGGAACGGTTTGTACCTTGTCGGCTGGTTTGGCGCGCTGGCGTTTGCCGTTATTGTCCTAGTGCCTGGTGTTGGGCACACGGTCAACGGCGCAACTCGGTGGCTGCAGATCAGCGGATTTACCCTGCAAGCATCGGAGGTCGCAAAATTTGGCTTAATGATTTACTTGGCGGGCTACCTGCACCGTTACGGTGAGCAACTCAGTGTTGAGCCTGCGAAAATTTTTGTGCCCCTCGGCATGATAACGGTTGTCAGCGGCTTGTTAGTGGTTGAACCCGATCTTGGATCTGCGGTGGTCATCGTTGCCGCCTCCATAGCCCTGTTGTTCATTGGTGGCGCTCAACTGCGTTACTTTCTATTGCTGCTGCTCGCAGCAGGCGGAATGCTTGCGCTGTTAATTTGGTTGGAACCCTACCGAATGGAGCGACTTCTGGCGTTTATTGATCCATGGGCCATGCCCTTCGATGGCGGTTATCAACTGGTGCAAGCGCTCATTGCTTTCGGCCGCGGCGAGTTGTTTGGTCTTGGCTTAGGCGAGGGTATACAGAAGCTTTATTATCTGCCAGAAGCGCATAACGACTTTATCTTTGCGGTGATTGCCGAGGAGTTGGGTGCCGTTGGGGCGCTGACCTTGCTCGCTGTCTACAGCCTGTTCGTTATTCAGATCTTCTCAGTGGCGCGCGCGCAATCCGATCGTGGTGAATTGTTTGCCGGTTATTGCTGTTACTTCATAGGTCTAATCTTTGCCTTTCAGCTTTTGATCAACTTAGGCGTAAACACCGGCGCTTTGCCAACCAAGGGGCTTACCCTGCCTTTTGTCAGCTATGGCGGAAACAGTTTGATCATCTCCTCTGCGATGATCGGCATGGTGCTTCGCTGCGCATATCCAAGAGAGGTTCCCCGTGGCTGAGACCGGACCTTTTCGTATTCCAGAAATGGGCCGCATTCGACGCATACACTTTGTCGGAATCGGCGGTGCAGGGATGTGCGGTATCGCCGAGGTGATGCTGAATCAGGGATATCAGGTGTCCGGATCGGATATCGCACAATCTGCGAATACGGTGCGGTTGCAAACTAAAGGCGCCGCGATATTTGATAACCACGACGCCCGCTGGGTAGAGGGAGCGGATGTTGTTGTGGTGTCTTCGGCAATCGATGAAAACAACCCTGAAATGCAGGCAGCGCGAGCCGCTTTGATCCCTGTTGTGCCGCGGGCCGAAATGCTTGGTGAACTGATGCGTTATCGCCACGGTATCGCCGTCGCAGGTACTCACGGTAAGACCACGACAACCAGTTTGATTACGGAGATCTTTCGCTGCGCAGGACTGGCGCCCACGTTCGTGATTGGCGGTATGCTAAACAGCGCAGGGACCAACGCAGAATTGGGTCAGGGCCATTATTTAATAGCTGAAGCAGACGAGAGTGATGCCTCTTTTCTGCGGTTGCAGCCGATGACCGCGGTTATTACTAATATTGACCAAGATCATATGGCTACGTACGGGCACAGTTTTACCGAGTTAAAAAAATCGTTTTTAGAGTTTGTTGCGCGACTGCCTTTTTACGGGGCAGTGGCGATTTGTATTGATGATGCTGAAGCGCGGGCGCTTATTCCTATGCTCACTAGGCGTGTGATCACTTATGGCAGCGATACTTCGGCAGATTATCGCGCAACCAATGTTCAGGTGGCAGGTGCTTCATGGTGTTTTGATGTGGAGCGTGGCCCAGATAAGCCGATGTTGCAGGTAAGCCTTGGCATTCCGGGCCAGCACAACGTCATGAATGCCCTTGCAGCCATCGCTATTGCCAGCGACGAAGGCATTGCGGATGAAGCAATCGTGCAGGGTTTGGCGGAATTTGCGGGTGTTGATCGACGCTTCGAAATTACCGCGCCGGTGAACATCGACGACACCACGATTACGCTGGTAGACGACTACGGCCATCACCCAACTGAAGTTGAGGCCGTTATTGCGACCGCGCGGCAAGTCTGGCCAGAACGTCGAGTAGTCATGGTTTACCAACCTCATCGGTTCTCGCGCACCAAAGACCTTTTTGACGATTTTGTGCGGGTCTTGTCTACGGTGGACGTGCTGTTATTACTGGACGTTTACTCGGCCGGCGAGCAGGCGATTGATGGTGCCGACAGTCGTTCCTTGATCGCATCGATAAGACAGCGTGGCCAAATCAGCCCGCTACACGCCCAAGATACAACCGAAGCCATGCAGTTGCTGCCAAATATCTGTGAAACCGATGACGTGGTCTTGGTGCAAGGAGCAGGTAACGTCAGTACCTTGTCAAAGACGTTAAGGGCATTACGTGTTTAGACGCTTGGCAAAGGCGTTCATGGTCATAGGCGCGGCATTGGTCTGCGTTGCGATGTGGATAAAATTTGACCGTCCAATAGACAAGATCGTCATCGAAGGTGATCTAACCCTTGCCGAGCAGGCGGCTATGCAAAAGCACATAGGGGGACTCGAGCTTCCGGGTATTCTCAGTTTGGTGTTGCCGCGATTAGAGACGCAACTGCAGCAGATGGATTGGGCGCGTCGCGTCGATGTGCGGCGGCGCTGGCCAAATCAGCTCGTGATTTACGTATATAAAGAGAGTCCGGTGGCCCAATGGGATGACCATACCTTCCTGTCGGCTGACGGAGATATTCTGCAGTTACCAGATCAATACGATCAGTTGCCAAGATTGTCGGCACAGTTAAGTTCTCCGCGGGAAAGCATGGAGATCTTTCGGCTGCTGCAGCAATATGCGGCACGGCAGGGCTTGGCGATCTTAGAATTAGCAGAAACGGCACAGGGCGAGTGGCATGTGGGTTTCGAATCAGGCATGGTGCTACGTCTCGGTGCCGTGGAATTGGAGGCGCGTATGCAGCGATTTTTGCGCGCATACAACAGTATTATTCAGCGACAGCGGCGTCCGGTAGCGTACGTGGATGCCAGGTATCCTGGTGGGGTTGCGGTACGCTACAGTGAAATCGATGTAGCTAAATTTGATGCGCTGGTGCCGATTCAGGCGCAGAATTGGGGTCAAAGCAATGCCGTTCAAGAAACCGACGGCAATCTAACAGACGGGCGCTAAGCATGGCTTTGGATGTGGAAAGACAAAAAATAGTGGCCTTAGATATCGGCACCAACAAAATAGCGACTATTGTGGCCGAGGTCAGCGACGCAGGCGAGTTAGAGATCATTGGGATAGGCACTCACCAATCCCGCGGCTTAAAAAAAGGTGTTGTGGTTAATATTGAATCCACTGTGCAGTCTATTCAGCGCGCGGTAGAAGAGGCGGAACTTATGGCCGGCTGCGCCATCGAATCGGTCTACGCGGGGATCGCTGGCAGTCACATCAAAAGTCTCAACTCCCATGGAATCGTCGCGATCAGAGACCGCGAGGTATACAGTCAGGATGTAGAGCGGGTGATTGATGCTGCTCAGGCTATGGCGATTCCAGCCGACCAAAAAATACTGCATGTATTGCCACAAGAATTTCTTATCGATGCTCAAGAAGGCGTCAAGGAGCCGTTGGGCATGTCGGGTGTGCGCCTCGAAGCCAAGGTGCATATGGTGACCTGCGCGGTAAACGCTGCGCAAAATATCGAAAAGTGTGTCGAACGTTGTGGCCTGCTGGTCAACGACGTAGTGTTGGAACAATTGGCCTCCAGCTATTCAGTGTTGAGCGCTGACGAGCGCGATTTAGGGGTTTGCTTGGTCGATATTGGTGGCGGCACCACAGATATAGCGGTATTTACGGACGGCGCAATCCGGCATACTGCAGTCATTCCGATCGCGGGAGATCAGGTTACAAACGACATAGCAATGGCGTTACGAACGCCCACGCAAAATGCCGAGGACATAAAGATTCGCTACGCTTGTGCATTGACCCAGTTGGCAAGGCCAGATGAGGTTATCAAAGTTCCTGGTGTTGGCGACAAGCCTGATAGAGAATTGTCGCGGCAGACGTTGGCCGAGGTTGTAGAGCCTCGCTACGACGAATTATTTAAGTTAGTCCAGGCAGAGCTGCGCCGTAGCGGTTTTGAGCACCTGGTCGCATCGGGCATCGTTCTCACCGGAGGTGGTGCCAAGATGGAAGGTTTGATCGAGCTTGCGGAAGAGATTTTCCACATGCCGGTCAGTTTGGGGGCGCCACGAAACGTGGCGGGTTTGAAGGACATCGTAAGGAACCCAGTATTTGCTACAGGCGTAGGTCTATTGCAGTACGGGTTGGACCAAGAGAAAGACAAGCCGAGCAAACAAAGCGACCGTAAGAGTGGCACGTTGGCGAAGCTAAAGGGTTGGTTTAGTGAAAACTTCTAGCAGGAGAATACGATGTTTGAACTGGTGGATAGCGCACCCCAAAGTGCGGTAATCAAAGTTATAGGGGTCGGTGGCGGCGGCGGCAACGCGGTCGAACACATGGTTTCAAAACAAGTCAGTGGCGTAGATTTTATTGCCACTAACACGGACGCTCAGGCGCTGAAAGGCCTAGGTGCGCAAACTACCATGCAGATCGGTAGCAGTGTCACCAAGGGACTTGGTGCTGGCGCCAATCCCGATGTAGGCCGCGCTGCCGCTCTGGAGGATCGCGACCGCATTGCGGAGCTGCTGAGCGGCGCGGACATGGTGTTCGTGACAGCAGGTATGGGTGGCGGCACCGGGACCGGCGCGGCGCCGGTGGTTGCGGAAGTCGCCAAGGAACTTGGGGTGTTGACCGTCGCGGTGGTAACCAAGCCTTTCGATTTCGAAAAGCGTAAGAGTAACGCCGAACAAGGCATCAAAGAACTTGCCGCTCACGTTGACTCGCTCATTACGATTCCCAACGAAAAACTCTTGGAAGTGCTTGGCGAGCAGACCAGTGTGCTTGACGCGTTTGCCGCAGCTAACGATGTATTGCTGGGCGCTGTGCAAGGGATTGCTGACCTGATTATTCGCCCTGGAATGATCAATGTAGACTTTGCGGATGTGCGCACGGTGATGTCGGAAATGGGCATGGCGATGATGGGCACAGGCTCTGCGGCGGGAGCAAATCGTGCTCGCGAGGCAGCTGAGTCGGCAATACGTTCGCCGTTACTGGAGGATGTGGATCTTAATGGAGCGCGGGGAATCTTAGTCAACGTAACGGCTGGGCTGGATCTGAACATTGGCGAGTTCACTGAAGTGGGTCGTTGTGTTGAGGAATTCGCGTCGCCGGATGCGACGGTAGTCGTTGGAACGGTGATTGACCAAACACTCCAAGATGAGATGAAGGTGACAGTAGTGGCCACCGGTCTTGGTAAGACTTCAACGCCCAACGTAGTGGTAGACAACACAGCGATCACGCCCGCTGTTGCTGTGGGCCCCGTGGACTATACGAACTTGGATACCCCGGCATATGAACGGCAAAAGCCCGTGGAAAAATCCAAGCAAAATCTCGATATTGGTCAAACTAAGGATATGGAGTATCTAGATATTCCGGCGTTTTTACGGCGTCAGGCTGATTGACCCCAAGGTTTCTGGCCTCTAAGTGCAGCAAATTGGCTAACGGGTTACACCTTTAAAATAGCGTCGTCCCCCGAGTTGCCCGCCGATCTTCACCTCCTGCTAGAAGTGTCGGCGCCCAACCTTGTTGGGCGTTTCTGGATCGGTTGGGTTGACTTGGTCAGACGACGTTCATAACGGAATTCATCGATGCAACGCAGCGCGCAGCAGCACACGTTAAAAAATTGCATTCGTGCTACGGGCATAGGATTGCATACAGGAACGCAGATAAATATTGTGCTTCGTCCAGGCCCGGTAGACAGCGGCATCGTCTTTCGGCGTACTGATCTCGACTACGATCATCGAGTCGCCGCGTCTGCAATGAACGTGTGCGGCACCGCAATGGCCACGTCGCTCACGGATGGCGCCAATGCGATTTCTACTGTTGAACACTTGATGTCTGCGTTCGCGGGACTCGGTATCGACAACGCCGAAATCGAGGTCGATGCTGGAGAACTTCCGATTATGGACGGCAGTGCTGCGGCCTTCGTCTTTCTTATTCAGTCAGCGGGAGTGGTGGCGCAGAGCGCTGCAAAAAAATTCCTGGTCATACGAGAAACGGTGCGTGTCGGAGGCGAGGATTCGTACGCGGAATTGCAGCCGTATGACGGCTTCGCTCTAAAGTACACTTTAGACTACGAGCATCCTGTCGTTGCTCTTCATGATCAAACAGTGGAAATTGATTTTTCCTCGACCTCATTCGTAAAAGAAATAAGCCGCGCTCGAACATTTGGTTTTCTGGCCGATTATGAGCGATTGAAATCGCACAATCTGGCGCGAGGAGGCAGTCTCAGTAACGCGGTAGTGATTGATGACACGCGCATTCTCAACGAGGGGGGATTACGCGTTCAAGACGAATTCGCCAAGCATAAATTATTGGACGCAGTGGGTGATCTCTACCTCATTGGATTCAGCGTGGTCGGGCGATTTTGTGGTTATCGCTCTGGACACACCCTCAACAACGCCCTGGTGAAAAAAGTCCTAGCCACACCCAGCAGTTTTGATGTTGTTTGTTATGAATCCGATTGCGTTGTGCCGCATTCCTATCAGCGCCAGGCGTCACTGCTGGCCTAGAACTTCAGCTTGGAACACTGTCTCAAGTCTCCGTGCTCAGTCGCGCGATTCGTAACTTCAACTCCTTGGTCTCTGCAAAGCTTGCCAGTGGTTGTAGTTTGCTTATTACATCGTCGGCCATGAAGCGAAGTCGTGTAGCGGCCGCTGCTGATCTGCAAAGCAGATAAACGTTTGGTCCCCTAATATCTGTGACCTCTACCTCATAGCGCATCGGCCCTTCTAACACGGCTCTGAACTCGGCCGTCCAAGCGCGCTGGTTGTCCGATCGTTGCAGCAGCTTCTGTAACGTTGAGTACTGTTTGTCGTGTTGCTGTAGAAGGTCTTTTACTCGTTCAGTCGTCATCCAGTTTTAGATCCGTGTTGTGAAAAAGTGAGCGCTCGCGCGAGCCTAGTTTTGGTAGGCTTCGGAATCTCAACTGTTGTGTTTCGCGGCAGGAGCATAGCAGGCTAGCGGCCATCGCCCAAAATGTGCGTGTAAGCGATTGAAAATTAGTTGGGAATAGACCAAGCTTTGAACAGGTCAGGGAAATTCGATCGCGAAGCTGTGGCTCGTTGACATTGGCCTAGATCACCAAGGAAGCTAGCTACATGCAAATTATCATTATTGGTAAACGCGGCGATTTCAGAGGCGTCAATATCTCCAAGTATTGGGGGTACTTTTTCGCAGCCTTCGCAACCGCCTTGACGGTGGGTTTTGTCTTTTTAGGTGTCAGCGTATCGAATCACCAAGCGATTGATGGCGCCGTAATAGAAAACTGGCAAGACGTTGTTAGCGGTCATCGCTCGGATTTAGACGATCTGCAGCGACAAACCGTGGCAAAGAATGATGCCCTAGCGAGCCAGCTGTCAAAGATGCAGAGCCGGCTTTGGCGCATCGAGGCCTTGGCTGAGCACATGCACGATCTTTCCGGTCTGCAAGATGATGAATTTAATTTCGATCAGAAAATCGCTCAGGGGGGGCCTCTGGCGGAGGAAGCGCAAGAGTTCGCATGGGTCGATTTGCAAACTCAACTGAATCAGTTGGCCTTGCGATTAGATCGGCGCGAAAAAGAGTTAACGATCCTTGACTCGGTAATGGTCGATTTGCAGCGCTCCGAGCAGATTCGTTTGAGCGGAAGGCCCATAGCCAAGGGTTGGCTGTCGTCGGCTTTCGGCAATCGTATCGACCCTATTACTGGGCAGCCTGCCTGGCATGCCGGGGTGGATTTTGCGGGCAGTCAGGGTTCCGACGTATTGGCAGTGGCCAGTGGTGTGGTGGTTTTTGCCGATCGCCGCGACGGCTATGGCAAGTTAGTTGAAATTAATCATGGCAATGGCATCAGTACCCGCTATGGCCATCATGAAAAGCTGTTGGTTAAGGTTGGGGAAATTGTTCGAAAAGGTGATGTGATTGGCGCAATGGGCAGTAGCGGTAGGTCGACTGGACCACATGTACACTTTGAAGTGTTGCGCAACGGAAGAGCCATAGATCCAACGCGTTTTGTCAGTGATATCGCCGGTGGTCGTTAGCGGCTAACGCCCTCCAGTCTTTTCCTTATAAACCTGTCCCGCCAGCCGTGCTGTCGCTACAATGACCAGCGTGTTAGTTCCAACCTGAATTTGGGCTTTATAAACATCAGATATCATGGCGAATTTTTTCACTAGACTTTTTGGTTCGAAAAACGCGCGCGAATTGCGCCGCATGCAGAAGCTCGTCGATCAGATCAATGCGCTAGAAGACTCGTTGGATGCGAGTGTCGATCTGCTTGCATGGACCCAGCAACTACGCGACCGTGCTGTTGCCGGTGAATCACTAGACGCCCTGATGCCTGACGCGTTTGCGGCTGTCCGTGAAGCGGCCAAACGTACTAAGGGTATGCGCCATTATGACGTCCAGTTGATCGGCGGCATCACGCTGCACGAGGGTCGTATCGCGGAGATGCGTACCGGCGAAGGCAAAACTTTGATGGCGACGTTGCCTGCCTATCTCAACGCACTTTCTGGCAAAGGTGTCCACGTTGTCACGGTCAACGACTACCTTGCCAAACGCGATGCTAACTGGATGGCCCCGATATACGAAGCCCTAGGGATGCGCGTTGGCGTTATCCAATCGAATCAGCCGCATGAAGAAAAATATGCAGCCTATGCGGCAGATATTACCTATGGCACAAATAACGAATTTGGTTTTGACTATCTTCGCTCGAATATGGCGTTCACGCTGGAGGATCGCCTTCAACGAGAATTGAACTTCGCCATAATCGACGAGGTGGACTCGATCCTCATCGATGAGGCGCGCACCCCCTTGATTATTTCGGGGGCGGCTGAGGAAAGCACTAAGCTCTATCAGGTCTTGAATAAAGTCGCGCCCACCCTAAAAGAACAGCCGTTTGACGATACCCCGCGAGTGTTCGGCGAACCAGAACGCGAGCCGACCGGCGACTTCAGTGTCGATGAGAAAAATCGCCAGATCGAAATCACCGAATTAGGTCACCAAAAAGTCGAGCAGGCTTTAAACCAGATGGGGCTGCTTGAGGAAGGCGACAGCTTGTATTCGTCTACTAATTTGAACCTCTTGCATCATGTGCTGGCCGCCCTGAAAGCTCACGCGCTGTTTAAGCGCGATGTAGACTATATGGTGCGCAACAACGAAATCGTTATTGTCGACGAACACACTGGGCGGGCCATGCCTGGACGACGTTGGTCGGACGGCATCCATCAGGCCATCGAGGCCAAAGAGGGCGTGCCCATCCAGAACGAAAGTCAGACGTTAGCGTCGACAACCTTTCAAAATTACTTCCGCTTGTATGAAAAGTTGTCGGGCATGACCGGGACCGCGGACACCGAAGCGTTCGAATTTAATCAGATCTATGGTCTGGACGTGGTCGTGATACCAACGCATAAGCCGATGATCCGCGATGACCAAAACGACCTTATTTTTCTGACCCTGCAAGAAAAATATGACGCTATTGTGGAAGATATTGAGACGCGAACTAAGGCTGGACAGCCGATCCTAGTGGGCACCGCGTCCATTGAGTCATCCGAGTTGCTGTCTAAGGAACTCACTGATCGGGGCATCGGTCACAATGTGTTGAACGCTAAGCAGCATGAGCGCGAAGCCGACATCGTGGCTGACGCAGGACGGCCTGCTGCTGTGACGATAGCCACCAACATGGCGGGGCGAGGCACGGACATCGTACTGGGTGGAAATCTAGAAGCGGACCTTCAGCGCGCTGGCTCAAGCGATGAATCAGAGGTGGCACGCATCAGCGAAGCTTGGGAGCAACGGCACGAACAGGTGTTGAGCGCGGGTGGTTTGCACATTATTGGCACGGAGCGACATGAGTCTCGCCGCATTGACAATCAACTGCGTGGGCGGTCAGGGCGTCAGGGTGATCCGGGTTCGAGCCGCTTTTATCTTTCTGTAGACGATAATCTCATGCGTATATTTGTTAATGACAATATGCGCGGCATGATGCACAAGCTTGGCGGCGAGCCAGGCGATGCCATTGAGCATAAGCTGATTAACCGCTCTATCGAGAATGCCCAACGCAAGGTTGAAGGTCACAACTTCGATATCCGCAAGAATTTGCTGGAATACGACGACGTGTCTAACGATCAGCGTCAGGTTATTTATCAACAACGCCTGCAACTTATGCAGTCGGATAGTATTGCCGACACCATCGAAGGTCTCCGCGAGGAAGTGATTGTCGATGTGGTCAGTCAGCATATTCCGCCAGAGAGTCTTAGCGAACAATGGGATTTGCCAGGTCTGGAACAGGAGTTAAAGACCGAATTCTCCAGTCAACAGCCGTTACAGCGTTGGTTAGATGAAGACGATCAACTAGATGAGAGCGGATTGATCGATCGAATTTTGCAACAGATTGAGTCGGAATACGCGGAAAAGCAGAAGGTGTTTGAAGCGTCAAATATCGACATGCGGTTGGTCGAAAAGCA
The DNA here is from genome assembly GCA_002348825.1 of Gammaproteobacteria bacterium UBA2955. Taxonomy (GTDB): domain Bacteria; phylum Pseudomonadota; class Gammaproteobacteria; order Pseudomonadales; family Azotimanducaceae; genus UBA4421. The sequence continues at coordinate 32,728 of DEBN01000179.1, forward strand.
GGTCATGTTGCAACTGCTCGACCAGCGCTGGAAAGAGCATCTGGCTTCGATGGATCAGCTGCGTCAGGGCATTCATTTACGTGCCTACGCGCAGAAACAACCAAAGCAAGAGTTTAAGCGCGAGTCGTTTGAGCTGTTCCAGTCGCTGTTGTACAACATCAAGTACGACGTGATCCGAACGCTGTCTCGCATGCAACTGGAAAATCCGGAAGAACTCGCCGCCGCGGAGCGTAAGCGACGTGCAGAAGCGGAGCAGCGAATGCAATTTCAACATGCGGCGGCAGATGAGCTTGGCGCCGCCGAAACCGAATCGGTAGAGCAACAGCAACCCAAAGCAGCACCCTTTGTGCGCGACGATCGCAAAGTCGGACGCAATGAACCGTGCCCCTGCGGCTCGGGCAAAAAGTATAAGCAATGTTGTGGCTTAGTGGGCGCGGGTGGCGGTTAACCTTTTTCCTCCGAGTGATGTGTTGGATGTGCCCGGTATCGAGCTGGGCATCGCTGCCACAGGCTTGAAGCCCACGGAGGACGTTGTTGTTGCGCGCTTGCACCCACAGGCGCGGGTGGCTGGGGTGTACACCCGATCTGCTTTCGCCGCTGCACCGGTGCTGCTTGCTCGAGATCGTGAAGAACAATGCCAAGCCTGGGTAATCAATAGCGGCAACGCCAATGCGGCTACTGGAGAACCCGGCAAACAAGATGCTGCGGCTATTTGTGCTGCGGTTGCCGAGCGGTTGGACATTAATGCCACGACTGTGTTGCCCTTCTCGACAGGCGTTATTGGCGAGCGTTTGAATGTGTCTGCCTTGCAACAGGCAGCGGTGGCCGCCGCCGAAGGGTTGAGGCCCGATGGCTGGTTACGGGCAGCACGCGCCATAATGACGACGGATACCGTGCCGAAACTAATCAGTCGCCGGGTGCCATTGGCGAGCGGCGATGTCGTTGTCACAGGTATGGCAAAAGGCTCCGGCATGATCAAGCCTAATATGGCTACCATGCTGGCTTTTGTGGCGTGCGACGCCAAAATATCGGCATCGCTTCTCAAAACCTTAACGGCAGACCTTGCGCGCCGCAGCTTCAACCGCATCACTGTTGACGGCGACACGTCGACAAACGACTGTTTCATGCTGGCGGCTACCGGCGTTACTGAGGCTGCTGAGATTAAGTCTGAACGAGATAAGGACTACGCTGCGCTTTTTGTTGGGCTAAGCGATGTTGTATCCGAGCTGGCTCAGGCCATTGTCCGTGATGGCGAGGGTGCAACCAAGTTTGTTACGGTGAACGTGTGCGGTGGCGCAACCGGAGAGGAATGTTTAGAGGTTGCGTACACCATCGCAGAGTCGCCGTTGGTGAAGACTGCGTTGTTTGCCGGCGACGCCAATTGGGGGCGTTTCTGTATGGCAATTGGTCGAGCCCACGTCGAGGATCTCGACCCCTCGGGTATAGCGCTATGGTTGGATGAAGTGCAAGTCGCGAAAGCGGGGCTCATGTCAGAGACCTATAGCGAAGCGGCAGGAACCAAAGTGCTGGCGCAAGACGAATTTAGAGTCACCATCGACTTAGGCAGAGGTAATGCAGAAGAAACGATCTGGACGACTGATCTGTCCTACGATTATGTGCGCATTAACGCTGAGTACCGCTCTTAGTCATCGGAGCTCCCATCAAATTCCACAGGTTCTGTGCCAGCGATGCGATGTTCCTCACCGGCCCATGCGCCCAAATCAATAAGTCGGCAGCGTTCCGAGCAAAAGGGCCGAAACGGGTTCGCAGGCGTCCATTTGACGCGTCCTTTACAGGTTGGACAACTGATTATTCTTGATGGTTCTGACATTGTTGCATTAAGTCGTTGTGCAGGGCGTCAATTTGCTCGTACAGAGACGGCAGATCCCGGTCATTGGTGATCACAAAATCTGCGTTCTTCAATCTTTGTTCGCGGCTTGCCTGCGCGTCAATGATGGCTTGTACCTGCTCGCGGGTATTGTCATCGCGATCCATTGTGCGTGTCAGCTGGGTAGCGACCGGTACATCCACCACGATCACTGAGTCGCACCACTGTTGTTGCCCTGATTCGATTAACAACGGATTCACCAATAGACAATAAGCGGATCGTGCGCCAGCGACCTGTTCAACGAGGTAGGTGTTGATTAAAGGATGCAGCAGTTGTTGCAGCCACTTGCGTTCAGCGACATCGCTGAACACCTTCTTGCGTAATGCCGCGCGGTCCAAATGGCCCTGAGCATCGACAATACCCGCGCCAAAATGCTCGGCTATCGTGCTCAGCGCTGGCTGGCCGGGCTCGACTACAGCGCGACTAGCGAGGTCTGCATCGACAACGTCGATACCCAAGGTCGCAAAATAGTCTGCAGCAGCGGACTTGCCGCTGCCTATGCCGCCGGTGAGGCCCACCAGCATTGTACGCCCACTCACTTTATGTCGTCGCTCCAAGCAGCTGCTGCATTACCCAGGCGGTCGGAACGCTATCACGAAACAATAGGGCGACCCAGCCTGCAATGGCGAGAAAAGGCCCAAAAGGAATCGCGCTAGAGCTTGACTGCTTGCCTGCCAGCACCTGATACAGCGCGTAAATCAAACCAGTTACTGCTGCAGTCATAAGCAATTGCGGCAACGCTTGCCAGCCCAACCAGGCACCTAATGCGGCCAGCAGTTTGAAGTCACCGTAACCCATGCCGTCTTTGCCAGTTGCCAGCTTGAATAACCAGAACACCAGCCAAAGGCTTAGGTAACCAAAAATTGCGCCCAACACTGCGTCTTGTATGGGAACCAACGGATACATCACATTGAGGAACAGGCCGAACCACAAAAGCGGCTGTGTAACCGGGTCTGGGAGTAATCCGCAATCATAGTCTATGAGCAGTAGCGCCAGCAGCGTCCAGACGAAGCCGCAATAAAACAGACTGGGCATGGTGTACCCATAAACAGCGACCACCGCTAGACCCAGCAGCAGCGCGCTCATTTCGACCAATGGGTAGCGAACAGGAATTGCGCCATGGCAGAAGCGACATCTGCCTCGCAGCCGCAACCAACTGAGAATCGGAATGTTGTCGAAGACCTTAAGTTGCAGGCCGCACGTCGGGCAGTGGGACCGTGGCTGAGCCAAGTTAAACGTCTTCGAATGGGCGGGAGTGGCCGCTGCATAGGGCGTTTGTAGTTCAGGGACGGCTTGACCGTCCGAGGCCCACTGGCGGTGCAAAATAATCGGCAAGCGGTGGGCGACCACATTGATGAAACTGCCGACACTTAGAGCGAGAGCGCTTAAAAGCGCGATGCCAGGCCACTGATAGATGTATAGAGTTTCAAGCAACATTAGTTATACCGTGCCTGAGCTTAACCGAGAACGCTACCCATCTGAAAAAGAGGCAAATACATAGCCAGCATTAAGATGCCCACGAGTCCACCTAGCATCACCATCATAGCCGGCTCAAGCAGTGGAATTAAACGATCAATTGCAACATCAAAACACGATTCGTAATGCTTAGCCGCGCCCAGCAGCATGGCGTCGAGCATACCGGATTGTTCACCTACCGTTATCATTTGAACAAACAGGTTTGGGAAACACCGAGTGGTATAAAGCGCTGAATGTAGGTTCGAACCGCGTTGAACGGCTTGCGCTGTGACCCTAGTGGCCTGAGCATAAACCAGATTGCTGGGCGCACTGCGCGCAAAATCCAGCGCCTCCATTATGGGTAAGCCGGCGGATAAACTTGTCGCGAGCGTCCGCGCGATGCTTGCGATACATCGATGAGTCACAAGCTGACCTAGCACAGGCAACCGCAACAGCAATGTATGAGCAAATAGTCGTGTTGGCTGGTGTTGGCGAACGCCGTATTGGGCGGTTAAAAACACGCTCGCAAGCAGGGTCGCCACGCCGAGCCCATGTGTTTGCAAGCCATTAGAGAAATTTATCACCGACAATGTCAGCTTCGGCAGATCGCGCCCAAACTGGTTGAAAAGTTGTTGAAACTCGGGGACCACCTGCAACAACAACAGGGTTGTTACAGCGCAAGCTACGACGAGAATGGCTGTCGGCTGGATCAATGCCTGGCGGGTTTTTTGCCGTAATAGCTTTTGACGTTGCAGCAACTCGGCTAAGTGCTGGAACGTTTGCTCGAGGGTTCCCGATGACTCGCCAACAGCGACTAATCGCTGGAATAAGCTATCGAAGGTTTTCGGAAACGCACTTAAAGCGGTGGATAGGCTCTGGCCCCGCGACAGCTCCAGTTCTAGGGCGGTCAACAAGCTTTTTGCTGAGCTGCGTCGCTGGCCATCGCGAAATACCCGCAGCGCCAGGGGCAGAGCCATGCCCGCTTGCAGTAGGGTTGCCGTTTGTTGAGTCAGCTGCAGCAATTCGTCGCGGCTGAGCCTGAGTTGTCTGTGGTACGGCAGGGTCTTAGTCTTCGGCGATTCATTGGGCTGGTGCAGTATGTGCATTTCAGCTTAGGGTTATGCGGTCTGCCTCTTCCAGGCTGATCATCCCGGTTGCGACCTGTTCCAATGCCGCATCACGAAGATTCTTATGCGCTATTAGCCGGGAAGGGTCGGCGAAGCCACAGCGGCTATGGGTCTCGTGCAAAGTCCTGACCGCACCTGCATCAATAGGCAACTGTTCGAATATTCCGACCCGTCCGCGATAGCCCTGGCTACAGTGCACGCAGCCGTCTGGATTCGCTTGAAATGGTGCGGTGCCAGGCACGCCCGCACGTGTTGGAGTTACAGTGGTCTGCTTGCAATGGTCGCAAAGGCGCCGAGCAAGCCGTTGGGCCATGATCAAGCTTACGGTGGAGGTAAGATCAAAGAAATTGATGCCCATTTGATGCAAACGAGATAGGGCCGTCCCCGCACTGCCGCTGTGTAAGGTAGATAAAACCAGATGTCCTGTTTGCGCAGCACGAATCGCCGCCGTTGCAGTTTCCAGGTCGCGAATTTCGCCCACCATAATCACGTCGGGGTCCTGTCGCAGGAGCGCACGCAATACACGGCTAAAGCTTAGGCCAATTTTTTCGTTAACAGCGATCTGATTGATACCATCGAGATGAATCTCGATGGGGTCTTCGACAGTGCTGATGTTGCGCTGTTCGTTGTTCAGTTCTTCTAGGCCGCTGTAAAGCGTCAGGGTCTTACCGCTACCGGTGGGGCCAGTGACTAAAATCAGTCCCTGCGGTTGAAACAATGCAGACATAAATCGCTGTCGCTGTAGCTTGGTCATGCCGAGGGATGCGGTAGTCAATTGCGCCCGCGGGTGATTGAGTATCCGTAGGACGGCCTTCTCTCCCCACAGAGTGGGCACGGTACTGACCCGTAAGTCTGTTAGGCCTGAGACTTCAGCAAGGTTAATGCGGCCGTCTTGTGGTAGCCGACGCTCTGCGATATCCAACTCAGCCATCACCTTAATTCTAGAGATCAAACGAGGTGCCAGCGCCAGCGGTAACGACGCAGTGAGCGTTAACACGCCGTCTAGTCTTTGGCGAATATTCAGCGTGTCTTGCTGCGGCTCGATATGAATATCGGAAATTCCCCGTCGCACGGCATCGCCAATGAGCTGGCGCAGCGTGTTTACGGCCTGGTTATCGTCGCTTTGTGAGCGGCCGATGGTTGCTCTCAGCGGTTGGGGCGCTCGCGAGAAATTTTCGTTGACGTAGACCATGTTCGGGCCTTGCGGTGCAATCTTGGCGCTCGATTCAAGCACGCCCTAGGCGTAAAACTAGAGGCAAAGAGTGCGCTGGCCAGTGCGCACTTGCCGCACCGACACGCAGGTGTTCAGCCGTGTAGGTATACGCACGTTGAGCCGTCAGGTAATCGCACCCATATGACGGCGGGGCACCAATGGTTCGTAATCGCTAAGACAGCTATTTTGATCAGTCCAATTCTCGGAGCGACCAATGTGCAAAGTGTTTTTTTCTGCTTCACCCGACAAACTGCATGGGTTGGTCATGCGTTGGTGTCGGGGCTTCACGTTGGTAGAGCTTATGATTGTGGTGGCAATTGCCGGAGTCCTGGCCACATTTGCTGTGCCCTCGTACCAAAATTATCTGCGTGCTGCTAACAGCAGCAAAGTACAGATCCATCACCAGCGTGCTATTGCGTGGGTTAAGTCTGAGATGCACCGTTTGCGTCTTGAGATCAGCACGGGCGGCAGTCGCGCCAGTGTCAGTGCGAAATATGCGAACGCGTCTCAGTGGGTGGCGGCGCTGACTGGACAAGACGGCAGAGCCGCTACCGCGTCGCCCGAAGGTGCGGCGGCGTATGCGGTTCAGTCGGATACGGCGGATGTGGATGGCACAGTGTTAATAACACTGGTGGGTACCATCGCCGAGGGCACAGCCAAGGTGACGATTCGCCGGCCCGCGTACGGCGATTTTGCGACCCCGCTTACGGCGCGGGTATGTTGGACAGCGCCCATGTGTGATGACTAAGGGCGCCTATGTCAAAAACGAAAGCTTTGGTTTCACCTTGACGGAACTGCTTGTCGGCATCGCGTTGGTGCTGCTGATTGCGACAATGGCATGGCCAGTATGGCAGACGCACATGACTCACGCGAAAGAAGCTCTGTTGATCGCGAATATTCAAAGCATGGCGATTTTTCAGGAAGATTATCGAATGCGTTACGGCAGATACGCGACAGATCTTGTGGACCGTGAGGCCATAAGATCTACCCTCGGCTGGGCGCCGAAGCGCAACGATCATGTAACATACTCTATCCCCGCTGCAGAAGGCGCGGACTATGTTGTCTACGCCCTGAGTTCGGATGGTCATTCCATATGTTTGCGAATGCCGGCGGCGCTGCGCTGCGATCCTTGACCCGGAGGAAACTGAAATAAGGCTTTTTAAGGTAACGGAGGCCGTGACAAAATGAAGTCGCCTGACGATGCGAAACGAGGTGCAGCGAACCACGATGCCAGTCAAACACTTTAAACTCGCAACAGTTTCCGTGGTATGGATCATCGGCTTGCTAGCCATAACATTGTCAGGAGCCGCTATGGCCGAATCTTTAAACCGTCTGCAACCCTGCCCTAACTCGCCTAATTGCGTCTGCAGTGACGCGTCTGACAGGCACGGTATTGAGCCCATTGCAACAAACGGCGATCCCCAAACGACCTGGCGGCATCTGCAGGATTACTTAAACGCGCAGCCTGATATTAAGATAACCATAGCCCAACCTGACTATCTCAAAGTAGAGGCGAAAACCCGCTTGTTGCGCTTTGTAGA
>DEBN01000102.1:0-11017 GCA_002348825.1 Gammaproteobacteria bacterium UBA2955
TATCGTCAGCGACTCCTCCGTGCAGCTCCATCCGGGCGATTCCGTAAGCTTTGAGTGGAGGGCCACAGGCGGCGATGACGCTTATGACGTTATCGGCTATCTCGTGGACGAAAATACTGGTCATGTTGAGGAAATATTGAACGAAACGGGCGCAAACGCTGGAGCTTCAACCAATTGGGCAACCGTTACCAAAAACATCACCACGTCAGGAGCCTATAAATTTGTTTTTGTTTCAGGTACGTGGGACGAAACGGGGGGCACCGCAGCAGGAGCGCAGCTCTACATCGACAACATCACTGTCACGCAAAACAATAAGCCGCCCTTAGCAGACGACATCGTCGAGCAAATTCGCACGGCGCTTACCTCATCGCGTGACGGTTATATGCAACCTCTCGATGTGCTTTCCACCGGCGATGAATTGCGCTTCACTATCGCGCAATCCAACGTTGCTAAGTTAGTTCCTATAAACACCCTAGATTTATTAGCGCGCGACGGTAAAGCGATGGCTAAAACCCTCGCATCCAACAGCCTCGCTCAGGTGGCTACGTCTCGTTCCAGCATCGGTGCGCTCAGCAATCGACTCAGCAGCGCCAGCGACTCGGCAATGAACGTTAAGGACAGTCTCGCGTCGGCCCGTGGAAACATAGTCGACGCCGACTACGCGCTCGAATCCGCGCGCTATGCCCGCGCTCAAATCTTGCAGCAGACCTCTACTTCTCTGCTGGCAAAATCTAACAGCCTAAACGAGGTGGTTTTAAACCTGCTGAAAGACGATTGAGGTACTCTCTGTTGAGGCTGGCAGTGACTGGCGACGCCATACGGAATAGACTGCCCGCGCCGTGAGGAGAACAAGTATGTCGACACCGTTTCTACTAGCCGACGCCGATCAAAAAATCGGCACCAAACTCGGTACCAGCCCCTGGGTCTTTATCGACCAGGTCCAGGTCAACGTATTTGCCGAAGTGACGCGCTGGCGCACCCCTGGCCACTGCGATCCCGAACATGCTAAAACCACGCCCTACGGCGGTACCCTGCTGCACGGCTTTCACGCCATTGCGCTGTTATCGCACTTTTATAAAAGCTCACAACTGTGGCCAGAAGACGGCCGCAATCCATTGAACTACGGCTTAGATAGGGTGCGGATATTGAAGCCCATTATTATTGGCGACGGCGTACGTTTGCGCTCGCATATTTCCTTGCTCGACGCGCAGCCGAAGCAGAATGGCGACATGTTGCTGAAAACCCAACACGACATCGAGGCCGACGGAGTCGACGCCTTCGTGATCTTCGCCGAGTATCTGACCTACTGGCACGCCGCTTGATCGGGAACTCATCTCTGAGCGGCCGCGCCGGCATACTAGAATGCAGGGCCCGTGACCTGAATCATCGAGCTGGCTACACTGTTAGCGGCTCCGTTAAGTGGATAGCACTATGACTGGAATTTGGCCCTTCGTACCGTCAGCGTCACCGATCTCGCTGTCCCATGCACAGGGAGCCTACCTGTATCTTCAAAATGGCGACAAGATACTCGATGCCGCAGGCGGTGCCGTAGTCGCCAATATTGGCCACGGCAGACGCGAGGTGGCAGATGCTATCCACGCCGCAACGCTGAACGCCACCTACGTCGTACCACCGTGGCTAACGCCAGAACGAGAAGCCCTGGTGCATGAGCTCAGGGATCACTGGTTACCCGATCACTTGCCGAGTGTGCATCTATGCAGCGGCGGCTCTGAAGCCAACGAATCGGCCATTAAAATGGCTATTCAGTACCAACTCGCCATCGGTCAATCCCAGCGCAAGTTAATTCTGGCACGCAATCTGTCATACCATGGCACCACTATCAGCATGGCCGGCCTTTCGGGTCACGCATCAAGAAAGCGCGGGCTGGAGTCCATTCTCGAAGACCATCCCCAAATACAAACACCCTATCCGTTACGCTGCCCTCTTGGACCCCATCATCCAGACGCCTGTGAGTACTATCTTCAGGACCTTGAAACCACGATTCAAGAGCTTGGACCGGAGAATATAGCAGCGCTGATTGCAGAGCCAATAAACGGCTCGTCCGGGGGTGCCATCACCCCACCCGAAGGCTATTGGTCGGCAGCGCAAAAAATCCTTAACCGGCACGGGATCTTGCTCATCATGGATGAGGTGATGACCGGCTTTGGGCGCACTGGCACAGCATTCGGGTCCCAGCTCTACGGTGTCGAACCAGACCTGCTAGTGGCGGGCAAAGGCCTAGCTGGCGGTTACGCAGCCATCGCCGGCGTGTTCGGGCGCGCCCACATCGCCGAGGCCATCGGCGATGCGGGGTTAAATCCAATGTTTCATACCTTCGGCGCCCTGCCGCAGTCCTGCGCAGCATCCACCGCGGTGCTAAAGATTTTGCGCAGTGAGCACTTAGTTGAACGCGCTGGCAACGTCGGAAAAATTGCACTGGAGCGTCTGCAAAACGCCTTTGGTCAGCACCCGAACATTGCCGAGATCCGCGGCGCGGGCATGCTTATTGGCATCGAGATCGTGCGAAACCGCGATACCCTCGAGCGATTCGACGAAGCCGCACGGGTGACCGACCGCATAATTCAGTCGGCGATGAATGCCGGGGTATTTTTCTACCCTGGCGGCACAGGTGAATACCGCGATGTGGTGTGTATCGGTGCGCCTTTCATCATCGACGAGCCCGAGATCGCGCTTATTGAGCATGCGCTACGCATAGCGCTGAACGATCTTGATCAATCCTGAGGCGGCTACAAGGCCCTGTATACCGCTTGCAACAATTTGAACGAACGCAGGTCGCCCATGAGCCCGTCATACATCTTGTTCATGACAAACGCTGCACTCAATTGCGCATCCTGATCAATCAAAATATTTGAGCCGCCCCAACCGCCCCAGAAACAGGCGTTCTTATTCGGTGACAGCGGCGCCAATTCGGACACCAAAGCAAAACCCAAACCAAACGACAGCGGCACGCCCAGCACCAAATCTGTGCCGGAAATCCGTGGCGTCATTACCGAGGTCGCGGTCTCCACTGACAGTAAATCGACCCCAAACGCCGACCCTTTACAGGCCAGTGGTGCTTGCAGTTTCGCCACGGAACGCGCGTTACCATGACCATTAACCGCCGGCAATTCGGCACGACGCCAGCCTTCGCTCCAGGAATGTTGGGCACTAGAAAACGGGCTACGAAACGTGCGCGCGGCAATGGATTCCGCGTCATCCGTCTGCGGCGCATCGCCTTCGCCAACAGGGATCAGGCGGCCGATACGATGAAACTCGCTCGGTGGAACACCGATAAAAAAATCCGCACCGAGCGGTCGCGCAATGTCCTCATGAAAGAACGTACCTAAGGTTTTACCCGTTATTCGACGAACCACCTCGCCGATCAGATAACCCTGCGTTATGGCGTGGTAGCCGGAAGCGCTGCCCGGCTCCCACCAGGGCGCCTGCGCCGCCAGCAGCGTGACTATCATGTCCCAGTCGTACATCTCCTCGGGCGAAATCATCTGATCCATCCCCGACAAACCCGCGGCATGGTTCATCAAATGCCAGACCTTGACCTGCGCTTTGCCGTTTTGCGCAAATTCTGGCCAGTAGTCGGCGACGTTGCGATCAAAATCGAGCAGGCCACGGTCTGCGAGCACTAGGGCACAAAGAAACGACATGGTTTTGGTGGTGCTGTAAACATTAACCAAGGTGTCTTCCTGCCAAGGCGCGCTGGCGGTTGAGTCTAAATGACCGCCCCAAAGGTCCACCACCATCTCGCCACCAATCGTCAGTGCAAAAGACACGCCGGTATCCGCGCCCGATTCGATACTCGCCGCCAAGATATCGCGAACTTCGGAAAATTTCGGATCACACATTCCCACTATTTCGCCCACGCCACACCTCGCTCTAAACTATCTTTCCAAGCGTTATCATACTCACTTGCATGGCAAACATTGAAGTCGGTATAACTCTCGTAAGTTCCCAGCATTACTGGAGATATTGTGGCTCGCAAACAAACAACAGCAGACAGCGAAATCAGCACCGCACCGCACATCGATGCTCAGAGCGAAATCGCTGAACTGAAGGCCGAGATCGCCCGCCTACGCGGCGAGCTAGCGGCGCAGCCGGTAGCAAACGAGCCCGGCAACTGGCCGGAAGAAATCGACTATCACCAACAACCTATGTCGGGTGCGAGGCTCACTGGCATTAGCAGCAATCGCGAGGCCATTAGACCCAGCAGCGAATTTCCCGAACTGCCCGTAGCCACTTCAGACCAGGCGCAGCTTGAAAGAGACTTTATGCGCTGGGGCTATTGCATCGTCAAAGACGCGATGACCAAACAACAAGTCCAACAACAAATAACAAGGCTTCTCGACCAGGCCAGCGCAGAGCGCGCCGCCAAAGTCGCGCACATGAGCCATCACGGTGCAGCGCAAACGGTCTTTAATATGTTGGCTAAAGGGCGGGTGTTTCGCGACCTAGCCGCATTAGAGCCGATGGCGGCCAGTGGCGCACCAGTTGTGGAAGCGCTGCTAGAAAAAATTCTTGGCTCCGGTTTTTATCTTGCTACTGCCCATGGCTCGATCGTGAATCAAGGCGGTGGCCGTCAGGAGTTGCATCAGGATCAGGGGTTTGTGCCACTGCCCCATCCTCCCTACCCGCTTTACTGCCTGATCATTTGGACCTACAGCGACTTCGATTTGCAATCGGGCGGCACCTATGTGGTGCCCGGTTCCCACCGGAACGCCGCGGGCGAAAATCTGGTGCGGCCGGAAGTGGCGTTCGAAGCCCTCGCGCAAGAGCGCATAATCGCCTTGGAAGCACCGCCGGGCGCCGCCATCTTAACCGACAGCAGGCTGTTGCATTCGGGCGGCAAGCGCACGGCTGCCGGCACGCGCCTGGCCAGTCGAATATTTTACGCGCGGGCGGTCATGCGACAGCAAGAAAACCAATTCGTTTTACCCCCTGAACTGATTGAAAACGCCTCGCCAAAGCTTCACGGACTGTTGGGTTTTAAAACTCACTACGGACTCGGCATGGTCGACGGCAATGCCATCGATCCCGCCAAACCTAAAATACCCATCGGCGAACTGAGCATGAGCCGTCCAGAGGCGTTCGATCAGCTCTTCGACTGGAAGTTCAGTGAGGACGCAAAAACTCTTGCCGCAAGGGAATGGGACGAATTCGCCGAATACCTAGGTGATTAAACGGCCAGAACCGACAGCGGGCCGTTTTTTGACGATAAGTCTAACTGCAAGCGCTGGTGAGCGCGGGCAGCGGCGGCTAAACTGAAGCGCTGTGCCAAGCCGTCTTTCGAGGTCCCAACTGCTTGAACCCGACCTCTAATCGACGATCCCGGCCCAACAAAGGGGAGACGATGCCAACTGAAACGATCATGCAGGCCCGACAATGCCTGGACACATTGCGCGCCAACGTTGACGCCGCGTTTGCTTATCTACACGGCGTTTGTTTGCAAGACGGCACACTTGCGCCGCAATTGCTGGATCAGAATCAGAAAGTCAGCTATGAACTTGCGTTCTGCGTAGCCGAGCTCGAAGCCTCGGCAGCACTGCTGGACTATGCGGTCAGCATCGACACCGAGACCGATTTGTGCGCGCGCGTCGCTCTGGTTTTTTGCGCTGAGACTATCCGTTCGACATGGCAGCGACTGCTGTCTCATGCCCAAGAGCTGGGGCTACAAAGTACCGAACTATTGACCCTTATGGGTACTGACCTGTTCGTGGGTTTTCTAGACAGCCACGGCGACGTAAAACAGTTAGCCCAGATCGGCGCCGAGTTGTTGGACCGAGGCAACGCGCGTTTACCTACAGGCCTAGGCGAGGAAAAGGATCTCGTTCGCGAGAGCTTTGCTCGGTTTGCGGACGATGTGGTGATGCCCAAAGCCGAATCTATTCATCGCTTTGACACGGACATACCCGACGCTTTAATCGAAGCGGCAGCGGCGATGGGCTGCTTTGGCACCTGTATTCCAGAACAATTCGGCGGTCTAATGCCTGATGATCGGCACGACAGCCTAGGCATGCTGGTGGTTACAGAAGAACTATCTCGAGGCTCCCTCGGCGCTGCGGGCAGTTTAATAACGCGGCCAGAGATTGCCGCCAGAGCACTGCTACACGGCGGCACCGAAGCTCAAAAGCTGAAATTTTTGCCCCAGCTGGCCGCGGGGCAAATGCTCGCGGCCATTTCAATCACCGAACCCGACTACGGCTCCGATGTGGCCTCACTGTCGCTGAAAGCCAGCTCTACAGATAACGGCTGGGTACTCAATGGCGCAAAAACCTGGTGCACCTTCGCTGGCAAAGCCGACGTTATTGTTGTGATTGCACGTACCGACCCAGACCGCAAAAAAGGCCATCGCGGTTTAAGCATGTTCATGGTCGAAAAGCCGAGGTTCGAAGGGCACGAATTCAGTTACGACAATCCGGCAGGTGGACGCCTGATTGGGCGCGCAATACCAACGATTGGTTACCGCGGCATGCATTCGTTCGATCTGTCTTTTACAGATTATGCTGTACCGAACGAGGCATTAGTGGGTGAGGACAACGGCCAGGGACAAGGCTTCTATCTCACCATGGCAGGGCTTTCTGGCGGCCGCATTCAAACCGCGGCGCGAGCCTCTGGAGTCATGCAGGCGGCACTGGAAAAAGCGCTGACCTACGCCGGTGACCGCAAAGTATTTGGGGCTCCGGTAGGCGACTATCAGCTCACGCGGGTGAAGTTAGCGCGCATGCTTGCCGCACTGACCGCGTCCCGGCAATTCAGTTATGCGGTTGCCAAACTGATGGACGCTGGCGGCGGCCAAATGCAGGCCAGCCTCGTTAAACTGTTCAGCTGCCGTGCCGCTGAGTGGGTGACCCGCGAGGCACTGCAAATTCACGGCGGCATGGGCTACGCGGAAGAAACCGACGTAAGCCGCTACTTTGTGGACGCTAGGGTGCTGTCCATCTTTGAGGGCGCCGAGGAGACTCTGGCGCTGAAAGTGATCGCCCGCGATCTTATCGCCAAGGCCGGCTGAGCGCCGACCTAGAGCATTCGCCAGCTCGCCGAGGGCGATCAGCGCAGTTCTAATCCAGGCAATCCGTCTTGCGCGCGCCACTTTTTCATAAGCGCAAAGAATTCAATCGGACCGCCGCCATACATATTGTTCTGCGGTTTAGTGTTTATCTGGCCCTCGTTGTTGTAATAGCCCGGAGTGCATTTTTCTTGAAAATCTGCGGTCAGCCGCGCTTTATCGATGATCGTCTGCACCCACTCGAGTTCCGCCGTTTCGCTGGCTTCAATGCGGCGGGCACCCTGCTCTTTGAGCCTGCCCAAAATGTGCGCAAGATGCACACTCTGCTCGTCAAGCGAATACGTATACGTCGCGGTAAAGCCGGATTGTGCGGGACCGAAAAAGAACGAGTTAGGGAAACCCCGCACGTGCATACCATGGTAGGTCGACAACCCATCCGCCCATTTCTCGGAGATAGACAGCCCGTCTACGCCGTTGATTTGATACCCCGCGCGGCGCGAATAGTCTGTGCCCACCTCAAACCCGGTGGCGAAAATAATGCAGTCCACGGCATATTCTTTGCCGTCGAACACAATCCCGTTCTTAGTGATCAGATCCAGACCTTTGCCATCGGTGTTGACTAAGGTCACGTTGGGCCGATTGAACGTGGGCAGGTACTCATCGTGAAAACAGGGCCGCTTACAAAACTGTCGATAGTATGGTTTCAACGCCTCGGCGGTCTCTGGGTCTTCCACTACCTCATCTGCTCGAGCGCGCACCTGCTCCATCTTCCGATAGTCCGCAAGTTCCATCTCTTGCGCCAGATTCATAAAGTCGGTCGCTTTGTTCGTCAAATAGGTTTTTAAACCCTGCTTATAAAAGTCTTTAGAGCCGAACGCAGTCGCCGCCCACATAGCCATGCGCAATTTGGAGGGCGCTTTGTCGCGCAGACTGCCAAACAATAGGCGAAACGCCTCCGTCCAACCATCGGCGACAAGATCTTCTTTCACTGGCGCACCAGTCATGATGGATTCAAAGTTGCGTCGTCGCTCGTCTTGCCAACCCGGTGCTTGGGTGGCCATCCAATTGGGGTCCGTGGCTTGGTTGTTTCGCACATCAATAGAGGAGGGCGTGCGCTGAAAAACGTAGAGCTCCTGCGCCGCAGCACCGACGTGCGGCACACACTGTACGGCTGTTGCGCCGGTACCAATAATCGCCACCCGTTTGTCCGCTAGGCCAGTTAATCCCCCTTGAGCGTCACCCCCAGTGTAACTGTAATCCCAGCGGCTGGTATGGAACGTGTGCCCGGCGAAATCGTTAATTCCTCTGATCGCTGGCAATTTCGGACGATTCAGCGGCCCATTCGAATGCACAATATACCGCGCTTTGATCTTGTCGTGGCGGTTCGTGGACACAACCCAACGGCCAAGCTCTTCATTCCAATCGGTCGAGGTAACCAGGGTCTGCAACATCGACCGTTCATGTAACCGATACTTCTCCGCGATTATGCTGCAGTACTCGAGTGTTTCAGACGCATTGGTATATTTCTGCTGAGGCACAAAACCCGTTTTCTCAAGCAGCGGCAAGTAGACGTAAGACTCGATATCGCAGGAGGCTCCAGGATAGCGGTTCCAATACCACGTACCGCCAAAGTCGCCACCTTTTTCAATAATCCGAAAATCTTCAAAGCCCGCCTCATGCAATCTGGCCGCAGCCAGCATGCCACCGAAACCGCCACCTATAATGACAATCTCCACCTCTTCCTCAATCGCATCGCGTTCGAGAACTTGCTCGATGTAAGGATCCTCTACAAAGTAGGCGAAATCACCTGTCACCTCTTGATATTGATCATTACCGTCGGCGCGTATTCGCTTATCGCGTTCTTCCTGGTATTTGCGCGCTAGGGCCTGCGGATCAAAGTTATGGGCTGTGGTGTTCACTTATCTCTCTCCCTCAAATTGTTCTTCTACAGTGTTTAGACTTTAGTTTTTATTCGCTGCTGGCCTGAGTTTTTTGGTCTTCCTCGCCGAATTGGTCCGCTGCCGACACAATCTCAGCATATACCTCGCTGGAGCCGTCTTCGTTTAACAGCAACACCTGATACTGCATAAAGCGATCACCCACCTCCATGCCGGGACTTCCCACGGGCATACCCGGAACACTCAAACCAAGACTGCCTTTTGGCGGTGCCGCTAGGAACGCACGAATAAATTTGCTCGGCACATGGCCTTCGAACACATACCCGTCCTCGGATATTCCGGTATGGCAGGATCGGTACCTTAGACCAATGCCGAGCTGCGCTTTGCGATCAGCCAGATCCTGCGGCTCTTCCACGACTGTGGTAAAGCCGTAATCATGGAGATGGTCCATCCATTTTACGCAACACCCGCAGGTGGGCGATTTCAACACCGTGAGGGAAGCATTCGCTGTGTCCGCAGAAACCGGATGAATGACCAACAACACCAAGACCAGGGCAGCTAATTTCAGCGACTGTTGCATGTGCAAACGACTCCTTAAGCTAAAGTAATTGGCGTAAATTAATGCCGCCCTTAAGTATACTAAAAGTTGGCTCGGCGTCAGAGCCGTCAAAGTGCGCGCGTTTATACAGCCATAGGCACAAAGACATGACAGCAGCTAAAAAAAACAGCGACAACCGTCAAGCCCGCAGCAATGCAACCAAAAGCGCATTAATGCGCGCAGCAGAACACCTTATTGCAAAGCACGGTATGGAGAATGTCTCAATCAGCGACATTGTTGCGGCCGCTGAGCAAAAGAATCAGTCCGCGCTGCAGTATCATTTCACCAATCTAAGGGGCTTGATCGACGCTATCGTACTGGCGCGTTCCGAGCAAACCCATAACAGACGCGCCGAACTCATTGAGGCTCTGTTCGCTAAGAGCGAACGTCCAACACTGCGCGAAATTTGCATGTTGATGGTGTATCCAGCTTTTTCTCTAGCACGCGAAAACCCTGACTACCATCGCTATATAAAAGCGTTTGGCCATCAGTTGATGTTGTCGGAAACGTCGTTATTGCCCATGGTACGACGCCACGGCGGCGGTGGCGCGAGCGGCATCCAAACAGACGAGCTGCTACGGCTTGCACTGCCGCATCTTAAGGGCGCCGACTTCGAACGCCGCATGGAAGCGGCTATACGCTTATGCTCCGCATCCATGTATCACCAAGCCCGCCAGAAAAACGCGTTTAGCGGTAAACAATCACAACAATTTCTATACAGTTTAGTGGACGCCATCGTCGGTTTATTGTCCGGCCCGGTTTCTGACGAAAGCAAAGCGTTAGGGGAATAACAAAATGGTGTACCGTTATTAAGCTAAAGCGCATCGCAATAAAAGCAACTGCAGCGACTGCGCTTATGCTCATCGGCGCACTATGGTTCGTTTTTTTTTCGACCCGCCCACCGTTGGCCACGGATCCCTCAACTCTCGCCGGTGACGGCAGCACGGTGAATTATTGTGCGCTGCCGATACTCGATGGCAGCGGTCCGTTGGCAAAAGACATCGCCAAGGGCAATACACCCGGCTGCAGTTACAACCACTTCCCATTGCCCATACTGCAACAGTGTACCGAGCCACTCCCTGCAGGTGCAGCTGACATCCGCGGCCTGTGGCTTGGCGTCAGTGGCAAAGTCGGCCATATAGAGCGCGTCGAGCAATGCGGCGCTAGAGTAGTTATCACCAGCAGCGGCCTGATTCACGACTCGGGGCCAAACAGTAGCGGCGGCTATAACACCGACGACACCGAGGGCAACGTGGTGTTCATCATGGGCGAGCAAGAATATTGCCCGCGCACCTCCGCAGGGATGTTCTGGAATAATGGTGTATTGAACTTCCGAGCGTTTGGTTGGGGGCCGGTAGTGGTGCGCCGCTATCTGCGCGGCGAACAACTGGTCTGGGAGTACGCCGATGGCAGCACGACCCACATGGAGCGAATATGCGAACTACCCGAGAACCGCAAAACCCCGACGCCACGGGGCTCGCGACTGCGACTGTTCTGACCTGA
>DEBN01000102.1:11398-17544 GCA_002348825.1 Gammaproteobacteria bacterium UBA2955
GACGGCGGCACGTCCAGCGTCGGGTTGCGGTCGAAGAAGCCCACCGGCATCAGCGAGAAGCCGCAATATTCAACGGGCATGATCGGCCAATCTTCTGGTCGCGGCATGTGGGTCACCCCGGTGGTGTGCCACACCACCAAGTCTTCGGCCTCGATCTTGCGGTCTTGCTCGATCCACTTTGGCAACCCTTCGCCACCCTCGTTCAGTAGATTCGGATAATCCCCTGCAGCATTAAACGCGCCTTCCTCAAACTTTGTCACCCACAGGTTATGCCGTGCAAAACCAGCGCGCTTCGCCATGACCGAATTTTCGTCCGCTAATAGGGTCGGCGTCGCGGCGGGCAACAACTTCCAGGCCACCGGTTTACCAAGACCATTCTGGCGTTTCGGATTCACCACCTTCCAGTATCTCGAGCGTTGCGGATAGCAGTCCCGCTGGGCCTGCTGCTCGCTTTCTAACAGGGTGGTTTTGGCGCGAAAGGCGCTGCCATGAGGATTATCCTCATCTACAGGCAATGGCTCCGCCTCTACCTCGTAGACACTGTTTTCGAGGCCGTCGATATTGAAATCTAGGCGGAAACAAAACAGGTGCTGATGAATAGGCGAGGTGACATTGGGCGCGACCAGCGGGGCCACGTCCGGTCGCTCACCGCCATCTTCGACAGCGCTGACGCCGATAATACCTGTCAGCTTCACCTCCATCTGAATAGTACCGTCGAGATACAGGTACCAAAAGAAACCATATTCATAATTGCCTACAGTGTGCACCGCGCTCACAACCAGACGGCGCGATCGGCGTACCTCTGTGGATTGGGTCAACCCGTCATGATGTTTCCACAAAATTCCATAGTCTTCTTCATGCATGCAGATGGCATTTTCGATGGTGCGGGCGGTACCGTTCCAATTCACAACATTGTGGTCAAAGTAATAAATCTCGCCGAGGCAGTCGCACCCTAGAGTCAGTGAGTTGGTCAACGAGCCTATATTCGCCTCACCGGCGTCAAATACATGCTTCCAATTGTGCATCGGGTCCGTGTCGCCATACGGCACAACCATTTCCGACAGCGCCGCGCGGTACAAAATCGAGCGATTCTCGTCACCGTCCTGATAGCTCAGTTGGTGCAATACCAGGCCATTGGTCGGGTGTATCGAGACGCGAAAGTTAAAGCCCTCCCATTGAACCGCGTGACCGTCTACCTGAAATGAAGCGCCTTCGGGTTGCGTGATATCAATTGGCCGCAAGCTGTCACGAAAATGCGGCTGACTCGCGGCGTCGTAGCGCGCACCTTGGGCCGGCAACGGCACCACGCCGTGATCTTCTAAATACGCCACTTTACCAGCGGTCAAGTCGACGTGCGCAATAAGACCCTGCACGGGACGCGCGTAAGCATTGTCGGTGGGATCCTCTTTGACAAAGCTGATGGCTCGATGTACCCGATGGCCTTGCGGAATGCTTGGATGCTGGTAGCCGCCGGTGGGCCAAGGATCGATTTGCACCAAATCAAAGTCGGTAACGCCGCGCGCGCGCATAGCGTCCTGCCAACCCGAATCGGCCTTGGTAATGGTAACCGCGGTCACAAAATCAGCCAGCCCGATGGCGGCATGCCCCGTCTCTATGCGGTGGATCGCGACTGCTTCGGTCTGCAGATTGACAATACCCTCAAAACCGCCGTCCCGTTGCCCTTCCCCGGGATAGTCATAGCCGACAAAGCGTAGTTCGCGCTCCACCGAATCGCCCGGCTGGTGGGCCAGCACTTTGGCTTTTTCTGGCTCTAACAAATTTACCGATGAAAACGTCGCCTGCTCGCCCAGTTGCGCTGCGACCAAAGCGGCGCCCTGTTCGATCTCTGCTACCGTGAGCGGGCTAAGTGGATGGGTGGCCATGATGTCTCTTCCTTACCTGTTACCTGTCTGCGTATTTATCCGATGGATTGTCGAACGTAAGCGTGCGCAACGTAATGCGGTTTGCGAAGGTTACGCCTTCGCCCCGCTATTCTCTCCCAATGCGCGATTAATCACCATGAACGCGAAATCGTTACATGGTCGTTGAAGCCGCTATCCACGAGGCCCGACACCTCGCCTAATTGCGCCAGGACTTCGGACAAAAATTGTCGTGGCTCTATGTGTCCGGCTTCAGGCGAGAATACGCCGGGCTCGCGCAAAGTACCTTCTGCTAGAAACTTAATGCCACAGGCCAGGGGTATGCCGGTGATTGCGCCCATACCTATTGCGGCGTTGCCGGCTTCCTCTGTGGTACCACTCATAAACGACACACCCACCGACGCCGGCTGGTCATTCTTGCTGCCGATCGCAAGGCCGTACATAGCGGGCGGCGTATCGGAGTCCTCTTCCTGCACGCCAACCTCCGAATTGCGTTCAATCCAGGTCAACAGGGCGGCCGCCCGCACCCTGCTGATTAAGCCCCAGTCCACCAGCTTCATAATGGTTTTGAGTTGCCATGAATCAACGCCACCACCGTGGGCCAGGTTGAGCGATTCCTGCAGTTGCGGGTAGTTGTGAGGAAATGTAATCGCCTCAGGATGACCAAAAATATGCCCGGTAAAGATCGGTAGCCCAGGATAACTTACCGATACCGGCGCCAACGGTTTGGTCATTTCCACCGCGCCTCGCCGATAAACCCGCACCGAACCGGTCATTTGCTCGACCCCGTGCAGCATCGCCGCATTTGTTCCCTGTTGCGAAGATTCCGCCTCGGGCTTGGCCCCACCCACATCCCAGCCGGTATAGACCGTAACGACGGAGTCCAATTCCTGCATGGCCATTAACGCCAATAAATTCGACACCCCCGGACTTGCACCCAGACCCACCGTGGCGCAAATTCCAGCGGCTTTGGCGGCCTGATCCAATTCAAGCATTGCGACCGTCGGTTCCCAGTCATCGCAGATGTCTAAGTAGTGACACTGGGCATCAATCGCCGCCTGCAATACAGGCACGCCAAATCGATAAAAAGGGCCGCAGGTGTTTACCACCACATCGATACCCGACATCGCATTTTGCAGCGCATCTGCATCGGCAACGTCTAAGTGCATTGCGCTGACCTTGTGGTTCATTTGCGACGCGAAACTGTGTGCACTGTCTGCATTCAGATCGGCGACCACAATCTGCTCTACATGATCGAAATGCTGGGCCGCAGCGACCGCAAACCGACCCATACCACCACTACCGCCAATCGCCAAAATCTTCATATCGGTTCCTTAGTACGTCGCTGCGCGATGCAATTTTTTCCAGGGCACGGCGAACAACAGAATGGGGTTAAGGCGCTGGTGCTGACTTTCGCGCCTTGTACAGCAACACGTTGTAGCCTTTTTCCTCTAAACAATGCTCTAACCTTGAAAATTCGCGAAATTCGTCGGTGGCATCAGCGGTTAGAAATAACAGACCGCCAGTCGCCGCAATCGAGCTGGCAGACCCGACCAACAAAGGCGCTAACAGCCCTCCGGTGGCTGCCGCCGACAGCGCCATCGCACCGAAAAAAACCGCTGTAGAGCCGCCGGTAATTTTTATAACGCGATTTTGCATCACCGTGACCCGCTCAGAACCATCGCGGCATGCAGAAATATCAGTGTCTGCCGTTAGCGGATCAAAGCGATGTGTTTTCTCAATCAACACCGGGGTACCAGATAGCGAGATATACTCCCCTTTTGGCATTCTCGATGTGGTGCTCAGCACACAGCCACTCAGGAGCATGCCTAGCAAAAACAACAAAGCGAAATTCCAACGCATGGCTGCTCCGAAAAATTCTGTAGCTCGTCGATCGGTAACACGGACAAGCCTAATCTGGGTCGCGTTTCCGACAATGAATAAACACTACGCGCTCATTCAAAGTGATCGCATTCGACCCCAAACCTTAGCAATAATACGCGGCGTTCGCACAACCTCATCCAAGCGGGAGACCAGCCATGCTGACCAAAGAATTTATTAACCCCCACCCTATGGGTTTCACCAATACCGTCACCTACACCCACGGGGGTGTTAAAACCATCCTAGTCTCGGGTCAGGTCGGTTACGCCGACGGTAAAGTCGGCGAAACCTTTGAAGAGCAGGTGGATATAGCTCACCAAAACGTGATTCGCGAACTGGAGAGCGCAGGCGCAACGGCGGCCGATTTAATCAAAATTAATACCTACGTTGTGGATTTGGACAGCACCCGCAGCAAGGCGGTGCAAGCCGCAAAGGCGAAATATTTAACCCAACCAAACCAGCCGGCTTCCACTATGGTGGGCGTCTCTGCCTTGGTTATGAAACCGCTGTTGGTGGAAATCGAAGCCACCGCTGTTATGGAAGTCTAGTTCTAAGCGGGGGATTGCTATCCCAGCACCCCGTGTTCGAGTTCCGGCAGCACATACCGCGCGAACAGGTCGCATTCTGCTTCGTGCGGATAGCCGGACAAGATAAACGCCTCGATGCCTAAACCCATATACTGTTTCAGTTTGTTCAGCACTTGGTCTGGATCACCGACAATGGCGGCACCGCAACCGCTGCGCGCTCGACCAATACCCGTCCACAGGTTTGCTTCAGCAAATCCGTCTGCGTCCGCGCCCTCTCGCAACATGCCCTGAGCGCGCACGCCTACAGAGGTACTGTCTAATGACTGGGCCCGAATGCGCTCGCCTTCTGTGGCGTCTAACTTTGAAATCAGTTCGCGAGACGCATCAATGGCGGCATTTTCCGTTTCGCGCACAATCACATGTACGCGATATCCATACTTAAGTATCCTGTTGTAGCTTGCTGCGCGTTGGCGCATATCCATTAGTATTGAGTCCACCTCCGGCAGCGTACCGGGCCACATTAGAAAAACATCCGAACACTCCGCCGCAACATCCCGCGCGGGTTCGGACAGCCCACCGAAATAAAACAGCGGGCTGTTGCCACTCACCGTGCGCGCATTGGGCGGATCGACTTCAAGATTGAGGAATTCACCCTGCATCGCCACCGATTCGCCGTTTAAGAGTTGCCGCAGAGCCACCATGGTTTCTCGGGTTCTTTGGTAACGCGGCTCAGACGCCATGGTTTCGCCAGGAATGTCCGATGAGATGATATTGACGGCCAGGCGTCCTCCGAGCATTTGATCCAGCGTGGCCAATTGCCGAGCCTGCTGTGGAACCCACAGTTCGCCACACCGTACCGCCACCAACAAGCGTATTTGCTCAGTTATCGGTGCAATACCACCCGCAAAAGCCACCGAGTCGATCCCCAACTGATAACCAGACGGCAACAAGATGCTGTCGTAACCCAGACGGTCAGCTGTTGTGGTAATGGCGCTGCAATGGGCCCACGACGATTTGAGGTCGGGTTCGTGAACGCCCAAGTAACGATAGTCGTCATCGCACAACGCCGAAAACCAGCTGACTTCAACGCTCATGGCAACGACTCTCCCATGGCTGCTTGGATAACTTGATACACGTCGGCGCGATCAAGCTGTACGCGCAACGCCTGTTGCGCGAGTGTAAGGCGCTCTAGGTTCAAGCTCCCCAACAGCGCCACCGGTCGCGCGGGATGCGCCAGCACAAAGGCCAAACCGATGGTGGGCAGGTCGACACCCTCGCGCTCGGCCAGAGTCTGCAGAACCGAGACCAAGCCATCCGGCATGGTACTTGGGTCACCCAGTCGACCGCCTGCCAAGGGACTCCAAACCAGAAGGGTCTGTTGATGTTGCATACATTGATCAAAAGTACCGTCGAACAGTGGGTCTAAGTGCAGTGCCGAATATTGCAGTTGCTGACTGATAATCTCACCGGGCAGATACGCCATAAGCGCGCTGGTTTGATCGGTGGTGTAGTTGGATACCCCAAACGCACGAACCTTGCCGCTGTCTTTCAGGCGCTGCAGCACCCGCGCGGTTTCTTCTGGGTGGGTGAGCATGTCCGGCCGATGAATCTGATACAAATCCAGACACTCCACCCCAAGCCGCCGCAGCGAATCGTTGCAGGCTTGCTCTAGATTGGCGGAGTCGTAAGGCACGCCGGGAATAATGCCGCCCTTAGACGCCAGCACCATCTGGTCGCGCAAGCCCGGCGCGTCTTTGAGCACCTCACCTAACAATTCTTCAGCCGAACCAAATGCCGTGCCGCCCCAGTCCAGGCCATAGACATCTGCGGTGTCGATCAGGTTCATACCGTGCGCCAA
>DEBN01000102.1:17962-24272 GCA_002348825.1 Gammaproteobacteria bacterium UBA2955
CGTTGTTGCCCAGTGCCCGTTGCGTTTGATCCACCAAATTCGTCATAACTTAATCTTCCTGAAAATTCGTTTTAACCCAGTGCGCAGGATCAAAGCCTGCGGGCAACACTTCCGCCACATCCACTGCGGCACCGCGCTCGATAGACAATTGCGCAGCAGCGCCAACCGCCACCGACCAAAGCCCATCCGCCAAATTCGGACCAGACACCACACCGCCGGACAGTTCATCCACAAAACTTAGATGCTCGAAAAACGTCGAGCCGTGATGACCCGCCTTGGTGATATATGACGGATATTCTGGCGCGCGAACCGACGACGCAGCATTTTCACCACGCCAAACCTCCAAGCGATTTTCGTTGGCCTCACCAAGTCGAGCACTTTCGCTGGCGTGCACCCGACCCGCATCACCGCAGACCACTAATTCCTCTCGAGTGCCGGGGGTAAACATACACAGCGAAAAGCCCCCGATTACGCCGTTGTCGTATTGAATAGATAACTGCGCCTGGTCCAGGCCATCGGCTTTTTTATTGTCATAAACAAAGTTATGAAAATTCACTGCCTGATTGCCCACGGCAAATACCTGTCGGGGATTACCTCCAGCAAACAAATTCATTAAGTCGAAATAGTGGCAGCACTTCTCCACCAACGTGCCGCCGGTGTAGGCACTGAACTTATTCCATTGCTGTACTTTGTCTAAAAACGGGAAGCGATGCTCGAGCATGTTGACGCTGTGTACCCGCCCGACACTGCGACGCTCGAAGACTTCAGTAAGCGCCTCGGCATAAACAGACTTATAGCGATACTGCAGACCAAAGCGCACCGGCTGGCTGTGAGCCGCGGCAAGCTGACACACCTCGAACGCGTCGGCGACGGTGGTGGCTATCGGCTTCTCCACGAACAATGCTTTGTTGGACCCAACCACAGTACGCACAACGTCGATGTGGGTGTAGTTAGGTGTGGCGATAATCAGAGCATCAGTATCTGGATCTGCAACGGCCTGCGCCAGCGAAGCATAAATCCTCGGCGCCTCTTGCTGGCCGTTTCGCGCGATCAAACGCGTTGCCGCGTCTATACTCTTGGCGGCCGGATCATACAGCCCGCCGATTTTTGCGCGACCCACCAGTAAGGCGTTGTAGATGTGCTCTTGGCCCATCATGCCGCAACCGATGACCCCAAAACTGAATTCCGGGTCGGCGCGCGCCGTGAGGAAGCGGTCTTCATCCTCCAAATAGCCCAAAGCACTACCGCGCTTAAACATGCGGCTGTTTTCGACCTGATTGTTCACTCTTTCGCCCTTGCCGAGGATTTGCAGAGCAGTATTTTAAAGAATTAGTTTTGGTTTATTGTTCTTAATTCGGAATTAATCGCAAACGAACAGCTATGAATGATGAACGCCTATTGCAAAATTTTGTTGCCGTATTCCACCACCGCAGCTTTCGCGCCGCAGCCGACGAATTAGGGGTCAGCCAAAGCTCTGTGACCAAGCGTGTGCAGCTGTTAGAACACAATACCGGTTTACGGTTATTCGATCGCACCACCCGAGCGGTAGAACCTACCGACAGCGCGCGTGCGCTTATCTCCACCGCAGAAAACGCCCTACAGGCAAACAACGCGTTCCACCAAGAAGCGCAGCTTTTGGCCGCCGGCGAAATGGGGGCAATACGGGTAAGCGCCATCGCCCTAGCGGCTGAAACACTGGTGGCAGGCGCGCTCGCAAACCTCGCCGATAGCCACCCGAATCTGGACGTTGAAGTAGTGGTAGGCGGTTCAGACATCTACAAAGATCTCGCCACAGGATTGTGCGATGCGGCCATCGGCGACGAAGCAAACTTTCAAAGCTCTCCGTACGCTGCGTCACTGCGGCTACAACCTTTGCATACGGAACACTTGGTGTACGTTCACCGCCATGACCACCCGGCAAGCGGTACCCAAGACCAGGCCACCCTGCTCAGTTATCCGCTAGCGTTACCCAGCCGCTATTTCAACGAAAACAAGTTGTTCGAAAATCTGGCGACCAAAAGCAATCCGCCGGTGTTTCCGCGGTACAAACTCAACAGCCTGTCGGCCTGTTTAACACTGGCGGCCAGCAGTGATGCCATAGCCCTTGCGCCCCGCTCATTGGTGGCGCGCACAAGCCGCGTGCGCACGCCAGCGGATTTAAGCATCGCGCGCTTTGATACCGGAGTGGAGGTCTCTATGGCATTGGTGACCGTGGCAAAAAATGCACCTACCCCAGCGGTTCGGGCGTTCGCTGCGGCGCTGGCTCAAAGTAGGTGGCCAACATCCTAAAACCAACACTGATTCAGCAAAACCGCAAACCGCCAGCATGGTCAGAGGCGGTTGGATCCCAGTCCCTTGAGATGCGTATGCTCATTTACAGTGATGATCGTACGCTCACCTGAACTGGCAATCATGTAACGGCTGATGCTGGTGTAATCGGGATTAAAAAACATCCGTTGCGGCATCCCCAACACATGAGCTGTCCATGCATTGATCACCCCACCGTGGCAGGTCACCGCAACGGTCTGTCCACGATGCCCGCTAATGATTTCGTTCAGCGTACTGACCACCTCGTCCGCAAACCGATCAAAGTCGACGCCAGCGGTCTCGCCCCGCATCAGCCGTTGCCAGCTTTCATAGTCGTCTTGTTTGAGCTGCTCCACAGGAATGTAGTGGCTTGCTTTGCGGTCGAATTCCGCAACACCCTCGCGCAACTGCGGCGTCAGCGACTTGCTCTGAGAGAGCGGAGCGGCTGTTTCCACTGCACGCCGCATCGGGCTTGAGTAAAGAAAATCTATAGCAGTGTCTTGCAGCCAATCGGCCATACGCCGGGCCTGCTCGTGTCCCGTTTCGGACAAAGGCGGATCCGCTGGTGTGCCGTCTTGTGTTTCGACCCGTTCTGGCAGGCCGTGTCGAATAAGGATTAGTTCCAAGGTATCTATTACTCCTTCCTCAAACCCGTCATGTTACGACACTCGAGGGTTCTGCGTCTGTATCGTTGCGAGAGGATATGGAAACTTAGGCTGGCAACAAACGGGCGAGGGCGCAGTACCGGTACCAAAGGCCGAACCTATCTACCTCGTTGTTGAGCACCGCTCCGCCTGCTGGGGTTAGGCCTTAGCGGACGCGGCGGCAAGCTGACTGCAATCGATCTATATCGACGCGGCCCGACACGGGTTGTCGAGTTGGAACGGGACACAGGGTAGTGTCGGGTGTGCCCCGTTTTGAGTCGGTTGTTAAGTTCTATGAATCTTAAACTACTGATTATAATGGAGAAAATGGCTCCGCCTGCTGGGCTCGAACCAGCGACCCGCTGATTAACAGTCAGCTGCTCTACCAACTGAGCTAAGGCGGAGTGGTCGTCTGAACTTGTGCTGAGTTGATCCTGCAGCGCTCAAACGAGGCCGACAGTTTAATGCCGTGCAGCCCAATTGCAATACTCTCGTGTCACCGCTGCCTCCACGTTGAGCGGCGCTTGCGCCTATAGAGGCAGGCTTGTACGGCGGAAAAGCCGCTGCAATTCTTTGGTTTGGCCGTCTGCGGTTACGATGATTGTTACCCGCATTTCATCACTGTTTACCAGCTGATAGCGCTCCAGCACCCGCATGTCGTCGGCGCTGGATTGAATCAATAGATCGCTGAGTTCCCAACCCGCGTACACGCGCCACAAGCCTCGCTCACGCTGACCCCAGGTCACATCGCGGTATACCCCCGGCCAGTGCTGCACGCCCATGGAGTCATCGCCCTGCTCAATCTTTAGGCGTTTAGCTTTCAGCACCTGAATGTCCTGAGCAATAAACGCCAATCCGGAACCGCGGCTGATTCGCTGAATTTCTTCGCGTATCGAACGGTTCGGCCGCACGCTGCGCGATGGTTTATTTCGCAGCGCGTTGGCACTGTCTGACGCCTCCGTATCCAATTGCCAGGTGCCCGATAAGTTGGTCGGCCGAATGGGTTGCGGTTCGAGGTTTAAACCGCCGCATCCCACCAGCATCGTTACGCCGATTAACGCCGCCACAAAGCGCGCCGGTGCATTGCCGAGCCGGGTTGCGGCGGCGGTTTGAGTTATTAGGGTCGAAGGCATGGTCGCTTTTAACTACGGCTGTATCGAGTGCCGCTTATTTAGGGCCTACGGCGCGCAGAAACTGTTGTTGGTGCTGCAGCACCCTGCTCGCTTCGCCGACCAAGTCATCCATGATCTGAGCAACCGGCTGCACCTCGTCAAAGTAGCCGATGCTCTGCCCCGCTCCGGAATGGATCAAAGGCTCGATATCGTGTTCTTCGATGGCGCCAAGCAAGTCGCCCACAAGCACGTCCTGCAGGGGCATTTTCAGCGGTTGCGGCGCGTCTTCGGCTTCCCACGCTTGGCTCCAACCGGTGCGTACCTGACGAAAGGGTTTGCCGCTTTCGGAGCGGGTGATCACGGTATCGGCACTGCCCGCCTGTTGCAATTTGGCGACGTTCACTGGGTGCATGTGCTCTTGGTGTTCCGTGGACAATAACCACGCAGTGCCCAGCCAAACACCCTGACCGCCCATGGCCAACGCTGCCGCAACATGGCGTCCGGTAGCGACCCCTCCGGCCACCAGCACTGGCACATCGCCGGCGGCGTCCACTATTTGTGGCACCAATGAATACGTACCAATAGGGCCCGTATGCGCGCCTGCGTCGTAGCCTTGAGCAACGATGATCTCGACACCGGCCTGCAAGGCTCGGGGCACATGATGCGGGCTGCCAATTAAAGCCAGAGTGATTTTGCCGCGGTCTTTGGCCTCTTCAATCACATCTGCTGGCGCACCAATGCCGCAGGCCATCATATCGACATCGGATTCCATGATCACACGGATCTGTTCTTGCTCAATTTCTGTTGAGCGAATGAAGCGGGTACGCATGCCCGGTTCAGTTGCTTCCGGTACCGCATAGCGTTCGGTGAGTTGTTTCACAAAGTCTTTGTGCGCCTGAGGGATCTCTGCCTCTATGGCCTCGCGGGAGTTATGGGTGGGCATGCCCGGCGGCAGCACCAAATCCACGCCGAAGGGCTTGTCGCCCACAAGAGCGCGTATTTGCTTCAGCTCTGCTTTGATCTCGTGGGGAAAACGCCTTGTTGCGCCATAGACGCCATAGCCACCCGCATTGGTAATAGCCGCAACCACGTGCACATCGTGAGCAAATCCGAATATCGGCACATCGATTCCCACGCGCGTACATATTGGTGTCCAAACTCTATTCATGCGGCACCCCTCTAAGCCTCATTCCGCTTAACTATAGCGCCAAAACAGGGTTGTCGTAATAACGCGGCTATAAAGATTAACGGCATGGCATTTTAAGTTCTGCAGCACTGTCCCGCAGCGGCTGTGCCGCCAGGGTTTTTATACCGCACCAGAGTTGGCAGACGTTAGCTATTGTCTTTCGTTTTGTGTACCCGGCTTTATCCGCCGCTCGTCAGCTGCCGCCCCGCGCACGCTGGGCGCATAGGAAATCCGCGCTTTGTTTGCCTTTAACACATGCGGGCCGATACCTCTGACCTGAGACAGTTCGTCGTCGTTGCGGAAGTCTCCTACTCGCTGCCGGTACGCTACTATGGCTTCGGCCCGGCTTTGCCCGACACCGACCAACCCCTCGACCAGTTCGTCAACGGTTGCGGTGTTGAGGTGCACGATCTGCGTTCGAGCTCCAATAGCGGCATCTCGCGTTTCTGTGGCCTGCAGGCTCGTGCTGAATTGCGCAACTATCAGCATACCGGCGATCCATCCTAAACGCCTTTGGTTGCACAACAGCCTAGTAGCGAGAGCGCTACACTTTGAGTTTGCGCTGTGATGTGAATTGCGGTTTTGCATGAAACATCTCCTATTTTCGATGTCTCACCAGCTTAGTGTTCGGCCGATCTGCGCCAAGCAGCGGGTTGCTCGATCGCCTGTGCGCTTTTACTGTACAGCAGCTTAAGAGTTGTCTGTGGATTGTTGCAGCAAGCGCTGTTCGGCCCGGTCCAGCGCTTTGCGCAGACGTCGATTGGCGAAACGGTACCGCACATTCAACCAACTGCCATAAAGCGCACCGAGCAATATCCCGATCACCAAGGCAGCCAGCAGCCACCAGAAAATGCTCAAGGTAAAAGGCGTCTGCCACACCGCGAAGGTAAGCGCCACTTGCTCTTGATTCACCGCGAGGGCAGCGAATAGGAAGGCAGTCGCCAGCGCCAGGAAAAATGCGATGGATTTAAGTCCGTTCACTTCTTTTTCGGCGCTTTTGCAGCGACGTTATAGCTTGTCTTGGGCAGCGTCCGCTGGAGCCAACCCCGAACCTTGCTGGG
>DEBN01000102.1:24607-48815 GCA_002348825.1 Gammaproteobacteria bacterium UBA2955
CTCGCCTGCGTGCAGCGAGGCGTTGACCCGATCACGCAACTCTTTCCCCGGTTTGAAATGCGGTACGTGTTTGCCCGCCAGACCCACAGACTCGCCGGTTTTCGGATTGCGCCCTATACGGGGCGCGCGGTAATGCAGTGAGAAGCTGCCGAAGCCGCGGATTTCTATGCGGTCTCCAGATGCCAAGGCCTGAGACATCTGCTCCAACATCGTTTTGACCGCGAACTCAACATCCTTGCTATTAAGCTGCGCACTGGAGGATCGCGCCTGCGCCGCAACGATGCGTTCAATCAACTCCGATTTGGTCATGCTGATGTCTGTCATCACCTAACCCCGCGCTTTGCTCCGATTGCTAAGCCTTATTCCTCGTCTTCGCCTTGGTTCATCTGCGCTTTGATCAGATCGCCAAGGGTTGCAGGCCCAGAACGGTCGCTCTCCTGCTTCTGGTGATCTCGCACGGCCTGACGCTCTTCTTCCTCGTCCTTCGCCTTGATGGACAAACCAATGGTGCGGTTCTTGCGGTCAACATTGATGATCTTAACTTCGACCTCTTCGTCCACTGACAGCGCCGAACGCGCGTCTTCCACTCGATCCACACTGATCTCAGCAGCCCGCATGATCCCGGTTACATCTGGCGCCAGTTCAACGACCACTTCTTTAACATCGGTTTCGATGACTTTACCCTTAACGATAGTCCCGCGGTCGTTCACTGCGGTGTAATCGGTGAACGGGTCCTGATCCAACTGCTTGATGCCCAGCGAGATGCGCTCGCGTTCTGGATCCACAGACAAGATGATGGTTTCCACTTCCTCGCCCTTGGAATAACGGCGTACCGCAGTTTCACCGGGCTCGTTCCAAGAAATGTCAGAAAGATGCACGAGTCCGTCGATGCCACCGTCTAAGCCGATGAAGATGCCAAAGTCCGTAATTGACTTAATATTACCGGTGATCTTCTCGTTCTTACCGTGGCTGGTGCTGAACTCTTCCCACGGGTTGGGACGGCATTGCTTGATGCCCAGAGAAATGCGACGTCGCTCTTCATCTATGTCCAAAACCATAACTTCGGTTTCATCGCCCACTGAAACCACTTTCGACGGGTGAATATTTTTATTGGTCCAATCCATTTCGGACACGTGCACCAAGCCTTCAACCCCGGATTCGATTTCGGCAAAGCATCCATAGTCGGTTAGATTGGTGACCGTAGCGGTAACCCGCGCGCCCTCTGGGTAACGACGAATGATATCGACCCAAGGATCCTCACCCAGTTGTTTCATGCCTAAGCTGACGCGGTTCTTTTCGCGGTCGAATTTAAGCACACGCACATCGACTTCGTCGCCCACATTAACCATTTCACTGGGGTGACGAATGCGCTTCCACGCCATATCAGTGATGTGCAGCAGCCCATCGACGCCGCCAAGGTCGACGAACGCACCATAGTCGGTGAGGTTCTTAACAATGCCTTTAACGTCTTGCCCCTCTTGCATGGACGCCAACAGCGCATCGCGTTCGTGACTGTTTTCTTCCTCGAGCACCGCACGTCGCGAGACCACCACGTTATTGCGCTTTTGATCGAGCTTTATGACTTTAAATTCCAGCGGCTTGCCCTCTAAGTGCGCGGTTTCGCGCAAGGGACGAATATCTACCAATGACCCAGGCAAGAACGCGCGAATATCGTTAACGTCAACGGTGAACCCACCTTTCACTTTACCGTTGATAACGCCCACAACCACTTCGCTGTTTTCGCTGGCTTCTTCCAGTTGCTGCCAAGACTCTGCGCGACGCGCTTTTTCGCGCGACAGGCGGGTCTCTCCGAAGCCGTCGTCGACGACTTCCATGGCGACCTTTACCTGATCTCCGATGCTAAGTACGCACTCGCCTTGTTCGTTAAGGAATTGATTCTTAGGAATGACCCCTTCTGATTTGAGGCCTGCGTGAACGATGACCCAATCGTCATCGATGTCGACCACCGTGCCGGTTACGATGGACCCCGGCGCCATCTCGATGGTTTGTAAACTTTCTTCAAATAGGTCGGCAAAAGATTCGCTCATATATGTGGTCGGCGTGGCAGCAAAGGCGAGTTAAAACGACAATGTGCGCAGCCGTCTCTCCGTTGGTTCGTTAATGTTATGTGCACAGTGCCCTATCGACGATGCGATTAGTCGCGTGGTTCAGTGGTGGTCCGCGACTGCTGAACAATCGCGAGATTCCTTCCCCAATGGCCGCCTCGCTTCTGCAACCGTCTTATAACAGCTGCTGCTTCGCTGCCTGCATAACCGTTGAACACACCTCTTGTATTGTCATTTGGGTGCTGTCGATTAGCATCGCATCATGTGCCGCTTGCAACGGCGCTGTTGCACGTTCTCTATCTCGTGCATCACGTTCTTGGATCTGCTCGAGAAGGTCGCGCAAACTAACACTCAAACCTTTGTTTTTCAACTGGTTATAACGTCGCTCCGCTCGCGCCTCCGCACTTGCATCGAGAAAAATTTTAAGCCCCGCGTGTGGAAATACCACCGTGCCCATATCGCGCCCATCAGCCACCAACCCTGGCGCTTGGGCGAAGTCCCGTTGCACCGCTAAAATTGCCGTACGAACCGCTGGCAACGCCGCCACTCGGGAGGCAAGTACGCCCATATCTTCGGTACGAATTTCGTCGGTCAGATCTAGATCATCGACCAGCACTCGTCCATTAGGAAAGGCGATACGCAGCGATTCTGCGAGCGCGCGCATACTCGGCTCTCGATCGATGTCCAGACGCCTGCGCACCGCCATAGCCGCGACGATGCGGTACAAAGCGCCAGAATCCAGCAGGTGCCAACCGAGTTCAGCCGCCATCCAGGCGGCCAGCGTACCTTTTCCCGACCCGCTGGGGCCATCAATGGCCAGCACCGGCACTGAATTATTCATGTTTTTTCTCAGCGGCTTTTTTCTCAGCGGCGTGGCGCAACTGCGCCAGACCCTGCGCACTGTTATCGTGCTCAATGGCTTCGATGATTGCACCTAGGTCTCCAACGAATCGCTCCGCGCTGTCCATGACCGACCGCTTATTCAAACGCAGAATGCGCCACCACAGTTCGGGGTTGGCACCCGCTATGCGGGTAAAGTCACGAAAGCCGCCGCCCGTGAGGGGGGTGTGCACGTCGCTCACCTGCTGCATGAAGGCAAACGCCAAAAGATGAGGTAAATGACTGGTCACCGCCAACGCCTGATCGTGTTCTGCAGGGGACATCAGATAAATCTGGGTGCCAAGCTGCTGCCACAATTCCCGGGCCTGAGCGAGCTTTTGCTCATCTGTCTGGGGCAACGGTGTCAGCACGACCGCGCAGCTTTCGAACAATTGTGCATCAGCCGCACTTGGGCCACTTTTCTCAGAGCCGCTGATGGGGTGACAAGGGATAAAATTTGTAACCGGGGAAGGCGCCGCTTGGACTGCCTCAACAATCGGGCCTTTAACGCTGCCGACGTCTATCACTGTGGCAGCATGGTCCGCGAGTTTAAGCACCCACTCCCCGACCAGATCGCTCGGCACACACAAAGCACAGAAGTCGGCATCGACAGGCAGTTCATCAACAATATCGTCGACTAAACCCTGCGCTAACGCATAGCTCGCCGACTGGGGATTAGGCTCTATGCCGGTGATGCGCTGAGCGAGGCCTTTCGCCCGCACAGCCGCTGCTAATGAACCGCCGATCAAACCAACCCCGACGACCACGAGGTTGCGAATCGCCATGTCAGCTTTGCCCTAGGGCTGAAAGTGCCGCTAAAAACCGATCGTTCTCAATAGGCAAACCAATGCTGACACGCACATGATTGGGCAGTCCATACTCCGCGATCGGGCGCACGATTACGCCCTGCTGCAACAGCGCGTCGAACACCTCGACACCAGACCGACCGCTGTCGAAGGCGACAAAATTGCCCACCGACGGAATGTAGGGGTAACCCTGAGCTGTCAGTCCCTCGGTAATCTGCGCCATGCCCTGTCGATTCATCGCACAGCTGCGCTGCACGTAGTCGTCGTCGGCAAGTGCGGCCAATCCCGCCGCCATGGCTAAGCCATTGACATTAAACGGCTGACGCGCGCGGTTGAGTAAGTCGGCAAACTTGGCGCTGCTGACACTGAAACCAAGACGCACAGAAGCTAAACCGTAAATCTTCGAAAACGTTCGCGTGACGATGAGATTCGGGTATTTGTCGAGTAACGCTAGACCATTGCCGTATTCCGCTTCATCAACGTATTCAAAATAGGCCTCGTCTAGCACCACCCATACGGTTTCTGGGAGGTGCTGTAAGAAATTTTCTATCGCTGCGGCGGTCACCCAGGTACCGGTAGGATTGTTCGGATTAGCCAGAAACACCAACCGCGTGCGCTCGGTGACGGCCGCCAGCATTGCCGTTAAATCAGCGCCATAATCCGTAGCCGGCACGGTTACCAGATCGCCACCGCAACAGGTTACGGCAAGCCGGTAAACCACAAAACTATGCTCAGCAATTATGGCTTCGCTGCCCGGCTCTAAGGCTACGCGCGCAATAAGATCCAATACATCGTTGGACCCGTTACCTAGGGTAATTTGTGCGGTATCCACTCGTAACCGCTGGGCGAGAGCCTGCTTCAGCTCAAAACCGCTACCGTCCGGATAGCGTGGCAACTCCTGGCTCGCCGCGGCAATGGCCTCCCTAACCGCCTGGCTGGGGCCTAGCGGATTTTCGTTACTGGCGAGTTTGACGATGTCGTTGATGCCCAGTTCTCGAGCCAACTCATCAATGGGTTTGCCGGGTTTGTAGGGCTGTAAGGCGGCGATGCGCTGATTGACGTTGTCGGTCATGCGGGCACCACCGTTTTTGGATAAGACCCCAGGCAACGCACTTCCAGCGCCACTTCGCCGACGGCTTCGATCACGCTTGTAGCATTAGGGTCGGTTTGATGGCCGTCAAAGTCGATAAAGAAGACATAGGACCAATCACCAGAACGCGCTGGCCGGGTCTCGATTCGCGACAAACTGATATCAAAGCGCTGGAAAGGTTCCAGCACCCGCAACAATGCGCCCGGTTCGTTACGCACGGACACCAAAATGGAGGTCTTGTCGCTGCCACTGGGTCCGACGTTTTGCAGACCCAACACCAAAAAGCGCGTTTTATTATCTGGGTGGTCTTCAATACGCGTAGACAGCATCTGCAGTTGGTAGCGGTCCGCCGCCATCTCACCGGCTATGGCGGCAACACTCGAGTCCTCGGAAGCTTGGCGAGCGGCTTCCGCATTGCTCGCCACCACCACCCGCGGTACCCCTGGGTAATGCTGGTCGAGCCATCCTCGGCACTGAGCCAAACTCTGAGCATGAGAGCGAATTTCACGAATCTCACCATCCGCCGATTCCAGCCGCATGAGGGCATGATGAATCGATAACTCAACCTCCGCGCAGATGCGCAGCTTGCTGCTGAGAAAACAATCCAATGTATGGTTGACCATGCCTTCGGTGGAATTTTCCACCGGTACTACGCCGTAGTGTACTGCCTGGGATTCTACCTCGCGGAACACTTCGTCTATTGAAGCCATGGGTTTGGTATTGGCGAAATGCCCAAACTGCTTAACCGCTGCGGCTTCCGTATAAGTACCCGCGGGGCCAAAATACGCCACTGTGAGCGGCTGCTCGAGGTTCAAACAGCAGGAAATAATCTCGCGGAAAAGGCCCGCAACATCCTGATCAGCCAGAGGTCCCGCATTGTCCCCTTGGAGCCGCCGCAATATTTGCGCTTCGCGTTCGGGCCGGTAAAACACGGGGGCCTCTTGCGTAGGCTGGCCCTGTTTGATTTCGCCCACCTCCAGCGCACATTGGGCACGCTCATTGAACAACTTCAACAGTTGCTGATCGATGGCATCAATACGCTGCCGCAGCGGCTCTAGTGCGTCATCATCCGTGGTCATTTTCAAATTCGCTCATGAAACTCACCAACGATTCTACCGCGGCCATAGGCACTGCGTTGTAGATGCTTGCACGCATGCCGCCAACGCTGCGGTGACCCTTAAGATTAAACAATCCCCGCGCTTCTGCGCCGCTTAAAAATGCTTTGTCGAGTTCCGCATCGGCTAGGGTAAATGGTACGTTCATGCTCGAGCGCACGGCTTCGTGTACCGGCGCCGTGTAGAAATCGCTGTCATTTATCGTGTCGTAGAGCAATTTCGCTTTGGCCTCATTTTGTTCGGCGATCGCCTGCAAACCCCCCTGTGCTTTAGCCCAGGCAAACACCAATCCAGCCAGATACCACCCGTAAGTGGGCGGCGTATTCGACATAGAATCGGCATCGGCTTGTACTGCGTAATCTAGAAACGTCGGCGTTTCGCCGCGCGCGCTGCCACACAGATCCTTACGCACGATAATCACGGTTAATCCGGCGGGGCCGATGTTCTTTTGCGCCCCGGCATAGATCAGGCCAAACTGGTTCACATCCACTGGGCGCGACAGGATGTCCGACGACATATCTGCCACCAGCGGGCAGTCGCTTTGCGGAAACTGTTTAAACTGAACCCCACCAATGGTTTCGTTAGAACACACATGGAGCAATTTAGCATCGGCAGACAACTGCCAACTTGCCGGGTCCGGAATATGATCGTAGTTGCTATCACTGCTGCTGGCCGCGACGTTCACTTGGCAATACTTCGTCGCCTCTTTGATCGCTTTTTTTGACCACGCACCCGTATCGATAAAATCTATGGTGTCACTAGGTTCAGTAAGGTTTAGCGGAATGCCCGCAAACTGACCTGTCGCTCCACCTTGCAAAAACAACACGTGGTAGTCAGCAGAAATACCCAAAAGTTCACGTAAGTCGGCTTCGGCGCGGGCCGCAATATCGACGAATATGGCACTACGATGGCTCATCTCCATGACCGACATACCGCTGCCTTGGTAGTCGAGCATTTCCTCTGCGGCCTGTTGCAAAACACTGGTCGGCAGGGCCGCAGGTCCGGCAGAAAAGTTGTAGCTGCGATGCACTGTTATCTCCAAGATTCTAGTTTTTAGGGAGCCAACACGGGGCCTTACCATGCTCAGCTGGACACTTTGTCATCGACAACCTTAGTCGTCCGCTTCCGTGGGACTATCACTGGCCGGTTGTTCCGCACCGTCAGTTGGTCCGTCTTCTTCGCCGGCCTGGTCGAGCACGTGTTCGGCAATACGTTCAACGCTGTTGAGCACTTCATCTTCTTTCAAATTAATCAGGCGCACACCTTGAGTATTGCGACCCACAATGGACACGCCGTCTGAATCAGTGCGCACCAAGGTGCCGGTGTTAGAGATCAACATCAATTCGTCACCGCTGAACACTTGCACTGCGCTGACCAACTGTCCGTTACGCTCGCTGGTTTGCATGGCAATAACGCCCTGAGCGCCGCGCCCGCGCATCGGGAAATCTGCCAGCGGCGTGCGCTTACCAAAGCCATTTTCGCTGGCGGTCAGTAAGTATCCATCCTCCTCGGGAATAATCAGTGAGATCACACGCTGCTGCCCGCCCAAACGAATACCGCGCACGCCTTTGGCGGAACGCCCCATCGCGCGCACATCTGATTCTTTGAAGCGCGCGGCTTTGCCCGCGCTTGAACACAACATTACGTCGCTGCTGCCGTTAGTGATGGCCGCGCCAATGAGCGTATTGCCTTCTTCAAGATCTAACGCGATAAGGCCGCTTGGGCGCGGACGCGAAAATTGTTCTAACGGCGTCTTTTTAACTGTGCCGTTGGCCGTGGCCATGAACACAAAATGATCACTGGTGTATTCGGCAATGGGCAATACCGCGGTGATGCGCTCTTCGCTGTCCAAGGGCAACAAGTTGACCATGGGCCGGCCTTTGGCACCACGACTGCCCTGAGGAATTTGGAATACCCGCAACCAATAAACTTTGCCTAAATTGGAAAAACACAACAGTGAATTGTGAGAATTAGTGATCACTAAGTGTTCAACAAAGTCTTCGTCTTTAACCGACGTAGCTGCCTTGCCACGGCCACCCCGTCGTTGCGCCTGATAGGTATCCAATGGCTGAGTCTTTGCATAGCCTTGATGGGAAATCGTCACCACAAGTTCTTCTTCAGTAATAAGATCTTCGTCAGATAAATCTTGTTGGCTGGCCATGATCTCAGTGCGCCGTTCGTCGCCATAAGTGCTGCGAATGTCTTCCAGTTCGCCGCGAATAACGCTGATCATGCGTTCGTATGAACCGAGGATATCCAGTAGGTCGGCGATTTCGTCGAGCACGCCCTGATAATCCTCCATGAGCTTGCTCTGCTCCATAGCGGTTAGGCGGTGCAGGCGAATTTCCAAAATCGCCTGAGCTTGCTCATCCGTCAGCCGGTACAAGTCGTCGGTGAAACCAAAATCTGCGCTCAAAGACTCGGGTCGACAAGCGTCACTACCCACCCGTTCAAGCAACTCAAACAGCGCCGGCGCGTGCCAACGCTTTTCAATCAGCGCTTCGCGCGCCTCCGCAGCAGAGGGCGAATTCTTGATCAGCTCAATAACGGCATCGATGTTCGCCAGAGCCACCGCTTGACCTTCTAAAATATGGCCGCGCTGGCGAGCCCGTCGCAGCAAGTATAAGGTCCGACGCGTAACCACTTCTTTACGATGCTGTAGAAAGGCGCCCAACATTTCCTTCAAGTTCAGCAGCTTAGGCTGGCCATCGACTAAGGCTACGCAGTTAATACCGAAGACCGTTTGCAACTGGGTTTGGGTGTAAAGATTGTTGAGTACTACTTCGCCAGCTTCGCCACGACGCAGCTCGATAACGACACGCAAGCCATCCTTATCGGATTCGTCGCGCAATTCCGTGATCCCTTCTATGCGCTTTTCTTTTACCAACTCGGCGATTTTTTCGATCAAACGCGCTTTATTCAGTTGATAGGGGATTTCCGTAATAACGATGCGATCACGACCGGATTTATCGGTTTCAACATCTGCTTTAGCACGCACGTAAATCTTGCCGCGACCCGTTCGATACGCCTGCACGATTCCGGCACGGCCATTGATCATGGCGCCGGTCGGAAAATCTGGCCCTTGGATATGTTCCATGAGCTCGTCCACTGTAATCTCCGGCTGCTCCAGCATCTGCAGACAGGCGTTGATCACTTCGGTCAGGTTGTGCGGCGGGATGTTGGTGGCCATACCCACGGCAATGCCTGAACTGCCGTTGACCAGTAAGTTCGGCACCCGAGTGGGCAGTACTTCTGGCATGGTCAGGGTGTCGTCGTAGTTATTGACGAAATCTACGGTGTCTTTATCGAGATCCGCCAACAGTTCGGAGGCCATTTTCGCCATGCGCACTTCGGTGTAGCGCATCGCAGCGGGCGGGTCGGCGTCAATGGATCCAAAATTCCCCTGACCGTCGACCAAAAGGTAACGCATGGAGAAATCTTGGGCCATACGTACTACGGTCTCATAAACCGCGTTATCACCGTGCGGATGGTACTTACCAATGACGTCGCCAACCACACGAGCAGACTTAACATAAGGGCGATTATGGACGTTATTCAGCTCATTCATGGCGAACAACGCTCGTTTATGTACGGGCTTGAGAC
Source organism: Gammaproteobacteria bacterium UBA2955 (assembly GCA_002348825.1). Lineage (GTDB taxonomy): Bacteria > Pseudomonadota > Gammaproteobacteria > Pseudomonadales > Azotimanducaceae > UBA4421. Next base: position 34,167 of record DEBN01000102.1, read on the forward strand.
CATCTCGCACGTCGGGTAACGCGCGCCCAACGATGACGCTCATCGCGTAATCTAAGTAGGACTGTCGCAGCTCCTCCTCGATGTTTACCGGAGAAATATCGCGACTGTCGGGAGGCAAATCAGGGGGCAACGTGTCGGACATAAAACTGGATCAACGAAGAGCAAATTAAGCCGCAAAGGCTACCACATGCGGGGCTTTTTTTCGCCCTAGAATGACCCTAACTCAAGCGCTCTCTGGGCTCGCGAGGGCGTTCAATAGAACCAAGACCGCGATTCCACGGGACGCTATACTGCCGCCATGCAAGCCCCAGAATTTCTCCTCAGCGCTACCTGGGTACTGCCCATCGCGCCACACAACGTCGTACTGCCCGACCACGGTATTGCGGTGCACGACGGCCGCATTATCGAGCTGGCAGCAACCAATGAATTGCTGGCACGACACCCCGATTGCGTGCACACCCATCTGCAGGATCAGATCCTAATGCCGGGGCTGGTCAACGCCCACGGTCACGCGGCCATGAGTTTGATGCGCGGGATCGGTGCCGGTCTGGCTCTGCAGGAATGGCTAAATGATGCAATATGGCCTTTTGAGGCAAAAAACATGGACGCTCAGGCGGTCGCTTTGGGCACCGAACTGAGCATAGCCGAGATGCTGATGTCGGGGACTACGACGTTCGCTGACATGTATTTTTTCCCAGAAACCGTGGCTCGAGTTGCTCATCAAACGGGTATGCGCTGCCAAATCGCTGCGCCCATAATCGACTTTGCAACCCTGTGGAGCCGCGACGCAGATGACGCTGTACACAAAACTATGGCGCTGTATGACGAGTACAGGCATCACCCGCTGATTAACGTCGCATTTGGGCCACACAGCCCATACACCGTCAACCATAAACATCTGAACCAAATCGCGATGTACGCAGACGAATTGGACGCAGCCGTGCAAATCCACCTGCACGAAACCCGCCGCGAAGTGACACACGCCAATGAGCAACTGGGGCACGGCTACGTGCACTTATTGCGCGACACAGGGCTGCTCGGACCGCGTCTGCAAGCGGTACATATGACACAACTGACCGACACGGAACTGCAGATGGTCGCTGCAGCGAAAACGAGCGTTGTGCACTGCCCAACGTCCAACATGCAGCTCGCCAGCGGCACCTGCCCGGTCGCTGAACTACAGGCCCAAGATGTCACGGTCGCCCTGGGTACCGACGGGGCAGCATCAAATAACACTCAGGATTTATTTGCCGAACTGCGCCTCGCTGCTTTGCTCGCAAAACATACCCAAGCAGATCCGACTCAGGGCCAGGCCAGTGATGTTTTGAAAATGGCCACAATAAACGGCGCTCGGGCGCTCGGGCTGGATCGGGACATTGGATCACTGGAGGTTGGTAAAAGCGCCGACATTATTGCGATAAATACTCAACAACCCGGTATGGCGCCCGTTCACGATCCTTTCGCAAGTCTTGTGCACAATAATAGCGGCTCAGCGGTCACCACTGTCATGGTTGCCGGGACCACATTGGTCGCTGACGGGCGATTAAACAAGATAAATACAGACGAGCTGTGTCGTAAGGCCCGGCGCTGGCAACTGCAACTCAGCTAGCCTTCCAGCACGCTTGCAAACCCCCGAGGATCAGAGAGATATATGCAATCCGAAGCGAACGTCGACGCACCTGAAATTGAAAAGTTTGACGCACTGGCACACCGCTGGTGGGACCCAAATGGCGACTTCAAACCGCTGCACGACATCAACCCTGCGCGGCTTGACTACATCCGCCAGCGCACCGATCTGAGCACGGGCCAGACTGTTGATATCGGCTGTGGCGGCGGCATTCTCAGCGAATCGATGGCCGCAAGCGGCGCCGACACGCTAGGCGTCGACATGGCGGGTAAAGCACTCGGGGTCGCAAAGCTGCATGCCTTAGAGACCGGCGTGGATGTCAAATACCAAGAGACCACTGCCGAACAATTGGCCGAAACCCGTGCAGGACAATTTAGAACAGTCACCTGTATGGAGATGCTCGAACACGTCACCGCCTACCCAGACACAGTCAAAGCTTGTGCTGAGCTGGCGCAGCCCGGAGGCGACTTATTTTTTTCCACCATTAACCGCAATCCGAAGTCTTATGTCATGTTGATCTTGGGCGCGGAGTACGTATTAAACATTTTACCGCGCGGCACCCATGACTACAGCAAATTCATTAAGCCCAGCGAGCTCGCCCAAGCACTGCGCGACGCCGGGCTCGATGTGTTGGACATCAGCGGTATGCACTACAATCCACTGACCCGAAGCTGCCGCCTGAATAAAGACACCAGCACTAACTATATCGTGCACGCGCGCAAGCCCGCCTGAAAAAGACAGCTTATGTCCACTACCGCCATAGAACATTACCCGGAACTGCACGCTCAAATATCAAACTGGCCGGCGTTTCTACAGGACGCGCTGACCCCAGACAGCTTGGCGGATAAACGTATCGTGGTCACTGGCGCGGGGGACGGCATTGGTAAAGCGCTAGCCAAGTCTCTGGCGTGCTTCGGCGCCGATGTCATCTTACTCGGGCGCACTCGCGCCAAGCTGGAAACCGCGTTCGACTGGATCAAGCAGCACACCCAGACGGACCCGGTGATCGTGCCCTGTGACTTGGCGCGGCTGGATACCGATACCGTGAGCGCGCTAGCCGAGTCTATCAGCGACCACTATGGCAGTTTGCAGGGATTGGTGCACAACGCCTCCATGCTTGGGCCTAAGATTCCCTTAGTGCACTACCCAGCAGAACAATGGCAAACCGTGATGCAGACTAATGTGAACGCAGTCTTTATGCTCAATCAGGGTCTATTCCATTTGCTCGATCAGGGTGACCCCAGCTGCGTTATCCATGTTTCTTCCAGTGTTGGCCTGCAAGGCCGAGCCTATTGGGGTGCTTATTCCGCTTCAAAATTTGCACTCGAGGGACTCAACCAGATCCTTGCCGACGAGACGGAAATCGCCGGCAACATACGCGTCTACAGCGTCAACCCTGGCGGAACCCGCACCGCCATGCGTCGCGAAGCGTACCCGTTAGAAGATCCGCAAACCTTACCAATCCCCGAAACCCATATGAGTCTGTTTTTATTTTTATTGGCAGGGAGCTTATTGCCCGGTCATATCTCGCAGCCCCTGCCCGCTACAGGTGCGCAATTGGATGCGCGATCTTGGCTGTCTTAATCAGCGCTCAGGTAAATCCGGGTAAGGCACTAAACAACTGGTTTTAGCGACTTTTGAGCGTTTGAGCCGCTGCGCCGCTTGCGCTTCAGCGCCCGTGGCCGCAGGCATGCGCAGCAACTTATACAGGCGTCGTAGATCATCCAGCTGCATAGAGGCCCAGTGCCCTACCGTTAGCCACGAGGGCAAGATAACCGGTCCGTAGCGCACCCGTTTGAGTCTGCTGACCGCAGCTCCCACGGCGTCAAACAATCGCCGCACCTCTCGGTTCTTGCCCTCCATCAAGGCCACGTGGTACCAAAAATTGTTGTCGCTACCATTGTAGTAACGTACGTCTGAAAACCGCATTTGTTCACCTTCTACCACCACGCCGCTAAGCAGCTGTCGCACGGCATCGTCGTCGAGCTTGCGATTAATGCGTACAGCATATTCTCGATCCATGCCAGTGGAGGGGTGCATGAGCTTATGCGCAAGTTCGCCGTCGTTGGTCAGCAACAACAAACCCGTGGTGGCCATATCCAAGCGCCCCACGGTTATCCAACGACTCTCGCGCAGCCGCGGCAACTGATCAAAAATAGTAGGTCGTTTTTCCGGATCGCGGCGGCTGCAGACCGTGCCTCCGGCCTTATTCAGCAACAAAATTTGCGGCGCACTGACCCGTCGCCCAGCAAGCGACTGGCCGTCGACTTCGAGTTGATCTTGGGCCGACACCCGCTGACCTAAGTGCGCGGGCGCACCATTCACCCTAACCCGACCCTCAGTAATCCACTTTTCCATTTGACGACGCGATCCAAGACCCTGCGCGGCCAAAACTTTTTGCAGTTTTTCGCCGTCACTGTGCTCTGGGTTGAACTGCTGAGAAGCCACGCTACTGGTCCTGCGCGGGCGCAACAGCTGGTTGCTCAGGCTCGCCATCGAGCGCATCTGAAGCTGAATCCCGATCTGCTGTTGTGAGAGGTTCGGAGCCCTCGGGGGTAGCGGTGTCGATCGCAGCTGTGTCGAAATTGGCTGTGTCTCCGTCTTCCCGCCCGGTAGCGTTATTAGCGACCTCATTCGCTGCTGCTTCAGCTGCCGCTTTTTCCGCCGCAATAACCGGCTCGATCATTTCACGTATTTCGTCTAGCGGCGGCAGCTGGTCCAAACTGCGCACGCCAAAATAATCAAGAAACGCTTTAGTCGTACCGTAGATCGCAGGCCGGCCAGGCGCTTCGCGCTGTCCAACCACTTTTATCCATTCACGCTCCAACAGCGTGCGCATGATGTTCTGGCTTACGCTAACGCCGCGGATCTGCTCGATATCGCCACGGCTCACAGGCTGCTTGTACACAACAATGGCCAGGGTTTCGAGTAATGCGCGGGTATAACGCGGCGGCTTTTCGTCCCATAGCCGACTAACCCATGGGCTGAGATCCTGCCGCGCCTGAAATCTATAGCCAGAGGCCACCTGTACCAGTTCGATACCTCTTTCGGCATTTTTTGATTGCAGATCTTTAAGCGCTTGACGCACCTTCTTGCGGCCTTCTTCCGCGCCCAGCTCACCATCGCGAAAGAGCTTGAACAGACCATCCACAGTTACCGGTCCTTCGGCCGCAAGCAGCGCCGCCTCAACAATCTGGGTGACTTTTTCTGCCACTAATTCTTCAACTTCTGCGCTCACGACCTGTTCTCCTCAGTTGCCGCATCCCGACCGGAGTATTGGGCATCAATCGCCGCAAAATCGGCCATAGGACCGCCTTGCACAGCGCCGGTACCCGCGCGCACATGAATCGGTGCGAAGTCCTCGGCTTGCTGAAATTCCAACAACGACTCGCGAACCAGCTCCATTATTGCTAGGAACGTTACCACCACACCGAGCCGCCCCTCTGCAGCCGTAAACAACTCTTGAAAGGGCACAAAGTCGCCGCTTAGCTTTACCCGATTGAGAATATTGCCCATACGCTCTCGCACGGATAGCGGCTCCAACTGGATTTCGTGTTCGGTGAACATTTCAGCTCGGCGCAAGACATGAGCCATCGCCAGCAAAACTTCACGAAAATCCACATCAGGATCTGCATACTGACGCACGAGTTGGGGTTTATTAGCTGCCGCGACAAATAGCTCGCGTTCCACTCGAGGTATATCGTCGAGTCGCTCGGCGCCAGTTTTAATTTGTTCGTATTCCTGCAGGCGACGAATAAGCTCCGCTCGCGGATCGTCTTCTTCATCCTCTGCTTCCGGTCGCGGCAATAACATCCGCGATTTGATTTCTGCGAGCATGGCGGCCATCAGCAGGTATTCACCGGCCAGCTCCAATTCCAGAGCCTGCATCAGATCAATGTATTCCATGTACTGGGCGGTAATCACCGCCACTTTGACATCTAGGATATTTAGGTTCTGACGCCGGATCAGATACAACAGCAAATCCAGCGGGCCTTCGAAGGTGTCTAAAAACACCTCTAGAGCTTCTGGGGGTATATATAGGTCGGTGGGCAGCTGCTTAACCGACTCGCCGGCCACCCACGCGATCGTCTCTTGGTCCTGCTGCCGCGCCTGCTTGAGATGATTTTGAGTCGATGCCTGCGCAGGCGCTTGAGTGTCAATCTCTAGGTCCATACTTATGCTCCTGCGCACGTACTCATGAGTCGGGCACTAAACCGCGCGAATGCCGTCATCCAGGGCGCTTATGGCTGCGCGCACCCTAGCTTGCAAACATCGCCGCTCCAACTCGCGCGACCATTGTAAAGCCTGCTGCGGTTGGATGGCAGAAGTTTCCGCAGCCAAAACAACCCAGGCACCACTAAACCAGTTCCCCAACCCCCTGACGCACAATCTCCACATCACCTTCGGTCAGATCTACGACCGTCGACGGCGCTACCCCACAGGTGCCGCTATCCAGCAGCACCGCAATCTGGTTTTTTAGCCGCGCCATGATCTCGTCGCCCTCTTGCAGACACCTATCGTCGCCGGGTAAACGCAGAGTACTGGTGAGCATAGGCTCCTCCAGTACGTCCAGCAGCCCCTGTGCCACCGGGTGATCCGGGATGTGCAAACCAATCGTGCGTTTCTTCGGATGTACCAGTCTTTTAGGCACACCCTTACTGGCCTGCAAAATAAATGTGAAAGGTCCCGGCGTATTGCGCTTAAGTAGTCGGTAGTCCGAGTTTTCCACCCGCGCATAAGTACTCAGTTCGCTGAGGTCGCGACACGCCAGCGTAAATTGGTGATTTTTTGCGAGCTGACGAAGCTGGATAAGCTTTTCCGTCGCCGCTTTGTCGCCCACATGACACGCTAGGGCGTAAGTGGTGTCACTCGGGTAGGCAATTAATTCACCTCGATGCAATGCTTCGGCGGCAACTTTCAATAGGCGCGCTTGAGGATGGGTAGGATGAACATCTAGTCGCTGAGTCATAAGTGTCTCCGATGCGGATCTTGGGTGATCGCCGGCGCAAATTCCTCTACCATGCGCCGACTCATTTGGATCAGCCACATGCAACAACTTATAGACTACGCTGCGGTCTTCGCCTTCCTTATCGCATATTTTTTAAGCGGCGACATCTTTATTGCAACCGCGGTTCTAATGATCGGCGTAGCTGCGCAGGTCGCAGCCTACAAGCTGCTTGGCAAACCCATCGGTAACGAGCTGAAAGTCACCTTTTGGGTCAGCATGGTGCTCGGCGGCCTGACCCTGATCGTGCGCGATGAGGCCTTCATTCAATGGAAACCCACCATAATCTACAGCCTGTTCGCCGCAACGTTGTTGGGATCCTTGTGGTTTAACAAAGTTTTCTTATTGCAGAAGCTGCTGGGTAAGGCCATGGAACTTAGCGACGCCAACTGGAGCCGACTGACCTATGGCTGGTCCATCGCGTTTTTGAGCTGTGCTGGATTGAATTTGTGGGTGGCCGAAAATTTTTCTATGGACGTCTGGGTCACCTTCAAGTTCGCAGGACTTATGGGGCTGCAGTTGTTGTTCATCGTTATTACCGTAGGCTACCTCATAGCGACCGGCGCGTTATCTGACGCCGCTATAGAAAAATCGGAACGTAAAGATTCCTGAGGCGGCAAATGACTGCACTTAGTGTCAACTTAAACAAAATTGCGCTGCTGCGAAACTCCAGAGAGGGTCAGCGACCAAGCGTCATTGAATTTGCTCGAAAGGCCATCGCGGCCGGCGCCAGCGGTATTACCGTACATCCGCGCCCCGACCAACGGCATATTCGCGCCAGCGACGTTCCCGAGCTGGCGACGCTGCTACAGCAGGACTATCCAGACATCGAATTCAACATCGAAGGCAATCCAGAGGCTGCAGCAACTAGCGACGGCTACCCGGGATTTATCGAATTGATAACCGCAGCGCAACCGGCTCAGGCGACATTAGTGCCCGACAGCGATGATCAACTTACCTCTGATCACGGCTGGGATTTATCTCAAGAGCAGCCACGGCTGCGCAAACACATTGCCCAGTGCAAACGCGCTGGTGCGCGCGTCAGCTTGTTCATGGATCCAGTCATCGAACAGATGTCAGCGGCAGCTGACCACGGCGCTGATCGGGTCGAGTTTTATACGGGTCCCTACGCACAAACGTTCTGGCAATACGGGCCCGATGACGCGCGGACTCAAGACTGCTACCGGCAATTCGCTGAGGCCGCCGAGGCGGCACTGAAAGCAGGCCTAGGCATAAATGCCGGTCATGATCTGGATCAACAAAATTTGCCGCTGTTTGCAGATTTACCGGGCCTTGCTGAGGTTTCCATCGGCCACGCCATTATCTGTGAAGCATTGACTAACAGCTTTAGTGATACCGTGGCGGCCTATGTCGCCATACTCGATAACGCCACGAGGATTGCCTAATGCACCTGCTGTCACCACTCGGCCCTGCCGCTCGCAACATCATTACGATTTTTGCAATCATCCTCGGCCTCAATGGCCTTGCTCATGCTCAAGACAACCCACGCGTCAGTCTGGTAACCACGAAGGGCGCTATCGAAATCGAATTGCTGCCTAAGTTGGCGCCAAAGCATGTCGCTAACTTTCTGAATCTGGTGGAAGAAGAGTTCTATGTGGGTTTAGTTTTCCATCGTGTTATTCCAAATTTCATGATTCAAGCGGGCGGCTATGACAGTGACCTGAATTATAAATCCAGCGAAAATCGCGTCGAAAATGAATCGTTTAATGGACTAAAAAACAAACGCTTCACTCTTGCTATGGCGCGTTTAGAGGATCCGGATTCGGCAGACACCCAGTTCTTTATAAACGTTCGGGATAATCCCCACCTCGATCCCCAACAGGATAGTCCCGGCTATAGCGTCTTTGGCAGAGTTGTCGATGGTCTAGAGGTGATCGAATCGATCGAACTCGTCGACACCCACATGCGCATGGGCATGGTCGCGGTACCGGAGGAATCGATCGTCATACTCGCTACCGAGTTGTTATAAAGCCCGCGTAGCCACCCATCCATTACGCGATTGAGTTACAATCGCCGTTTTTACTGACTAGCCTATTTTTATGCGTACACTTCTTATCGCTTTAGCCAGCGCCCTCTTGCTTACCTACATCGTGGTGGAAACCATAAGCAAATTTTTTCCTCAGCAAGACAATAATCTAGCGCTTATGGTGGCTGTGTCAGTTGCCTTGCTTGTTAACGGTCTATTTAACGCGCGGCTGGCCGCTTCGGACTCGGCGCCCAAAAGAAAGCGCAATAACTCCAGAAACGACAATCGGAACACGCGTGGCAATCGAGCTACCAAGGGCCAAAATAGCAATGAACGACGGGGCCGTAACAGTTCCAGAAACACTGACAAGAGCAACGCGAGCGGCTCGGTCAGGGCCGATGCTGCGAATGGGCGCAAAGACACACCCGCGAGCGGACCGAGCGAAAACGGCACTGTGAAGTGGTTTAATCGCACCAAAGGCTATGGCTTTATTGTGCGCGAATCCGGCGACGAGATATTCGTGCACCAGCGTTGCATTGTGGGCAGTGGCGAAGGTCAGCGTGCCAATCTAAGAGACGGTCAAGCGGTTTCATTTGTTGTCGTCAATCACGATAAGGGCGTACAGGCGGATCAGGTACGTACCCTCGACTAGTCCTAACGATTTTTATGCATATAAAAGCGCTGCTGACCCAGCATATCGAAGCTGCCTTTGCGGAACTGGGCATAGCGAGCCCAGCATTAATTCAGGCGGCCAGCCGGCCTGAGTTTGGCGACTATCAGGCCAACGGGGTGATGGCTGCGGCCAAGCGCGCAGGAATTAAACCGCGAGACCTTGCTGCAGATGTCATCGCCAAGCTGAACCAAGACCCTGACTTTTCAGCCATGGTCAGTGCAACCGATGTCGCCGGCCCTGGTTTTATAAACATTACTCTGGCGGCTAGCTTTGTAGCGCCTGCTCTGAGCGCCGCCATAGCGCCAAGCACGGAACCGCAAACCGTCGTGGTCGACTATTCTGCTCCGAACTTGGCAAAGGAAATGCATGTTGGCCATCTGCGCACCACGATTATCGGTGACAGTGTCGTTCGCGTGCTGGAAGCGTTAGGCCATAAGGTTATCAGGCAAAATCATGTCGGCGACTGGGGCACTCAATTCGGCATGCTGCTGACCTATCTAGAGGACTCGGGCAACGAATCCGACGAACTGGCCGATCTGGAAAACTTTTACCGCGCCTCAAAGCAACGATTTGATGACGACGACGATTTCCGTGAGCGCAGCCGCCGTGCAGTCGTGGCACTGCAATCTGGAGATGCCACAGCGCTCGCTCAGTGGCAGCGTTTTATCGACATGTCTATGTCGCACTGTGCGCACATATATGATCGGTTAGGCATTACACTGACTGACGATGACATTATGGGCGAGAGCGCTTACAACGACGATCTTGCTGAGGTTATCGATGCTCTGAATGCCGCGGGTCTGCTGCAAAAATCGGAAGGCGCCGACTGTGTTTTTCTGGACCAATTTAAAAACAAAGAAGGTCAAATACAGCCGGTTATCGTCCGCAAATCCGATGGCGGCTATCTTTACGCCACCACCGATCTGGCCGCGATATCACACCGTGCACATCGTCTAAAGGCCAGCCGCGTGCTGTATTTCGTCGATGCCCGTCAGTCACTACATTTCAAACAAATCTTTGCCGTCGCTAGAGCCGCAGGTTTCGCGCCCGAGGCGATGCAACTGGAACACATGCCGTTCGGCACCATGCTCGGCAAAGACGGCAAACCTTTTAAAACGCGCCAAGGCGGCATCATAAAACTCGCCGATCTGTTAGACGAGGCCGAACGCCGCGCCGCAGCGTTGGTTCGCGAAAAAAATCCAGACGTCGACCCCGCGCAGTTGAAAAAACTGGCCAAAGTTATTGGGCTGGGTGCGGTGAAATATTCGGACCTGTCAAAGAATCGAACCAGCGATTACGTTTTCGATTGGGATCAAATGCTCAGCTTTGATGGCAATACCGCGCCCTATTTGCAGTATGCGTACAGTCGAATCCAGAGCGTGTTACGAAAGTCTGAAGCGGACCCAACACTACTGCCCCGCGCGACAGTCGCTGAGGATGAATCCGAGCGCCGTCTAGCGGTATGCATCGCCGGTTTTAATGATGTACTGCAGCAAATTGTCGACGAGGGTTATCCGCACTATCTGTGCGCATATCTCTATGATCTGGCAACGCGTTTCACGACGTTCTACGAACAATGCCCCATCCTCGTCAGTGACAATAACCAACGCACTCGGCGCCTCAGTCTTGCGAACAGTGCTGGTATTACCCTGCGAAAAGGCTTGGATTTATTGGGCATAGACGTCGTCGATCAAATGTGAGCCAGCGCGTGATGTCGCAACTGCTGATCTCGAGTGATGAACTGGCTCAATGCGCTCACACCGCGCAGATTCTCGATTGTCGAGCTAAACTCGGCGATCCCGGGTGGGGGCAAATGGTCTTCGAACAAGGCCATATCGCCCAAGCTCAATATGTGAATTTGGACACTATGCTGTCCACCGCACCGAATGAACATGGACGCCACCCATTACCCACGCAAAAGCAGTGGCTAGAACAGGTGCGTGCGCTCGGGTTACGTAACGATGCGCAAATCGTTGTGTACGACGACGCTGGTGGTTGTTTTGCTGCTCGTGCTTGGTGGATGCTACGCTGGCTTGGACACGCCAACGTAGCCGTGCTCGATGGCGGTCTCCAGCAGTGGTCGCAAACCCTGCAGACCGGTTCGGCAACAGTGCCTGAACCCAGCGCCTTTACTCAGCAACGGTCGCTTACCCGCCTGTACGACAGTGACCAAGTACTCGCTGCGATCCAGCAACCAATAGCAACGCGCCCGCGACTCGTCGACGCCCGCAGCCACGAGCGGTTCGCTGGCACAGAGGAACCCATAGACGCTGTAGCAGGACATATTCCTAGCGCTGTCTGCCTACCCTTTAACGCTAACCTCGACGCCACTGGCAAATTCAAAACACCAGCGGCATTGGCCGAACAATTTGCTTCGATTTCAGCGGCCGAAGACGTAGTGTGTTACTGCGGCTCCGGGGTGACCGCCACGCACAATATTCTCGCTGCGCGCATTGCGGGCCTGCCTGAACCCGCCCTTTATGCAGATTCGTGGAGCGGCTGGATCACCGACCCCAATCGACCTTTCGAAACCCTCGACATATCGTGAACACGGAGCGCATCGAACCAGCGCTCCTAGATTGGCGTAACAACGAGCCGTTTGCAGCACGCTATAACGACATTTACTACAGTGCAGACGGTCACGAGGAATTTCAGAGGGTCTTTCTTGAACCCAGCGCGCTGATGCAACGCGACGATTTGGGCGATTGTCTTCAGGTGGCCGAGCTAGGCTTTGGTACCGGCCTTAATTTCGTGCTCTGCGCGCAAGCTGTACTGGAAAACACACAACAGCGCTTACATTACATCGCCTTTGAAGCGCACCCACTGGCCCCAGCCGATTGGCACCGGCTCGCCGAACAGCGTCCGCTGCCGTTATTTCAAGATCTCGCCAAGGCCGCTCCACCACTGCTTAGCGGCTGGCATAGGCGAGGCTTCGCGGACGGGCGTATACAGCTGAGCATTTATCACGGCGACGCATTGAACGGCTTACGGGACCTCAACGCGCGCCAACAACAACCCATCGATGCTTGGTTTCTCGACGGCTTCGAACCGCGTAAAAACCCGGCCATGTGGGAGCCCGAGATATTCAGCGCTATTGCCGCCAGTTCGATTTCAGGCACCCGCGCATGCACCTTTACGGCGTCTGGTCAGGTACGCCGCGGTCTGGCGGAGGTGGGTTTCGAGATGCGTAAAGTGGATCAGCGACCGCGCAAGCGTGAGAGCTTGGCGGGTGTCTATACCGGCAAAAGCCAGCGCGTCCGCCCACCGGTACCGCGACACATACGAATTTTTGGTGCCGGGATCGCCGGCTGTGCGGTGGCTCGCGAACTCGCCAGTCAGGGCATTAACGTCGAACTGTTCGACCCCAACGGCATCGCTCACGGCGGCTCGCGCATGCAGGCAAGCGCATTGCATTGTCGGCTGCTCGGTGATCTGAGTGCTACAGCGGAGTTTCGGGCGCGCGCCTATCACCATGCTCGACCGAACTTAGCACGCCCTGATGTCGCCGCGCCAATAAGCGCGGCACAACTGGCGCTCAATGCTCGAGAAGTAGAAAAACAACGCCGCATTGACGAGGTTTATGGTGACTCCGAGGACCCCTGGTTGCAGTTCCTAGACGCCTATGCGGTGAGCGAACAACTTGGCCTAACGGCACGTTCAGCATTGTTACTTAAAGATTCGGCGATTATCAACTTGCCACAGCTGTGCACCAAATTAGTGGCGCATCCACGGATTCACTTTGTCCGTTCTGCGGGGGTCGGTCAGCCGGACGTTATCGCATGCGCGAGCAAGAGTCGACAATTCGCTCCAGCCATGCCTCTAGAGATCGGCGATGTATTCGGACAACTGGAATGGATTGCAGCGCCTATTCCGGACCAGTCACCCAGACTCAGCGTCGCCATTGTAGGTAACGGCTACGTCCTGCCCGGCGAAGCGCATTGGGTCATTGGCAGCACCTACGAGCAGTCGCCTTGGGAGGCGGCCACCGCAACAGCGCACAATATCGCCAGCAACCGCGCTTTTCTCGGCGCGGGCGAGGTCCAAACCATCCGGCATCAGCGCGCAGCGCGATGCGTTTCAAGCGATCGAGACCCGGTTATTGGCAAAGTAGACGAGCGCATATGGATAACCGCCGCCCACGGCTCTATGGGCAGCAGCAGCGCCCCGTTCGCGGCGAGCATCATCGCCAGCGAAATACTCGGCTGGATCGTCCCCGCCTCAACCCGGGCTCTCACGAGTGTCGCGCCAGATCGCTTTATCGCGCGCCAAGCCCGCCGGGGTGTGAAAAAAGTCGGCGGCTAGTTCTCGATGACCCGAACGTTGATAACACTTTCGATCTGAGCGATCGCTTCGATGAGGCCCTGATCCGGGGCCTCTGAAAGATCGATCAGGTTATAGGCGACGTCGTCGCGACTCTTGTTGATCAGGTCGATAACATTAATGTTGCGTTCGGCCAACACTGCGGTCATCTGCCCCAGCATGCCGGGCACGTTCGCATTGCTCACGGCCAACCGAAAACCTTCATGCGCCTCGGATACGACGGTCGGAAAGTTAACAGAGTTAACAATGCTGCCGCTCTCCAGAAAACGCTTTAGTTGGTCAGCGGCCATCACCGCACAGTTCTCTTCAGCCTCTTCGGTGCTTGCGCCTAAGTGCGGCGTGAGCATAACTTTGTCATGGTTCAACAACCCAGGAACCGGAAAGTCAGCCACATAACGCGCCACCTGACCGTTTTCTAGGGCCGCACTCAAAGCGCTGGAATCAACGATCGGTTGCCGCGCGAAATTCAGCAACACACTACCCGGCTTAAACGCGCGCAAACTTTCCTCGTTAATCATGCCCTCGGTGGTGGGCAACAATGGCACGTGTAACGTCACGTAATCGGCCTGTGCAAACAGCGACGGTAGATTCTGCATGCGTTCGACTTCGGCGGGTATACGCCACGCGGCATCAACAGATAACGCTGGATCATAGCCCACTACGTCCATGCCCAAGTCCAGACCTGCTCTGGCGACCATCGAGCCGATTGCGCCGAGCCCAACTACCCCAAGAGTTTTGCCGACTAACTCTCGGCCCTTGAACCTCTTCTTCTCAGCTTCGACCTGCTTGTTTAGTTCTCCATCATCCTGCACAGACGCGAGCGAGCGTACGTAGTTGATCCCGCCCAACACGTCTCTGGAAGCAAGCAATAGCCCCGTCAGCACTAGCTCCTTCACTGAATTAGCATTCGCTCCTGGCGTGTTGAACACCACAATGCCTCGCTTGCTGCACTCCTCTATCGGCACATTATTGGTCCCCGCTCCGGCCCGTGCGACTGCTCGCAGTCCCGGCGATAACTCTTCAACACCCAGTTTATG
>DEBN01000100.1 GCA_002348825.1 Gammaproteobacteria bacterium UBA2955
GCCACTGCCCATGGTTGCGTTACCTTGCGGATCTAGGTCCACCATCAGCACCCGTTCGTCTAACGCTGCCAGCGCGGCCGCCAAATTAACGGTTGTGGTGGTTTTTCCAACACCGCCTTTTTGGTTCGCTATGGCAATTATCCTAGTCAACGTCGTTCCAATATTTCTAAAAAGTGAACCTGTTCTAATCCGGGTATGGCTGCGTGCTCTGTGCGGCGATGGTACGCGATCTGTGCTTCTTGGCCTCGTTCCTCTGTCTCTGCGAATGCCGCTCGCGTGCTGCGAAACACCAACAGGCGACCTCCATCATTTAAAGCCGGTTCGAGCATCGGCCACAAACTCGCTGCGGGCGCTACCGCTCGGGCTAATATGCTATCAAATCCGCCCTCCCAAGCCTTGTTGTTAGCAAAATCCTGCTCTAAGAGCTCTACGTTTGACAGCCGCAGCTGGCTTTTCACCACTTGCAAGAAGCGGATTCTCTTGGCCATGCGGTCGCACAATACAAACTGACGCTCCGCGTTCACCACCGCTAACGGAATCCCCGGCAGCCCCGCGCCGGTCCCCACATCCAGCACTGAGGTGCCGTGCAGGTAGCGGTGAGCACTCAAGCTGTCCATGACATGCCGATTCCAAAGACGATCTATGTCTTGTCGCGACACCAAGTTAATGCTGCGGTTCCATTTTTTAACCAACGCTGCGTAATCTAACAGCTGTTGCTGTTGCGCTTCTCCGACGGAGACACCCAGCTCCTCAGCCCTCAACCGCCATTGCTCTGTGGGCGCGTTCAGGCGGAAACCACTTTTTTCGCGTGTATTAAAATTATCGATAACGCGGCCGGAGTCATGCCCTGAATGCGTGCAGCCCGCGCCAATGACGCTGGTCGCTGTTGATCCAATTTCTGGCGCAACTCGTTGGATAGACCATCGATCCCCAAGTAGTCTAATTCAGGCGGAATCTGCATCCCTTCATGACGACGAATTTTGGCTATTTCGTCGTCTTGGCGTCTTATATAACCGGCGTATTTGGTTTCGATTTCCAACTGGCGCAATACACCCATCGCCACTTCATCGTTTGTATCGACAGCCAGTGCTTGAGCAACGCCGTCGGCGCTGACTTCGGGGCGACGCAACGCATCGAGCAGCCTCGTCTCTTTGCGCAGGTTCAGGGCCAAGACAGCATCCAGGTCGCTCCCTGGCAATATGCTTTGACGTGCAAAATCCTCGCTCAGCACCTGCAACTGGCGCATCTTCACTTGGAAATGCTGACGCCGCTGCGTGCCAACGAGCCCCATGTCTATACCCAAGGGCGTCAGCCTTTGATCCGCGTTATCTTGGCGCAATCGAAGCCGAAACTCCGCGCGGCTGGTAAACATTCGATACGGCTCTGTGGTGCCTAGATTAATCAGATCATCAACCAAAACGCCAATGTATGCCTCGTCTCTACGCGGCTCCCAAAAGCTTTGGCCTTTAACTTTGCGTGCCGCATTGATGCCCGCAAGCAGCCCCTGCGCTCCAGCCTCTTCATACCCGGTTGTACCGTTTATTTGGCCTGCGAAAAACAGCCCCTCGAGCGCTTTTGTTTGCAACGAGTAGGTTAAATCGCGAGGGTCAAAATAATCATATTCAATCGCATATCCGGGGCGCGATATGTGTGCCTGTTCAAACCCTCGCATAGTCCGCAGAAATGCCAACTGGACATCAAACGGCAAGCTTGTGGACACACCATTAGGATAAAGTTCTGTGGTCGTTAAGCCTTCTGGCTCGATAAATATTTGGTGTTGGGTCTTATCCGCGAACCGTACCACTTTGTCTTCAATGCTGGGGCAATAGCGCGGGCCAACACCCTCGATTGCACCACTAAACATGGCTGAGCGATGCAGGTTGTCGCGGATAATTTTATGCGTGCGGTCATTTGTATAGGTGATGTGGCATTGCGTTTGCGCGGGATGCTCTGATCTTTGTCCCATCGACGACATCACCGGTCGAGGGTCGTCGCCGGGCTGTTGTTCGAGCTTGGTAAAATCTACCGTTCGGCCGTCGATACGTGGCGGGGTGCCCGTCTTTAATCGTCCGACACGAAATGGCAGGGCGCGCAGGCGCTGAGCCAAGAGGTTTGATGGTGCGTCACCGGCCCGTCCGCCAGGATGCTGTTCATGGCCGATGTGAATTTTTCCGTCTAAGAACGTTCCTGTAGTGAGGACCACGCACGGCGCATAGAAATCCAAATCCATCTGAGTTTTGCAGCCGACCACCCGATCTCCCTCCACCAACAGGTCGACTACCGATTGCTGAAAAATTCTTAAACACGGTTGATTCTCTAAAATCTTGCGCACCGCATTTCGATACAGCGCGCGGTCCGCTTGGGCTCGTACCGCTCGCACCGCTGGCCCTTTGCTGGAATTTAGCACACGGAAGTGGATTCCCGCTTGATCCGTCGCTCGGCCCATAACACCATCAAGGGCATCGATCTCTGCAACCAAATGGCTTTTACCGATGCCACCAATAGCCGGGTTACAGGACATTTGACCGATGGTTTCGATGTTTTGAGTGAGCAGCAGTGTACGCACACCCATTCGTGCGGCGGCGGCGGCGGCTTCTGTACCGGCGTGACCGCCGCCAATGACAATGACATCAAACTGTTCTGGGTAACGCATACCTTCCATCCAGGCTGCGGCGGGCGCGATAGTATAGTGATTGAGCGTAGTTTTGGAAGGCGTCTACTTGCCGATGCAAAATTCTGAAAAAATTCGGCCTAGCAGATCATCGGCGCTCACGTCACCGGTAATACGCCCCAGATATCGTTGCGCCAGCGACAACTCCTCCGCCACCAGTTCTACCCCCAAACCACCTTGCAGAGCCAAAAGACTTGCGTCCACTTGAGCAGCAGCCGCTTTAAGGGCGTCCACATGGCGGGCCCGCGCAGAAAACTCGGTGGCGTCATCAGTGTATCCGGCCAGCTTTTGGAGCTTGCTTTTCAGCTCGGTCAGTCCTTCACCGGTGCGCGCCGAAACCGCAGCATGGTTCACTCGCTGATCTAAATCCGGCGGTGCTGCCAAATCAGTCTTATTAACCACGACAAGAATCTCGGGCGGTGGCCCCTGCGCACCGGAAAACTGCTCTCTGAGTTCCTGTATTTGCTCTTTTACACCACTGTCTGTGAGTTCAGGTACAGCAACGACCAACAACACGATGTCGGCTTGGGCTATTTGCGCTCGCGCCCGCGCCACGCCCTGCTGTTCTATCGTATCCTCGCTGTCTCTCAAGCCTGCCGTGTCGACCAAGCGGATCGGCAAATTATTAATAAGCAGATCTACCTTCAGTAGATCGCGAGTTGTTCCGGGAATGTCTGTGACAATCGCCGCTTCTTCTCCCGCCAACGCGTTGAGCAGGCTCGACTTGCCAACATTGGGGGCGCCTATGAGCGCAACCTGAAGACCACTGCTGAGCAACCGGCCTTGATTGGCGCTCTCGATAATATCCTTATGTGCCTGAACAATTGCTTTGAGGGCTTCCACAACCCCCGCTTGTTCGAGTATTTCGAGCTCTTCATCCGGAAAATCGATAGCGGCTTCTACCTGCACCCGCAGCGTCGTTATTCGTTCGATCAAGTCATTGACCTTGTTGGAAAAGTCTCCACGAAGCGTATTTACGGCCGCTCGCGCTGCAGCTATCGAGGTGCTGGAAATTAAGTCCGCCACAGCCTCCGCTTGGGCCAAGTCCAATTTGCCGTTGTGAAAAGCACGCTCACTAAATTCGCCGGGTTTTGCTAATCGAGCCCCCAAACTACATAGCGCATTGAGAATCTGTTGTTGCACCACCGGCCCACCGTGACCCTGCAGCTCTACCACCTCCTCTCCGGTGAAAGAGTTCGGCGCTGGGAACCACAGCGCAACGCCATCGTCTAAACGTTCTGCGGCATTCTTAAACTCGCAATAAACGGCCTTTCGAGACACCAACCCCCGGGCACAAATTTTCTCTGCAACCCGCTTAGCCCCAGGTCCTGAAAGCCTGACTATCCCGATACCGCCCTGACCCGGCGGCGTGGCGATCGCGCAAATCAGATCTTGATCAACTGCATCGGTCATGTTTGCACTGACTGGTGGGGTTATCTTTTCACCCTGTTATCCGTTCTCTCTGGCTTTTTCCACTTGACGATAAACAAAGGTCTGCTGAGCGATAGACAGCAGGTTATTAACCAACCAGTAGAGCACTAGGCCAGCGGGGAAAAATAAGAACAATACGGTGAACATTATCGGCATCATCTTCATGATCTTGACCTGCATCGGGTCGCCTACTTGAGGATTAAGCGCCTGCATGAGGTAAGTGCTGGCTCCCATAAGTAACGGCAAAATAAAATAAGGATCCATTGCCGCCAAATCGTTAATCCAGAATATGAACGGCGCTTGTCGCAGTTCAACCGATTCGAGCAATACCCAATACAGAGCGAGAAAAATCGGCATAGGCAATAGCATAGGCAGACAGCCGCCCAGCGGATTGGCGCCTTCTTTTTTGTACAGTGCCATCATCTCACGGGATAACTTCTCGCGATCGTTTGCATAGCGCTCCTGAATTCGCTTCATCGCTGGCGCCACTCTCCGCATATTTGCCATCGACCGATAACCTTTGGCCGAGACCCAATACAGCGCGGCTTTTACTAACAATGTCAGCAGGATTATTGAAAGACCCCAATTCCCAGTAACAGAGTGGAAGTAATTCAAGACCTTGAATAGCGGCTCAGCAATCCACCACAAAAACCCATAATCAACGGTCATATTGAGGTTCGGCGCTATTTCCTCCAGACGGATTTGATCTTTGGGTCCGGCATAGAATCCCGATTGCCAAACTCCGACTTCTCCAGCGGCTAGCTGTTTTGCCTGACCAATGATTCGATAAAGATAGTTACCGTCGCGACTGCGGCTCACCTCAAAGCGATTTTGTTCATCCGATGGTGGCACCCAAGCGGAGACAAAATAGTGTTGCAGAAACGCCATCCATCCGCCTTCATGGGTGAAGCTTATTGGCCCTGCCTCGAGATCATCAAACGCTACTTTCTCATAGCGATTTTCCGCGGTTGTCGTCGCTCCGCCATAGAACGGCTGAGGTGCTAGGGGAATCGATTCATCCAAGCTTGGCGGCTGGCTGTCTCTTTTTATTTGGGTAAACATCCCCGCCACAAACGGGCCAGGCTTGTTATTCGTTACGCGATATTCGACGTCGACTAGATAATCGTCAGCCCTAAAACGAAAAATTTTCTCCACTCGGTTGCCCGCAACGTTGGCGCTGAGTACTACCTCTGTTTCGCCCTGATCGATCTTAAAATCGGTTTTGTTTGTTACATAGAGTGGCCTTTCCCCGCTGCGGTCGGTCCCGTCGGCACCGATTAAGCCGCTTTGCGCTATGTACGTCCTTTGTTGGCTTTGATCCAACAAGACAAACGGAACATCAGGACGATCGATTTGTACCGGAAATTTCGGCAGCAGAACACGCACCACATCACCACCTTCCCGATCGATCCAGACTTTCAGTGACGGTGTTGTTACCGTAATGAGCCGCCCACGGTTTGTCTCCATCTCTACGGTTCTTTCGCGGCCAAATTCTGGCGACGGCAGTGCTGGTATATCTCCGGACTCTTGCTGTGGTTGCACGTTTATCGGGACGTCATTCGCCACATAATCAGACGCCGAGCTGGATGCGATGACGTCCGGCTCGCTCGCATAGTATTCAGCATCTCTTGTGTCCTGCATGTCTTCGTTCCATGCAAGGATCAGTAGATAGCCGGTGGCCGCCAAGCAAATCAGTAGCACGATGCGTTGGATTTCAGCCGGCAACATGTTCCACCCCTATTTTTTTATTTTCTACTTCTGGAATTGGATCTGCGCCTCCAGCGCTCCAAGGGTTGCACCGCATTATCCGCCAAGCTCCCAACAACACACCTCGCAAAGGTCCATGGACCCGTATCGCGTCGATCGCGTAATTTGAGCACGAGGGGTAATAACGACAGCATGTTGGGTT
>DEBN01000165.1 GCA_002348825.1 Gammaproteobacteria bacterium UBA2955
TCTTCCACCTCGCTCGGTGTGGCGCCGGGGTAGGGCACTGTGACCGTCACCACACCGGGGTCGATGGTAGGGAATACTTGCGACGTAAGACCCCGGCCAGCGAGCAGCCCGCCCAACAGCAGCAATACCATGGTGAGGTTTGCGGCCACGGAGTTGCGGCTAAAATAGTAAATTATGCCGGAGCCGGCGCTTACGGATCCGCTGGTGTTCGCGTCCACAGCCACAGCAAATCAGCCGTTGTTGCCGAGTATGTTGACCCTCTGGCCTGCGGTACCGCCAGGCACCGCGCCCAACACGATGCCTTGTGCATAGTCGAAACGTTGGATAATCGAGCCGTTAGTATTTCGACCCAGAAGCACCGGGTCATGGCGCGTGAGTTGATCGTTCTTTACGAACCACAAGCTACCGTTGGCCTGAGTTGCCGAGGCGGGGACCTGCAATGCATCAACCAATTCCGGCCCTTGAATGCGCACATCGACGAATGCGCCGGGTTGTAGCTCCGCAGTTAGAGTGACCGGAATGAAGATTTGCGCAAAGCGGCTACGGGAGTCTAATTCGGCGCTTACCCGTTCGATACGGCCGGTATAACTGTTGTGCTGATTGCCGAAAGTTACCGTGCGGCCACTGGCGGGTTGAATGAGCGCCAGATCGTCAGCGGGTATTGGCACGACCAGTTCCGCTGCGTCTATCGCGAAAACCTGACCAAAAGATTTACCGGTGTTCAGCAACTGCCCGATCTCGGCACCGCTTTTTGTTACCTTGCCTGCAAACGGCAGGCTGAAACGCGTTCGCGATAACTCTAATTGCGCAATGTCAGCGCGCGCGCGCGCCGCCGCCAGTTGCGCCTTCGCTTGAGCGATCTGCGGAGTTAGCGCGACAAGCGGGGGAACCCGCTTACCGGGGTTTAGCAAAGCGTAGTTGGCGATTGCGGCATCACTTTTCGCCTGCTGTAAGAGCAGGTTGGATTGGGCGGAGGCAACGTCTGCTTGCGCTTGCTCGAGTCGCAGTTTGAAGTCCTGTTGATCGAGGACCAATAGTGTCTCGCCAGCCCTGAACGTACCGCCGACCCGCAGCGCACTTGAGATTTCTTCGATTCGTCCAGTTACCTGGGGGGTTAGGTCGATATAGTTACGCACACCGACGCTGCCGTTGGCGGTAATGGTGATTTGATGGATCGTGGCGCTGGGTTGAACAACTCTTACCTGAGTCGTCTGCGTCGGCACAGCCGGTCTAACAAATGCTGGCGCGCTTGACGTCGGCGCGCTCGGAGCCCGAGACACCACAACCGCGAGTGCTATAACACCGCCGATGCCAACAATTTGCAGTAGCCCAATCAGTTTGCCTCTCGAAAGGCGACCGCTGCGCGCCTTGATTGAACGCGGTTGAGCGTTCTGCGTTTTGCCAAATGGGTTCACAGGTTGGCGCTGCGGGGCAGTTTGTTGCGCGATCGGACCATCCGAGGTGCTGTGGCTGCGGTAAATCAGTTCCAGCAACAGGCGTCCAATTCGAATGATCTGCGTCATATTAAACCCCTCCGGATCGACCGTTATTGCGGCCGAAGGATCGAAAAGTCTGGTGTCACGGCAAGATCATGGCGGCAAATTGATGAATGCTTTGTGAAAACGCGGGTATCATCATCCCAGCGTTAACCGCACTAGCGTTAGGCTTTCGACGATAAAAGTCGCTATTAAGGATGTAGTAATGCCGCTAAAACCAACCATTAGTTTTGCTGATTTCGCCAAAGTCGACCTACGTGTAGGTACGGTAACCAAGGCTGAGCCGTTTCCCGAGGCGCGAAAACCTGCGATTAAACTGTGGATTACCTTCGGCGATGACTTGGGGGAACTCAAAACCAGCGCGCAGATTACTGATCACTATACGCCCGAGCGCCTCATTGGCCGACAAGTCATCGCGGTGGTTAACTTCGAACCCAAACAGATTGGTCCATTTATGAGCCAATGTCTGATTATCGGCGCAATGGATGCCGGCGCGGCAGTGACTTTGCTGGCACCGGATTTTACGGTGAAAGATGGATCGCCTATCGCTTAAGTAACATGGGTAGAATGTCGTTAGTCGGATCTAACTACGGGGTGCTCTCATGAAAACACTAACGATAACTGCATTCGCCGGGTTAATGAGCGCCTGCCTTGTTTCTCCTGCCCCTCTCCACGCCGATGCGGAACTAGAACTGCAGCCGCCCGCGGGCGCAAACGTTCTTTCATGGTCTCCGGAGCAACAGCTTAACGGTTACGGCAATATGGCCGGTATTTTCCCAACCCGCAGAGTGCCGGCGAGTGATTCGGTTCTGCCACTGCTGAGCGCCGGCCTTGACGACGCGTTTGACGAGGACGGGTTACGCTACTCGTTTGCCGGCGACCAACAAGCGGAAACAACCGTTAATGGTGTTCGCAATTTTATGCAGCGCATGAACACCGCTGGCCTGATCGTGGTAAAAGATGGCGTTGTGCGGCTCGAAAAGTACGCGCTAGGCCACCATGCGAACAGACCTTGGGTGTCGTTTTCAATAACTAAATCTGTGGTCAGCATGCTCGTGGGCGCGGCGATTCAAGACGGGTACATTGGTGGAGTCGGTGATCCGGTGACGGACTACTTACCGCGGCTAAAGGGCGGCGTGTACGATGGATTGACCGTCGAACAATTGTTGCAAATGTCGTCGGGTGCCGCCTGGAACGAGGACTACGCCGACTTCGAATCTGATATTGCCAAAGCCCCGATGGGGGGCATGCCGCTATTTGATTACATGAATCAGTTGCCACGCGCCGCCGCAGCGGGAACAGTGTTCAACTACAACACGGGTGAAACAAATCTCGTCGGCGCGCTGTTGCGCGGGGCGATCGGTAATAATCTCAGTACTTATTTAAAAGCTAAAATTTGGCAGCCTTTTGGTATGGAAAGCGATGCTAACTGGCTACTGGATGAGACCGATGGAGCGGAGGTAGGCGGCTGTTGCATCAGTGCCACACTGCGCGATTACGCACGGATTGGTCTGTTCGCTTTGCACGAAGGGCGGTTGCAGGACGGGCAAAGTGTATTGCCGGACGATTGGATGCAACGATCAATTACCGGGTCTGATAGTTTTGCCGGCTATGGCTATCTGTGGTGGCTGATGCAACCAGAAGTATTCGCAGCAGAGGGCGTTTTCGGCCAGATCATTTGGATTGACCGGCGGCATAATTTAGTGATCGCATTACACAGCGCCTGGCCAGTCGCTTGGGGCGACGAGCAAGAAACTGAATTGTTGGCGTTTATTCGGGCGATCACTGAGGCTGTTAATGCCGGCTAATATGCTTTGCCGCCCTTGGGTTTAACGCAGATACTCTGCCAAGACCGTGGCATCGCCATCAATCGGCGTGTTGATCCTCAGCCCGAGCAACGACATAACAAACGGATACACATGGACGTTCTCGAACGCTGTTTTGCGCCCCGGCTTAATGCCAGGACCGACGGCGTAAAAGACGCCGTGCATATCTTGATTATTATCGGCCATGTAGCCGTGTGCACCGGCGGGCGGATTAAAGGTGCGCTTAGGGCGACGGATCATTAGGTATGCCGGTGCGTCGACGACCACAATAAAATCTGGCGTGCGCGCGTTCTCGCCCAAGGGTATCTGGTCTGGGAACGGATCGTTAGAAAACACTTTCAGCCCCGGAACATTCTTCAGAGACTTAATAGAATTGGCTATTAAATATTTGTTTTTGCTATAGAAATACGCGAACGCGCCGCCGTTGATGATTTCGGAATCGTGGTTCCATAGGGATAAATCTATCCAATCCTCCAGATACTGCACTGCGACCTCGTTCACCGCGGACATGCCGTGATCTGAGGTGATGATTAAATTTACCTCAAAAGGTAGCGCTGCCAAGCCCTCCAGTAATGCGCCCAGTTCACTGTCTACCTTCGCTATTGCCTCATTTACTTCTGTGCTGTCGGGTCCGAAATTGTGTCCGGCACTGTCGACGTCGGAAAAGTACAGGGTGATGAGGCTGGGGCGCTCATTTTTGGGCAGGCGCAGCCATTCTAAAACCTGTTCAACTCTGAGTGAGTTTGCAATGCGTCCGTCGTAACGTTTGAAGTGAGTGGGCCGAATACCTTGAATATCGGCTTCACTTCCGACCCAAAAGAAGCTCGCGGCGATACCACCGGATTTTTCGACAGCAATCCACAGCGGTTCTCCGAAATACCAGCGACCGTCCGCGACTGCTCTCGGATTGGTCATTCGGTAGGTTGCAGCTCTTGAGCGGTCGTAAAAGGTGTTGCCAATAATGCCGTGATTGCCGGGGTACAAACCGGTCACGATCGAATAGTGGTTCGGGAATGTGCTGGT
>DEBN01000010.1:0-45158 GCA_002348825.1 Gammaproteobacteria bacterium UBA2955
TCAGCCTTATTCTGATGCTGTGTTTGTCGGTGCTGGCGTCGTTGTTTATTTATGCGAATTTCCAGTTGCGTCGCGCCCCCGATGGTTTCACCGTGAGCCATGGCGCGCTCAGTCGACGCGAGTTGACCGTCAGGCAACGACGTATCCAAACAGTTTTGATACAGCAAAATTGGATCGCCAGATTTTTCGCTCGATGTAATGTGAAATTTGAGCAAATCAGTCACGGTCAAAACGACGCGATCGGCGCACAAAAGTTGTTAGTGCCAGCGGTGACCATGACACAAGGTCGAAGCCTCGTAGACTCTGCACTCTATGTTCCCCACGCATCGATTTATGCCGATCTCTACAGTCCAGTGAGTATTTTGTACTTGCGTAAGCGCTTATATTGGTTGGCATTGATTTTTCTGACAGCGATGCCGGTGGCAGTGACGAATTTTTCTCAATGGGTCGTTTGGGTTTTCAGTGCTTTGATTTTGTGGCTAGGCTGGTTGGCTTACCGCAGCTGGCGGATGTTAGGTGTAGCAGTACATAAAGATCATTTGATACTCCGCACCGGGCTCATAGGGCGTAGCTATGTGGTCGTGCCTTTGTCTAAGGTGCAGCGCGTAAAGACCACGCAGACGCCGCTTATGCGGCGTCGTCGGGTAGCTCATTTACGTTTGGCATTGGCATCGAGAGTAGTTACTTTGCCCTACCTGCCGCTACAAACTGCACAACATTTGGCAGATTATGCGTTATATCTGGTTGAGGTGCGTCCAAAGTCATGGATGTAGCGATCATTCTTGAGGGTATTTATGGACCCGGTTAGTCAGGGCGCTCTGGGCGCAGCACTCGCGACTGCAACGCAGGATCGCAGAAAGCAACTACTTACTGTGGCGTGGCTCGGAGCGCTTGCGGGTATGGCGCCTGACTTGGATGTGCTGATTCAGTCGGATACCGACCCGCTGTTGTTTCTCGAGTATCACCGCCAGTTCAGCCACGCCTTGGTGTTTATACCCGTTGGCGCATTGTTGGTGGCTGGGCCGCTCTACGTGTTCGCGCGTAAATCGTTGTCCTGGCGGTACACCTATCTTGCCTGTCTGGCCGGCTATGCTACCCATGGCTTACTCGACGCCTGTACGTCCTACGGTACCCAATTGCTCTGGCCCTTTAGCGATGTGCGCATTGCTTGGAACAATTCGTCCATCGTCGATCCTTTGTTTACGCTGCCGTTGTTAGCCCTAGTGGTCGCTGCTGCAACGCTGGGAAAACGCATCTTAGGCATTGCAGCCATGGCTTGGGCGCTGGTTTATCTGGCGACCGGCTGGGTGCAACAGGAGCGCGCGATGGCGATAGCCGAGATGCAGGCGCATGCGCGTGGCCACTCGCCCGAGCGACTGTCGGTAAAACCAAGCTTTGGCAATGTAATCCTGTTTAAGTCGATTTATGAAAATCAGGGCATTTATTATGTCGATGCGGTGCGTGTGGGTCTGACGACTCACTGGTGCAACGGTTCCAGCGTCGCTCGTTTCGATAAGACATTGAGTTTTTCCGAACTCGCGGCGGATAGCCAGCAAGCCCGTGATATAGAGCGCTTTCGCTGGTTTTCCGATGACTATTTGGCTCGGGACAAGTTCGGCAGGGTTATCGATATGCGCTACAGCATGGTGCCGGATTCCATCAATGCCATGTGGGGCATAACTGTGGACGTGACGAGGCCGAATGATCATGTTGGCTGGTGGGCCTCGCGCCAGTTGGGCTCTGAACAGCGCGCGCGTTTCTTCGATCTGTTGTTGGGGCGGGGTTGTCAGGAGGTGTCAAAGTGACGACAGGGAATAACGATTTGTTAAATACGGCAGCGGTTGTCGGCCCAGCGTTGATCAGTCGAGGGGACAGCATAACTGTGAGCGAAACGTCGACGGGTGGTCTAATCGGTGCCATGTTGCTGGCAGTGCCTGGCGCCTCTGCCTATTTCAAAGGTGCGACAGTGCCCTATTCATTCCCAAGCCGCAGAAAGTGGTTGGATATGAATCGCGACAGCGTCGCCGATCTCGAGCCGATGTCCGAAGCCATGGCCATGCGTTTTGCGCAGATTGCCCAAGCGCAATTGAACAGCACATGGGGTCTGGCGGAGCTTGGCATAGCAGGGCCCACGGGCGCACCGTACGGCGTGTCAGCGGGAACCAGCGTGATCGCGATTTCTGGACCGAACCCGCTTGCGACCACGGTTATCACAGGTCATAACCGCCGGCAAAGCAATATGTGGCACTTTGCCGAAGCCGCGATTGCGTTGCTCGCGCGCGCGCTAGAACTGGACTAAAGCCAGTATCGCGCGCAGTTGATATTCTCGATAGCGCCGGCCGCAGGTTAGGGGCATTAACGCCTGCCCGCGGCCTGAGCGCATAATGAAGACGCGGTTCGATGGTCTCAGATCGCGCCTCTGCCGGTACCGATAGTTTTAGCGGTTTCAATTCGGCTTAGGTCATGAATTCGCTAACCACTCGGGTCAATGATCGAATTCCAGGATAGCTCGGCCACTGATTTTCCCCTGTTCTAAGGCTTCAACGGCTTCATTGATCTGATCTATGGAGTATCGAGCGGTGACCATGGCATCTAGATTCAGGTCACCATTGCTTTGCCACTCTAGGAATTTGGGAAAGTCGTGGTCGGGCGCGCAAGACCCGCCGATACTGCCGACAAAACGCTTTTCGTTAATCAGTACGTCGACGGCGTTCAGTTCTACGGGGGTGGTTGGTACTCCGACGAGTACCGCAGTGCCGCCCTCGCGAGCGCCGAAGTAGCCGCCGCGGCAAGCCGGCACGATTTGCTCCATGGTTTGGCGAATACCGATACAGTCGAATGTGTAGTCAGCGCCCGAAATAGCTTGGCGTTGGATGTCAAATTGGTCGGGTTTGGTGGTGAGTGCATGAATTGCCGCAACAGGGTCCTCATTGCCCGCATTGATGCCATGGGTGGCACCGAACTGTTTCGCAAAAGCAAGTTTTTGGTCGTCAAGATCTACCGCAATAATTGGATCAGCTCCGGCCATGCGGGCGCCAACCACCGCCGACAGGCCCACGCCGCCGACACCGAAAATCGCTACGCTCTCGCCTTTTTGCACCTTTGCGGTGTTGATGACTGCGCCGGCGCCGGTCATGACGGCACAGCCAATTATGGCGGTCACGTCTTTGTCGACGTTGGGGTCGACTTTCACCACGTATTGCTGGTCCGCAATGGTGTGATCTGCCCAGGTAAAAACGTTTTGTGACCTCGCAAGGCCCTCGCCGACCTCGAGTTGCGCCGCTATCGGCGGCTGGCTTTCGCTTTGGATATTGCGCGGTACCCAGGTCACCATGACCATGTCGCCAGGCACAACGTGTTTGACCGCGTTACCGACCTGAGTCACAACGCCTGTGGACTCGTGGCCCAAAATCACCGGGTTTTGGCGCGGCGCATGAATTTGATGCAATTGCGAGTGACAGATTCCAGAAGCAAACTGTTTAACCACAACTTGCTCGGGGCTCGGGTCCGGCAGCTCCAGCGTTTCGATTTTTAGTTCTGAACTGTGTTGTGGCAATACCACCACTCGAGCTCTTGTTGTCATTCGTGCTCTCCTATTTATAGCGCGCTCATCATCCTAGTGCCTGTGACGAAGTTCAATGCTGTATGGTAGCCGTGTCACAAGCAAATTCTGAGGGCGACATTATGAAGTTGTATGAATCACCGTCTCCGAACGCGCGTCGCGTGCACATTTTTATGGCTGAAAAAGGTCTTGAATGTGAGCGGATCGAGGTCGACATCCGCGCTGCGGAAAATCTTTCCACAGAGTACCTGGCGAAGAACCCGGGTGGCCGGGTACCTATGTTGGAATTGCAGGACGGCACCTGCATCGGTGAGTCGGTGGCGATATGTCGTTATATGGAATCGTTGCAGCCGGAGGCGCCGTTGTTTGGGATGCCGGGGGTGGAGGCCGCAAAAGTGGAAATGTGGCAGCGCCGAGCAGAGATGAATTTTTTTCTCGAAGTGGCTGGTGCGTTTCGCAACATCACCGGTTTTTTTAAAGACCGTGAAACCTGCGTAGCGGAATGGGGTCGGGTATGCGCCGAGCGCGCGCCCAAAATGCTCAGCATGTTTGATGAGCAACTGGAACGAACACCGTATTTGGCGGGTGATAATTTTTCCATAGCCGACATAACACTGGTGGTAGCGTTGGACTTTGCACGCATGGTTAAAGTGGTCGAGGTACCGGATCTGCCTAGCATCGAGCGCTGGTACGGTGACGTTAGTGCGCGCAGCAGCTTTGCCGCCAGCTAGCGATCAGTCTAAGGTCACGCTCAGCGTTTTGTAGCCGGCGGCCTGCATTGCACCGCGCACACGCTCGCTGCTGTCCGGACATAAAGCGACCATGGAGCCGCCGCCGCCGCCGCCGGTTAGTTTGGCTCCGACGGCGCCGTTGGTACGGGCGATATGAATCAAGTCCTCGAGTTTTGGCGTCGATAATTGCAATGCATTCAGGTAGCCGTGACAGAGGTTCATGAGTTCCCCGATCTCTTGCAGCTGGCCGTTTTGCAAGGCCGTTTGAGCAGACTGCGTAAGTGCTCCGATCTGGTCGAAGATGGCTTCATAGCGATCGGGGTATTGCTGCCACGATCGACGTACCTGCGCCACGGTTTCGGCAGTTAGACTTTCTTTACCGGTCATCCCGATCACCAGATCCAGAGACTGCCCGAGATTCAAGGTTTCGAACTTTGATTCATTGTTTTGGCGCTGGTAAAACAAGGGTGTGCCATAGGTTGCGACCGTGTTGTCGACCCCGGACGCCTGACCATGAGCAGCTTGTTCGCACTCGAATGCCAGAGCGTTGATTTGTGCTTCAGGTAGCGCTAACTCATAGGTTCGGTTTAACGCGCGAACGATCGCAACCGCCAGCGCGGAAGAACCACCCAGACCCATAGCGCGGGGCACGTTGGGGAAAACCTCGATGGTCATGTGCTCGTCACTGAGGCCCATTTGTTTAATGAGATTAGCCATGATCCCTGCGATCCCAGGCGTGGTAGCGTTCACTTTTTGTTCTAGTCCCCAACGCGGAATAACGACGTTGATGCCGTTACCGCTGCTCACGGGCTCTTTGCGTACCGCTGCCTCGACCGCGAGGGGAATGGGCAGGGCGATGGCGGGTCGTCCGTAAACCACGGCGTGTTCGCCGAGCAAAATGATCTTGCCGCAGGCGGACTCGCGTTCGGAAGTTTCCGGTCGTACGATCTGACGCGCTAGATTTTTGGCGATCTCTTGAGCCTTCCACACCTTGATCTCACCGGTTTCGATCAAACCCTCGACCACCGCTTCAAAGTGCTCCTCGGTGACGCCTGCCGTGCTGGCTACGCTGCGTGCGTGGAGGTTCATATGATTTTGGGTAATGCCATTGGTGGCCAATGAACGCAGGGCGGCAAAATTTTGCGCCAGCCCCACCACGGCCATTACCCCCGCAAGCTCCGAGGCATCGGGCGAGCCCAACAACCGATGATTGATGCGTACGCTTGGATTGGTTTCTAACGAGCCGCCGACGGTTCCCACTTTCAGCGGAATATTGATTTCCCCCACCAGCGCACCGGATTCGTCTTTGCGCCAAACGGTTAGGGCCTTGTAGCGGCCACTGCGCGCAGCGTAGGCGTGGGCGGCAGCTTCGATGGCGCGCCAGTCGTTACCGGTTGCCAGTGCCACAGCATCGACGCCATTCATAATGCCTTTGTTGTGGGTGGCGGCACGATAGGGGTCTGCTAGCGCCAGGTCGTTGGCCAATACAATGCCGTCTCGCACTTGTTCACCACTGTAACCCTTGCCCTCGAGATTTTTGATGGGAATGAGCACTCGCGCGCGGGCGATGGCCCGATCGGTCAAGTTCGAAAGAATTCGCAAAAACACTTTGCCATGGGTCAGGGTCTCGACCAAGGAGGCGACGCCTTCACACATGGTATTGACCAGATTTGCGCCCATGGCGTCACGCGTATCCACCAGCAGATGCATGACCACCATTTGACGACCGTCATGTTCAGCTTGGTGGTGATAAACCTCGATATCTATCGCGCCGCCGCCGCGCGCCACCATCTTTGGATGCAGACTGTTGGCAAGCGAAAGAATGTCGGATTTACGCTCCATCAGGGCCTGCATCGCAGCCTCTGGATCGCCCTCGATTACCGATTGAACCTGGCCAATTAGAATCGGTGTAACGGGTTCGCAGGCGAAGCCGCCGCTTAGGCGCGCAAGGCGCGCGGCACCAGATAAACCGGCGACTATGGACGGTTCCTCTACAACCAGTGGAATAACGTAGTCGCGATTATTTATCAAAAAATTCAGCGCTACGCCCATGGGCAGACCAAACACGCCCACTACGTTTTCGATCATCTTGTCTGCAACGTTCACCTGCAGTTGATGATTAGCCGATACCAGCTGGTGCACGTCATCGCTGTTGAGAAGGCCGCGTTGGTGTAGCGCGGCGATTCGCTCGCCCACAGGCATCCGAAAAAAGTTTGCGATTCGCGAAGAACCGGTTTCCAGATCGGACGATGCAGAATTGGGATTACTGGGCGAGTCTGACGCCATGTTGATCCGTCTCCAATTTGGGGCAATAAAATCCGGCAGCTGTGGCTGCCATGCGAAAATCTTCGAGAACGTCGGTCCCTTGGGTCAGGTCGGCAAAAGCAATGCCAATGTCGCCGCCGCCTGCGCCACAGGGTTTGTAAACAAGCCCGAAAGCGGTGGCGATTTTAACCAACTCCTCGTGCTCTGCGGAAAATATTTTCAATTCCGCAGCTTTATCTAGATCCATTAGAGCCCGTTGATAAGCGCCGAGTAGGGTCAAGTTGGGGGTATTACAGAGATCGTTGCTGAGTTCACTCAGTCGCCTAAGTGGCTTGAGATCCGCCTGTCTGCGCCACTCATCAAAGTGGGCAATGTGATCGGTGGTTGCGGCACTGGTACCGCTCCATACAACTTGCCAACCTAACTTTTGGGGCCATGGTAATACGGCGGCTGCGGCGTTTTGAAAGCGAATCACACCGCCTGACCAACAGCTCGCAACATCCAAACCGCTGCCTTTGCCGCCTTGCCAATTGCGGTGAATGTCGAGTGCCTCCCGCACGGTGGCCTGTCGTTGCAGTCGTTGGGCCAAAGCGACGTAGGTCGCGGTGCATGCAGCTGCCGATGAGCCCAAACCGAGTTTATTGCCCCGATGGAAAAAGGCTGCCGTATCGGTCCGTACTTGCGTCGGCTCCAGGGCGCTATCCTTCAAGGAGCGGTAGCCCCAATGTTCCAGCGCCGTTGCTGTA
The DNA here is from genome assembly GCA_002348825.1 of Gammaproteobacteria bacterium UBA2955. Classification (GTDB taxonomy): domain Bacteria; phylum Pseudomonadota; class Gammaproteobacteria; order Pseudomonadales; family Azotimanducaceae; genus UBA4421. Next base: position 7,305 of record DEBN01000010.1, read on the forward strand.
AAGCCTGCACTGGCGTCTTTGGGTAACTCGTTACCTGCATGACGACTGGGTTCGCAATTAAAGCCCGCGCTACTAAAGTGCCAGTTGCTGTCCTGACTCTGAGAAACTTCGACAGATGCATAAGCGTTCACAGCCATCACCGCTGCGGGCGCCCCTGTCAGCACCGCGTACTCGCCGAATAAAACTACTTTGCCGGGCGCTACTACTCGCAAGGTGTCGCTGATTTTTTGTTCAGTCATCGATGACCCGAGCACCGTCACCCAGCGGGCAGTGCAGGATTTCAAGTACTCCGGGCACGTCTGATAAAGCTTGCGCGACCGCGGCGCGGCTCTCAGGCAGGCATACGGCCTTAATCTGGGGCCCGGCGTCGACGGTGAAAAAAACCGCTTCACCCTGACTTCGCAGTTCACGAATGCGGTCCATGCACGCAACGCTGGCTGGGGTCCAATAGCTCAGCGCTGGGCGGCTGGTCAGCATCAGGCTGTGCATCTTCAAACAACTGAGTTCGGCGACCGCCGCAAGTTTTTCGAAGTCCCGCTCGGCAATGGCAACCGAGGCCTCAGCGTAGTCGCTGTCAGCGCTGTGCAACCACTGATTATAAAACGGCGACGTTGCACGACTGCGCTCCATCCCCTCGGTCGAGCTCACATGTTTGGGTCCATGGCGGGTAATGGCTATCACCACCTCAAGGGGCCAGTGCTGCGCAGGCGCCAAACACTGCGCGTGCCAATCTGGTGGCACCAAGGCAACAAAGCCGCCGCATATAGAACGCGCCGCGCTGGCAGAACCCCGGCGCGCCCATTCAGAGCGAAGTGCTGAGTCCATTCCCAGTTTGCAATGCGCGTTGATGCCAGTGACCAGGGCAGCGAACCCGGCGGCGCTCGAAGCGAGGCCTGCGCTGGTCGGAAAATTATTGGTGCTGTCGACGCGCAATGGCGGCAGATTGAAGCGCGCTGTCATGGCTGCGATTAAAGTGCCGACCTTTTGATCATCTACCTGTTCGCCGTTTAATCGAAATTGATAACTCTCGCTGTCGCTGATTGTCGTAACCGCGCTCAATTCGGAGAGTGTGATAGACAGATTTGGCGTGGCCGGAATATTCCCGACTTTGTCCCGCTTGCCCCAATATTTTACAAGGGCAATATTTGGGTGCGCGAGCGCCCGGGTCATCGTAAGTAAATCGTCTTTGCTGTTAGGCGTGCTAACGTTGTCGTCATTGTGTTGGCCGGTTGTAGTTGTTAGCGGTAAGCCGCCGGCGCTTCGAACACGAAGCCCATTTGCTCTAACTTCTGCGCAACACCTATCGTAATTAAATCGCCGTATTGCGGGCCGATGATTTGCACGCCGATCGGCAATCCAATGTCGTTTAGACCCGTCGGGATGACCGTTGAGGGCAGATAGGCCACTCCGGTAAGACCGGCCCAGAATACTTGCTCGAAATAAGGCCGCTCTTGGTTATCGACCTGTAGCGTACGTTCCGCAAATGGACGCTGATCATGTTTGAAGGCAGCGGTAGCCATTATCGGCGTAATCAGTAAATCGTATTGCTTAAAATACTCGTGCCAGCGCCAGCGCAACTGATGCCGGAGTTCGTCCGCTTGACCCCACTCTTTAAAGCTAGCCACTTGAGCCCGCAAAGTTTGTGCTGTGGTGCTGTGATCTTCCGGGTCAAGTTCATTCGCGACATAGGTTTTCAGACTCTCGTAGCTGTCCAATGGCATTCTCGACGCCATAGTTGCATGGAGCAGTCGCTGGTATACCTCGTTGCTGTGCTCTGCGCTGAACTCTGGCTTGGCGTTTTCGGCGATGTGCGCGCCGGCGTCACGCAATGCTGCCACTACCAGATCGACTCGCGCCTCCACCTCATTGGCTACCGGGGCCGCTGCATCGTTCTTCCAAACGCCTATTTTGAGATCCGATAGCGGGCGGTCGCCGAGTTCAGGTAGCTTCAACTGATAGCCGCGAGACATGATTTCGTCTGGCCCGGCCATAATTTTGATCGCCGAATACAGATCATCAGCAGAGCGCGCCAGTGGCCCGATTACGGAAATGTCGGGAGAGGCGCGCACGTCGCCAGGCCCGGAATGACCGCGCATCCACAATAGGTCATGGGTGGGCTTGTGCCCAAATACACCACAGAAGTGAGCCGGGTTTCGAATTGAGCCACCGATATCCGAGCCGATTTCTAAGCCAGTCAAGCCAGCAGCCAGTGCCGCTGCAGAACCGCCCGAGGAGCCGCCGGGGATGCGCTCGTGATCGTACGGATTGTTGGTGGTGCCATAAATTTCGTTATAGCTTTGAAAATCGGCTAATGACAGTGGCACATTGGTTTTGCCGAAAACATTAACGCCCGCACCTTTGAGTCTTTTGACGCTCTCGGCGTCCTCTTGGGTGACGTTGTCGCGCCAGTCGGGATTACCCCGAGTAGTTGGCGTGCCCGCGACGTTATAGGATTCCTTGACGGTCATCGGTACGCCATGGAAGGCGCCGAAAGATTGCCCTTTAGCCAAAGCAGCATCAGCGGCTTCGGCATCTTCCATAGCCTGATCCCGAATATCCACGCAAATTGCATTTAGGTCGGGGTTGTAGGTGTCTACTCGCTGCAGGTACATCTCCAGCAATTCGACCGCGGAAAGTTCTTTCGCGGCGATTTTTGCCGCCAACTCAGTCGCCGATAAAAAAGCCAGATCACTCATAGTCTCTCCCCTGATAAAGCGGTTTTGATTCCCGCGAGCTATAGCAAAACTGTGCCGGTTTGATTCAGGGAAGGCAAGCAGCGCCGGTGGTGTCGGCCCTTATGTCCATGGCGACTTAAATTCGGGATTGGCGGTGAGGCGGATTGGCAGCTAGGCACCAGTTGGACTAAGGCCGCGACTAACCTGCTTTCTTTTGCAAAGCCTCCATCCAGACCTCGATCTTCTTGCGGGTAAAAGGCAGATCCAGCGCGATTAATGCAGCACCTAGCGGCAGCATCCAAAAGCCGAGCACGGGTAAAAATCCCAACACCCCGCCAACCATAAATAGCAGGCCTAAGACGCTGCGCACGCCCGGCGGCAACCTGTCTCGACTCCAGCGCAATACGCGATAAGAAAAACCAGCTATGCGCTGGCTTAAGTCGGGTTGTGGCGATTGACTCATAGGTCTAGGCGATGTTGCGGGTAAGTTGCGATGTCGTCCTGAGATGCGTGGCGTAATTGTTAGCTGTATCAGGGATGGTTTGGATCAATAGTGTGGAACCGGTCAATGCCGTCTTCACCAAGCACACGCTCTAGCCTATTGTGATGAATCAACAGATGCACGTGGGCAATAGCCTCGCCAAGGGCCATCATGGTTTGTCCCGGATCGAGCGCACGGTTAAACAACACGGGCAGTAGATCTTTAGCCACTTGAGGTTCTACGCACACATCTGCAATGGCCTGCATGCGTTCATCATGGTGGTCGATAAGATCGCGTAAGCGTGTCTGGACCCCGTAGAAGGGTAAATTGTGTCCAGGTAACACAAAGGTATCGTCTGGGATTACGGTTAACAGGCGTTCATGCGAGTCCATCCAGTCTTTTAACGGATTGGCATTGGGTTCCGATGGGTGAACGCTTACGTTTGAGGTGATGATAGGCAGTATTTGATCGCCGGCGATGAGAAGTTTTAAGTCGGCGCAATACAGGCAAGCGTGCTCAGGAGAATGTCCTGAGCCGATGACCACGCGCCAGTCATTGCCACCGATGGTCAGTACTTGGTCTTCCACCAGGCGCTCGTAGCCACCCGGCAAGGTCGGCATAGACATACCCTCATTGGAGCGTTTCGACCACATCTTGCCGATCTCCTCGAGAAAGTCTGCAGGCATGCCGGCGCGATGGTAAAAGCGCTGGCCGATCCAGCCAGAATGACTCTCTCCGGCGTTGTTGGCAAACGCGCGGGCCTGATAATACTCGCCGCGCGTCATATAGAGAGGACACTGAAAGTGTTCAGTAATCATGCGCGCCTGACCAGTGTGGTCTGGATGCATATGAGTGCAGATCAAGCCCACCACCGGCTCGTCGGTAAATCTTTCGGTGAAAATTCTCTGCCAGAGCTGGGTTGTTTGATCGTTACTTACGCCAGTATCCACAATCCACCAGCCGTTGTGGTCCCGCAGCAGATAGACGTTTATGAAAGCCAATGATCCTGGAATAGGCATCGACAGCCATTGCACTCCGGGAGCTATTTCAATGATTTCGCCAACGTCAGGGTGCGCCTCAATGGGATAGCTTATGGGTTGTGTAGCGCTGGTGTTTTGTACATTCATAGTAGTCGAGTATATCTTGTCGTCCGCATGGATTCTTGTTGCGTTGGCCGCGTTAATGTAGCAGCCGTGCCGCTGGCGTAAATTTCGACCCAGCTGGACCTTTAAAGCGGTGGGATGGGTCGGTGAAATACACATGGCTCAGTTTTGGTGGGGATAACGGTAGTCGGATTGGGTTCTTGCGGCTATACCGGCACGTCGTCTGGGCCCGCGTTGCGTACCAGCTGGCCGCTCGCCGTAGGGTTGCGGGAGCGCAATTCGCGGTTACACTAATCGCATGAGTGGACTGCAACGCCCCAGAGATTTTTTTACCACCACTGAGCTGGCGCAACTGCGCCGGGTTTCCGATTGGCGTGGCGCGGCGTCGATCGTGCACTGTTGGACGGTAATCGTGGCGACTTGGGTAACCGTCGCCATGTGGACTAACCCGCTGACCGTGTTGCTTGGAATTATGATTATCGGCACGCGGCAACTTGGCCTATTTGTGCTGACCCACGATGCTGCGCATGCTGCGCTGTTCAATAATCGCAAGCTCAATGACTGGGCTGCGCAGTGGCTTCTGAATCGGCCGCATACCGATGGCCCCATAGATGGGTACCGCAAGTATCATATCCAGCATCACGTGAATACTCAGCAGGATAACGATCCAGATCTGGCGTTGTCGGCGCCTTTTCCCATAAGCAAACGCTCGTTGTTGCGCAAAATCTGGCGTGATGTCAGTGGACAGACCGGTTACAAGCAATACGGGCGGCTAATTTCCAGTGCGTTTTCTGGTGTTACGCTGTCGGCGCGGGTCGCAAATGGCTGGGCACGTTTGGGTCCCAACATCCTCATTAACCTCGTGTTTCTCACGTGTTTCGCTGCGGCGGGTGTTTGGTATCTGTATTTTCTGCTTTGGGTGGTACCGTCGCTGACGTGGTATCGGTTGGTAGTACGCATTCGTAACATCGGCGAACATGCGGTCGTGCCGGACAATAGCGATCGCCTAGGCAACACTAGAACCACCAAGGCCAACTGGCTCGAGCGGGCCTTTATTGCTCCTTATCACGTGCACTTTCATTTGGAGCATCATCTAATCGCGAATTGCCCCCACTATCGACTGCCATTGGCGCACCGATTCTTGCTGGACAAGGGTTTAGGCGAGCAGATGGAGATCCAGCCGGGCTACCCAACCGTGTTGCGGATGGCGACTGGATCTGCTGGCTAGCGGACGGTGCTCCGGTTACGACTTTGCTCTTTGGGCGTTCAAAAACTTCAGTAGCGTCAGGGTTTCCTCCGGATCCATGCGACCTACCGGCGAATTACTGTAGGTGGAAAACATCACTCTGCCGCTCTGCGACAGCACAAATTCGCTGGGTTGAATGTGGTCTCGGCGTGCTTCCCACCATGCGCCCATGGCATCTCCTTGCTCTCTGGTGATGCCATAAGCCACTTGAATATCGAGGTCTCGGGCGACCTCTGAGGTTTTTGCTAAATCGTCTACCGTTCCAGCGATGATTTTTGCGCCTTGTTCAGCGAACGCGTCACGGCGTTCGTTGTAGCCGGCGAGCAGCCGACGGCAATAGGGTCACCAATGGCCGCGATAAAACAGCGCAATGGTATACGGCGTATCTAGATCCGCAGGCAACTGCACACTGGTGCCCGCGGTTGTGGTTAACGTGATATCGGGAAATAAGTCTCCCTGATGAAGTTTTTCGGCCATTTAACTCTCCTAAGAGCGTTGGTTTGAGTTAGAACAAAGAATCGAAAGTGCGTCCCTCATTGCTGCCGCGGCAGGTTTTTATGCAGCGCGCCAGGATAGGTAGGCCGGCGCTGATCTGATCAAGTGTCAAATGGCCAAATGCGAGACGTAAATACGGTACATCTTGGCGCTGGTAATGGAATGACTGGCCGGGCAAATAAGCTACACCTTGCTCTCTGCTCATGGCCATAAGTTTTTGCCGGTCGACATCCTCGGGCAGACGCACCCAAATAAACAAGCCGCCAACAGGCACTGACCACACGCAAATGTCGCCCAGTTCTTCTTCCAGACCCTTTAGGGTTAGATCACGCTTTTCCTTAAGCACCGGATTCGCGACCTTAGCGTGGGCCGCGATACCGTCTTTATAAAATTCCGCGGTAATGGCGGCGGCCAAGGTGTTGCTGCCCGCATCGCTGCGCCGAGCCAGTAAGCGCTCTAACATGGGCGGCTTGGCATAGATGTAGCCGAGACGCAGGCCTGGGGCCAATATCTTTGACAATGAACACAAGTAGATAATATTCGGATCGTCGTCTAGCGCATAAAATGCGGGTTCCAACGGGCCGTCATAGTGGACATCGGCGTAGCAGTTATCCTCGATGATTGGCACGTTATAGCGTTGCCCCAGCTCGATGATCTGCCTGCGCCGCGCAACCGGCATAACAAAACCGGTAGGGTTCTGATAGGTGCTAATGGTGTAGATAAACTTTGGCAGGCGGTTTTCTTTGCTCAGACGCTCTAACTGCTCCTCGACTTTGTCTGGTCGCATGCCGCCTTCGTCGAGCGGTATACCGACCATATTCAGTTTCAGATTGCGATAAGCGCTAAGCGTTCCGGGGTAGCTGTATTCTTCGACCAGAATTGTGTCGCCATGATTTTCCTGCAATGTTTCAGCGCTCAATGTCACGCCCTGCATTGAGCCGTTGGTGAGCATCAGATGGTCGGCATCCACCCTAACTCCTTCGCGCTCAGTCTCGCGCAGTGCCATGGCTTGGCGCATGCCTGGATGGCCGAGGTTGCCGGGGTACTCCGTTAGCTCTTGGGCCTGTTCGGCAATAACTTTAGTAGCGGCCGCTTGCAGTCCGGCCACGGGGAAAGTGCTGGGGTCGGATCGGCCACTGCCGAAATCATAGTGGATTTTAGACATTACCGGTCGCCATATTGTTTTTGATTAGATAGTTGTAGCTCATCGCCAATGCAGTAAACATGTCGGTGGCGCAATTGTCGAGTTCAACCACCGCCCACTCGAACACCTCGGGGTCGACTGCGGCAAAAACAGCTTCAAAATCCATTTTGCCCGAGCCCACTGCAACATGAGGCTGGTCTTTAACAAAAGTACCGTCCTTGATGTGCGCTAGAGGTGTGCGCTCGCGTACTCTACGCAACTCCTGTGCCGGATCGTTATTGCCGAAGTTGGCTGCCCAATAAGTATCAATCTGGAATTCGACGTCGGGCACTGCGTCTTGCAGATAATGATAGGCCGGACGCCCGTTAATTGGCTGATATTCCCAGTAGTGGTTATGCAAAAACAAAGTCATGTCGTAGGGTTTTAAGGCGTCGACCAGTTTCTGGGTAGCCTCGATGGTGTGCTTGAGCGCTTCCATATTTTTAAAATCGTCCGGGCCGAACCCGCCAGGAACCCGTGACAACCCTAAGGTGTTCACGATGTCGGCTACCTGACCAAGGTCACGGCTGCGAGTCGCCCAGGGGAAGTGAGTGGACGACACCTCCATACCCAGATCGTTAACCTGTTTTTTGAAATCGGCCGGGCGCTTAAAAAATAAATTGAAGGGCTCAACCCCTTTAAAACCAATCTTAGATATAAGGTCTAAAACTTGGTCGAAGTTCTTACTGGACGCTTCGCGCACGCTGTACAGCTGTACGGAAATCGGCGGGGTTGTGTTTGCCATAGATTCCTCCCTAGCCGTTATCGTAACCCGAACATTGGTCGCACATCATAATTGCAGCGATGTTAAATTCAGGCTTATCGGGGCACTGTTTAGGAAAGCGAGGAGCAGTTTTGGCGAAACTCAAGTTCGGTTTAGTGGGTGGCGGGCATGGCGCATTCATTGGCCAAGTGCACCGTATGGCTGCAGAGCTCGACGGCTTGGCCGAATTGGTGTGCGGCGCGTTTTCCGCGGAGCCCAATCGATCTCGCAGCGCTGGCATGGATATCTATCACCTGCCGGCGGCACGGGCGTATTCTTCGTTCAGCGCTATGTTTGCCGCTGAGCAGCAGTTACCTATCGGTCAACGCATGGATTTTGTCGTGATCGCTACGCCGAACCATATGCATTTTCCGGTCGCTGAAGAGGCCCTGCGCACGGGCTTCCATGTGATGTGCGATAAGCCGGTGACGTTCTCTCTCGAACAGGCGCTGCTACTGCAGAAACTCATTCAACACAGCGGCTTGAGCTTCGGATTAACCCATAATTACACGGGTTACGCTATGGTCCGCGAGGCGCGTGAATTAGTGCGCAGCGGCGTTTTGGGCGCCATTCGCAGAGTGAATTGCGAATATCTGCAGGGCTGGCTGGCTCGTGCCGAACCCCAAAATAAGCAAGCGCAGTGGCGTACCGATCCTGCACGTGCCGGTGTGGCCGGTTGTTTTGGTGACATCGGCAGTCATGCTGAGAATCTTGTGAGTTTTGTCACGGGCCTAGATATCGAGAGTTTGTGCGCCGACCTGAGTGCTTTTGTCGATGGGCGCGAGTTAGATGATGACGGTAATGTGTTGATGCGCTTTCGCGGCGGTGCTAAAGGCGTGATCAGTGCCAGTCAGATTGCCCTCGGCAAAGAGAACGACCTGCGTTTGCAGATCTACGGCAGCGCGGCGGCTTTGGAGTGGCAGCAGGCAGATGCCAATTCATTAGTGGTGCGGTTCGCCGACAAACCGGCTGTCGTCCACCGCGCGGGGGGGATTGGCACGAGTGCTACTGCTATGGCGGCCACGCGTCTGCCCGCAGGTCATCCCGAAGGCTATTTGGAGGCCTTCGCGCAGTTGTACAAAGATTTTTGCCTGACCTTAAGGGGGGACAAATCAGCTGGAGATTTCCCTACCATTGTCGACGGAGTCAGGGGTATGCGTTTTATCGAGCAGGTCGTGGCGAGCTCTAATGCCGGTGGCCAATGGCTGCCGTTTGGTTAATTTGAGAGAGAAGAGACATGCGCACGTTAAAGGGCCCGGCAATTTTTCTGGCCCAATTCATAGCCGACGATGAGCCGTTCAATGGCCTAGACGCGATGGCCAAGTGGGCAGCGGAACAGGGCTTTGTTGGGATGCAGGTGCCTATTGGTAATTCGGCATTCGTCGATGTGGCGCTGGCAGCACAAAGTAAAGACTACTGTGACGAATTGCGTGAGCGCGTCGCGGCGCACGGGGTCGAGATCACCGAGTTGTCTACCCATCTCGAAGGTCAACTGGTAGCAGTGCATCCGGCTTACGATGAGATGTTCGATGGCTTTGCACCAGCAGTGCTTCGGGGCAACGCGGCGGCGCGTACCGAATGGGCCACCGAGCAGGTTAAGTTGGCGGCGCGTGCCAGTCGCAATCTTGGACTCAGCGAGCATGCGACGTTCTCCGGCGCGCTGCTGTGGCCCTATATGTATCCATGGCCTCAGCGCCCTCAGGGTCTAGTGGACGAAGGTTTTGCCGAGTTGGCAAAACGTTGGCGACCTATATTGGATGCGTTTGAGGACGTGGGCGTAAACCTCTGTTACGAGATTCATCCCGGAGAAGACCTCCACGACGGCGTTACCTTCGAACGCTTCTTAGACCTGGTGGATGGTCATAACCGTGCACACATACTCTACGATCCGAGCCACTTTGCGCTGCAAGGTATGGACTACTTAAGGTTTATTGACCATTACCACGAACGCATACGTATGTTTCATGTTAAAGATGCTGAGCTCAACAGCGATGGCCGAAGCGGAGTTTACGGTGGTTATCAGGACTGGCTGCAGCGTCCCGGGCGCTTCCGCTCATTGGGCGACGGGCAAATAGATTTCAGAGCCATTTTTTCTAAGCTGGCTGAGTATGACTTTGCGGGTTGGGCGGTACTGGAATGGGAGTGTTGTTTAAAACATCAGGAACAGGGTGCACGAGAGGGCGCCGAATTTATCCGCGATCATATTATTCGCGTCACCGATAAGGCTTTTGATGATTTTGCTGCCGCTGGCACAGATACCGACGCGAACAGACGAATTCTAGGACTGGACTGAAAAATTGCTGGGGGAGCCATGCAGGAAATTCTTCAACGACCCGCAAAGATACTGACACAGAGTCAGCGCGAAGCGTATTTCAGGGATGGTTTCGTCGGTGTAGAAGGCTTGATAGACGGGGATTGGCTCGAACGACTGAATCGAACCACTAACGAATTCGTACAGATCAGTAAAGAGTATTCATCTCAGCGTAAAGACAAGCGGTTTGATTTAGAACCAGATCACAGTGCCGACAACCCGCGCTTGCGCCGTCTCAATTCGCCGGTAGACCATCATGAGGAGTATTGGACTTTTGCCAGCACCGGTCCTTTTGTGGATGTTGCCGAAGATCTACTCGGCCCGAGCGTGAAGTTCCATCATGCCAAACTAAACTTTAAGTGGGGCGGTGGTGGCGAGGAAGTAAAGTGGCATCAGGATATTCAATTCTGGCCGCACACGAATTATGAGGTGCTTACCTTGGGTGTTTATCTGGATGATGTGACCGAGGATATGGCGCCGATGGGTATCATCCCAAACAGTCACAATGGCCCGTTATATGACCTGTACGATACCGAAGGCAATTGGACGGGCAATATCCGCGATGCAGAGGTGCCTAAATTGGATGTGGAAACGGCAGTTTATTTGGGCGGGCCGGCGGGCAGCATTACCGTGCATAACTGCCGCTGCGTGCATGGCTCACCACCCAATAACAGCCAGAAACCACGGCCGTTGCTGTTGTGTGCCTATTCCGCTGCCCACGCGCTGCCCATTACGGATCTGACTAAGGGCGGCAAATACGCTGAAACCATTGTGCGCGGTGAACCCGCACGTTGGGCGCGCTTTGACCCCCGACCGGTGTTGATGCCGCCGGATTGGTCGAAGACGCGATACAAGTCGATTTTTGAACACCAGCAGGGCGATGGATAATCCGCTACCTCACGTCTGCGTCCGCACTGACTGCAGCTCAAAACGATCACTAGCCGATGCCCTAAGCCACCGGATATCTGGCGACGTCTAAGCTCGTTGCGTGGGTCGGCTGATGTCGGGCAGCAGCTGCTATCCAGAGCAACGTCGCTCGTATTCTGCGACGGCGACTGATCCCGCGCCGTGGTAGGCTGTTTCTATCCCACCAGTTCGGCTTGGTTCTTATTGAGTTCGGGCACGGGAGGCAAGTTAAAGCTTCTAACTTTGCTCGCTTCGACCACGTTCGGGAATTCGTCCGCATTAATAAACCGGTCGCTCCAGTTTGTGGTCGAGACTAAGTTTTCTACTGCGGCTCTGCGCTTGGCGATGACCTTAGCGTTGGATTTGCTTTTGGGCATCATGCACACGAGGCTTATGGCGCGGAACAAATTATCGTCGAAAGACGGAGTTTCTAAACCAGGGCTGCTGCAATGGATGGTCCGCGAGTCCCAGAGCAGCAAATCACCGGCCTCGAGGTGGCAGATAATTGGCTGGGTGTCCGCGAGCAACTCATCGTCGTTGGGGAAACGAAAATGATCAATACTTGGATGGATCCGAGCGAGCCGCTCAGGGTATAAATCCGGGATAGAGGCAAAATTTTTGTGACTGCCAGGGACCATGACGTTGCCGCCGCACGCAGGCGAGGTGGTGATGAGATTCACCAGTCCCTGAACGCAGTGCTTGCCTGGCCGACCGATGGGGTGTTGGTCTATGTGCATCCAGCTAGGGCCGTTATTCGTGCGCCAATGCTGGCGTCGCGTCCACGGTCGCCACAGCGCAACGCCGTCAAAACTGGTAAGTAGGTCGTCGTCCTGCCAGATCGAAGCGAACGCCTGCTTCACTGGGGCGCGGTCGCGAATGTACCATTGAGCCGCACTATGACCGATGCCGTGACTGGGTAAAATGCCGCCGTGTACGGCGGTCGGCCAGCGATCATCGTCCCAAGTTTCTGGGTTGTCGCGATCAATGCCTGTGCCTAAGTTTTCCAAATAGTCCCATAGCAGACTCAAGGCGTGCTCTGCTTCCTCTGCGCTCAAGGCGTTTGCGATGACCACATAGCCATGTTCGTTTAGGTAGTCGATGCCGTCTTGGTCTCCGGCAGCAAAACGCGGCACATGGGCGTAGCTGATGTTGATGTTAGACATGGCGAATACCCTCTTCCCGTAACGCAATTGTTTGATTAAACCACTTTTAAGCCGATGATGGGAGGTGATATTTTTGCCCTTAATACGGCCCATGCGCAGCAGTCTGCGGTGGCCGGCTGTTGAATGACCTACTCAAGCGAGGATTTTATAAGGATGATGGTGCCGAGCACGCGTGAACTGCAAAGATTTTTTGACCGAGTCCGCTCCAACAAAGTATTCGAGATGTTTGTTGTGGCTGTGATCTTATTCTCAGCGGTGATGATCGGTGTAAATAGCTATGCGTTGGATGCGCGCGTAGCAGGCGCGATGGAGATACTTGATCTTGCCATTACGCTGTTCTTTCTTATTGAACTGACCGTACGTTTTCTGGGTGAGCCGCAGAAACGCGCCTTCTTTCGTCAAGGCTGGAATGTATTCGACACACTCATCGTGACCGTTAGTTTGGTCCCGATCGACGAATCAGAACTGGCTCTGTTGGGACGTTTGATACGTATATTTCGTGTTTTACGCATGGTCTCTATCGTGCCGGAGTTGCGTGTTCTGGTGAACTCGCTGCTGCGCGCGCTGCCTCAACTAGGTTACGTGTGCCTGTTGATGTTCATCATCTTCTACATATACGCAGCCATAGGTACGAGTTTATTCGCGGCGGTAAATCCAATGCTCTGGGGCGACATTGCCGTGAGCTTGTTGACCTTGTTCCGGATAATGACCTTTGAGGACTGGACCGACGTCATGTACGAAACCATCAGTGCCGGATTCGGTTGGAGCTGGATTTATTATTTGTCGTTTATTTTTCTAACCGCGTTCGCGTTTTTAAACATGATCATCGGTATCGTTGTGAAAGTGCTGGAAGACGAGCACCAACGTGAACGCAACGCACTGAAAGCCACGCATGAAGGCCCAGTTGAGCCGAATTTGTATGACATTCAGCGACAGTTGGTGGAGTTGAAGGCGCTGGTTGAGAGGCGTTAGGCGCCCGACGCACCTGATGGGCGCGCAGACCTTTGCTCCACAGCTAGCGGTTCGTTGCGAATCAGCTCGTCGCTGGAACGCTTACGCTCGTATTTTTTCGCTGGCGTATTGACGATCTGTATCAGATCCAGCTGTCGCAGACCCGCGGCTACTCGCTCTCTGTTGACGTCCGCGTAGTTGGTGGCGCGTTGTCGAGGATTACGGTTCATTGTGCGAATAATCTGGCTCATTTGCTGGGGCGAGGTTTCCTCACCGTGCAAAGTGCCCGCTGCGCGGCTTATAGATTCGTTCATTAAGGTGCCACCGAGATCATTACAACCGGCGTTCAGGCAACCTTTAACCCCTTCATGGCCCATTTTCACCCAACTGGTTTGGATGTTGTCGATTTGCCCGTGCAGTGCCAGTCGCGCCACCGAGTGCATCAGAATAGCTTCGCGGAAAGTGGGTCCTTTGCGCGCTTTACCTTTTAGATACATGGGGGCCTCCATATGCACAAAAGGTAACGGTACAAATTCGGTGAAACCACCGGTCTGCTCTTGCAGCGCTCTGATTCGCATAATGTGCCGTGCCCAGTGCACAGGTTTTTCGACGTGACCGTACATGATGGTGGCGGTAGTTTTAAAGCCAACATCGTGGGCTGCCTGCATGACATCAAACCATTGCTGAGTATTAATCTTGTCCGCGCAGATGATCGCGCGTACTTCGTCGTCAAGGATCTCAGCGGCGGTTCCGGGGAGTGTATTGAGCCCCGCGTCTTTGAGTTTTTTCAGATAGTCGACCAAACCGAGGTCTAGGGTGGCAGCGCCTTGCCATACCTCGAGAGGCGAAAACGCGTGTACGTGCATTTCCGGTACCGCTTGTTTCACCACCTCCACGATATGTACATAGGTGTCGCCTGTGTATTCAGGGTGAATGCCGCCTTGCATACAGACTTCTGTGGCTCCCCGCTCCCAGGCCTCCACGGTGCGGCGGTGAATTTCTTCGTCCGATAAATCGTAAGGACGGCCGCGCAGATTCTCCGACAGTTTGCCTTTAGAAAATGCGCAGAACTGGCACTTGAAATAACAGATATTGGTGTAGTTTATATTGCGGTTGACAACAAAACTGACACTATCGCCGCTGGTCTTGCGGCGTAAATGATCGGCATGCTGTACCACGGCGCTAAAGTCATCGCCGCGGGCGCTGAATAAACGAATAATTTGTTGTTCGCTCAGTGCAGTGCCGGCACTGGCCAAATCAAGAATGTCACTGACATCCTCGGACACGCGTTTAGGTGTGTTAATGATGGCGTTCATGATTGAGTTGGGCGGAGGCGTATCCGGGTCTCCCGGGGACCATTCGTCGATGCGGGGGAAGCCCTCGCTGTCGACCATCTCCAGCATCCGGTCATGTAAATCCGGATGTGTCCATTTTTGCAGGTCCATGGCGTAGGCTGGGTAGACGGTGAGTCGTTCGGTCAGGAACTTACCCGCAGCAGCGGTTTCGCGAGTCAGTTCATCTAGATGCGGCCAAGGTGCTTCCGGATTTACGAAGTCTGGCGTTACCGGAGACACACCGCCCCAGTCATTGATACCCGCATGAACAATCTGTGGCAGCACGCCTGGGCTCAGATTCGGTGGCGCTTGCACGCTCATTTCGGCGCCGAACAGAATGCGCGCGCAGGCTATGGTCCAGAGTAATTCACCTAGATCCGGCTCTGGTGCGTTGACCATTTTGGTCTCTGCTTTGGCGCGGAAGTTCTGCACGATAATTTCTTGAATATGGCCGTATCGCTGGTGAATCCGGCGGATTGCAAGCAGGCTTTCAATCCGCTCTAAGCGCGTTTCACCTATGCCGATTAAAATACCGGTGGTAAAGGGTACTTGGGCCTTACCCGCCTCGGCCAAGGTCTGTAGCCGCACCTCGGGAATCTTGTCTGGTGATCCGTAGTGCGGCATGCCTTTCTCGCACAGCCGTTCAGAAGCAGATTCCAACATGATGCCCATGGAGGGCGAAGCGCTGCGCAAACGTCTCAGTTCCTCGGCATCTAAATTGCCAGGATTGAGGTGCGGCAATATCCCGGTTTCCTCAAACACAGCTTTAGCTGCGGCGAACAGATAATCGGTAGTGGTGGCGTAGCCCATTTCGGCCAAAGCCTCGCGCGCCGCCTTGTACCGCAATTCGGGTTTTTCGCCGAGCGTGAACAGTGCCTCTTTGCAGCCCATTTGTTGGCCGTGCCGAGCGATTTCCAATACTTCCTCGATACTCAGATACGGCGCTTTAACTTTGCGGGGTACCTGGGCGAAGGTGCAGTAGTGGCAGACATCGCGACACAGATGGGTTAAGGGGATGAACACTTTGCGCGAGTAGGTCACTACGTTGTTGAAACCCTGATCTCGTATAATTGAGGCCGCATCGGCAAGCGCGCGCGTATCGGTACAATCAGCCAGCGACAATCCTTGTTCGTCCGTCGGCAGGATGCCGGCTATGGCATTTTTGAGTATTAATTCCATGGCCTATCCTGAGTGCGATTGGTGGGCGGGGTACAGACGTTGGGCGATGCCAGACCGATTCAAATAGGAGGCGGTCTGGCTGTTGGGCTGCTGACGATAGACCGCACTTAAGTCCTCTGGCAGGTCTATGTCCAACGCGAATTTACTCGCCGGTACGATTCTTGGATTTATGTCTGCGGCATAGGCCGCATCCACGTGGGGTTTAAAACTTTGCCCGTCGAACACATAGGGGATAGCCAGGGGCGGCGCGCAGATAAATCCGTTGGTGCCTTTGTGGTCGGCATCGGGTAACAAGGTGATGTGTGTATTGGCGCGGATCAGTTCGTCCACTTGGTTCGGGTCGATACCGGGCACATCGGCTGGCACCACGAACACGCCTTGCGCGTTGAAGTTTGCGACCAAATGCTCGGTGGCTTGAGTCAGCGCATGGGCTAAGTTAGCGTCGGGGCTCTCGGCGAATCGTTCGGTGGAGAATGCGGCCGCGAGAGAGTCGGCTTCCCGCGTACGCGAAACGATTAGAATGCCAGTGAGTTCGCTACTGCGCGACAAACAGGTTAAGACATCTCTGGCCATTGCCAGCATCAGGGCTCGGCGTTCTTCTTCGCTTAAAACATCAGCAAGACGTTGTTTCGCATGCTCAAATGTCTTTATGGGAACGATTGCCCACATACATAACCCCTGTACTGCACGTTATTGTTGCGATCTCGACCCCTATTCGCACTCCTTGTTTGTGCGACTGAGTTGTCGGAACCGTTCTGACGGGGCTGCGTTTAAGAAGCGCTCAGCGTCGTCAAAAAGTTTACGCATGCCTTTGCAAGGTCAATGCGATCTTGCAACGTTACCATGACACTGGGGGTACTGATAGTCGGGACATCGATTTGCTCGATCAGGTGTTTATCATTTTCGTCGATCACGAAACCGTTGATGAGGCCTCGGTAGTGGTCTGCAACGGCAACTGCGGTCGCGGGCATGTTCAGTTCCTGCATCATTTTTGCTGCAGGGCCCTTGATCGCAATGCCGCCGACGATGGGGGATACCGCAACAACGGGTAAAGTTTTAAGCACGTCGCCAAAGCCGTCGAGCTGCAATAACGGATCGACGGAAACGAACGGATTAGACGGACAGATAATTACGCCGTCACATTCGCTAAGCCAATCTGTAAGTAACGGGTTCAAGCGCGCTTGGTGAATACCATCAAAGCGAAATCCAGTGACCTTAGGTGCGCAGCGTTCACGGACAAAGTAGTGTTGAAAGGCGAGATCACCCTGGTCGCAGCGGACAATAGTGCGGACGGGGTCATTGCTCATGGGCGCGACGGTATGACTGATGCCCATATGCTGGGTAATACGGGCAGTGGCCTCTGTCAACGAAGCGCCATTGCGCAGCAGTTGCGACCGCACCGTGTGCAGGGCCAAATCTTTATCACCGAGTCGGAACCAATCCTCGCCGCCGAGGCTGCTCAGGGTTTCGATGAAGTTCCAACTTTCCCCAGCACGCCCCCACCCGGTTTCGGTGTTATTTTGTAGGGCTAAGGCGTAGGTCAAGCTATCGATGTCCGGGCTGATGTGCAGCCCCAAGTGTTCGAAGTCGTCACCGGTATTTACCGCGAACAGCAATTCATGGGGAGCCAGAATTTGCGCGAGGCCCACGGCCAGTTTCGCTCCGCCTACACCCCCGGTTAAAGCCAGGATCTTTGCCATCAGCGGAACAAATCTTCTTCGAGAGGACGATTGATTACCGATGCTCGGTCTTCGGCGCTCAGCGTTTGCTCGGCGTTAAGTCCGCGTATTACGACCACTGGGAGTTTTTCCGTGGTCTCACCCATAACCAGGGTTGCGGCTGAGGCGATGGCGTCTGCGCGGTTGATTAAAGTAGCGTGCAGGGTGCGGCCATAGATGTCTTGGCCACCCACTTGGTCATCTAAAACACGAATGCCCGCGCAACCAATGGCGCAACCGATGGTGCCCATGCGCCACGGTCGGTTGTGGCTGTCGGTGATCACAACACCTAGATCGACACCGGTATTTTTTTGCAGTTCGTCGCGCAATACGGCGGCACTCGCGTCCGGATCTTCGGGCAATAATAAGGCCTGCTCCTCATCTTGGTGATCGATATTTGATTGATCTATGCCCGCATGGGCACCAACGATGCCCAGCTTATGGCGCACGATTAGGACGTTCGGTTTATGGCGCAGCACCTCGGTGGATTCGTCAAGAATGAGCTGCACCATGCGCGGGTCTTTGTTGGTCGCTTGAGCCAGCTCCCGTGCCTCGGGGCCAGGTTTTACGCTGGACAGCGCGAGCATGCGCCCTTCGGCTTTCGACACAATCTTCTGCGCCAGACAGATCACGTCTCCAGATTGCAGCGATAGGCCGCCAGCCTCCAGAGCGCGGCCAATGACCTCACTCAAACGGTCGCCGTGTTTGATCATGGGAATGTCCGGCACACCGAACACGGAATACTGAGCGGTCATAGTGCCAGCCGATCGGTTTAGTGTTCTTGGCCGATAATTTTGATCCCAGAGTGCGACACAATGCCACTGCGGTTGATTTGAATCAGGATCGACGTCAGCGCCTCTGCGGCCGCGGCATTTGCGATAGGGCCTGCGTGCCAGCCGTTCATGCCGGCCTCGCTGATCAGATCAATCACTCGCTGGCGCGCGTCTTTACTGTTGCCCGCGACCAGCACATCACATTCTATGGCAACGTCCTGTTGCAGAAGATGCGCCGCGATGTTTTGAAACGCGCTGACAACATGTACGTCTTCGCCAAGAAAATCCTGCGCTCGCTTACCGGCGCTGCCTTCGGCTGGCATCTGCACGGTACCGACTTTCGGCGGTACCAGAGGCACCGTAACATCGATGAGAATTTTTCCCGTCAAGGAATCTTTCACGCCGTCCAGAGTCGATATTTGGTGATCGGCCGGTACCGTGAGCACGACGATGTCCCCAGCCGCTGCAGCCGCTGCATTTTCCATGGCTTGGGCCGGTGTATCTGGGCTGATTTCCGCCAAGGCCGCGACAGCAGCGTCAGCTTTTTCTTGGGTGCGAGAACCAATAACAATGTTGTAGCCGGCTTTCGACCAGCGAATCGCTAAGCCGGTGCCGAGATCGCCCGTTCCGCCGAGAATAGCGATGGTTTCTTTTGCTGACATGGGTCATTCCGTCCAATGAATAATGGAAGTATGCAGCTTCTACCGAACGCTGTGAACACGCCGTGAACTTGCGTTTAGCCTGAGCGCAAGGCAGCCTTGCGCGGCGATTAACCTTAAATCATTCAGTAACTCGAGTTGGCGGGAGGCGACAGATGCGGATTGGCGCGATGATAGGTGCGGACGGCACCAAAAGTTCAATAGACGCGGTGGTGCAACTAGGCACAGACATCGAGGCCGCAGGCTTGGACCATGTCTGGCTAGCGAATATCTTTGCCTATGACGCGATTACCGCACTTACTCTAATCGGACGCGCAACTACGCGCTTACGCCTAGGTACCGCGGTTACGCCGACGTTTCCGCGACACCCCACGGCGCTTGCACAACAGGCCATGACCGCTGCCGCGGCAACGGATAATCGTTTTACTCTAGGTATCGGGTTGTCCCACAAGGTAGTGATCGAAGACATGTTGGGGCTCAGCTATGACGCGCCTGCCAAACATATGCGCGAATATTTGAGTGTACTGATGCCACTTGTTCGGGGTGAGACGGCCAATCATCACGGTGAGCTTTACCGGGTAAACGGCTTCGCATTGGATATCCCCGGGGTGGAGTCGCTGCCGGTTGTGGTGGCAGCATTGGGCCCGCAAATGATCAAATTGACGGCTGAATTGGCCGATGGCACCAACACGTGGATGGTAGGTCCGAAGACTATGGAAGAACATATTATTCCGAGTTTTAACGCGGCGGGTCGAACGGATCCGGAGATCGTTGCGGGCATGCCGATTGTATTGACGACAAAGGTTGATGCCGCCAAAGAGGCCATCGCTAAGCAACTTACGGTGTACGGCCAGTTACCAAGTTACCGTGCGATGTTGGATCGAGAGGGTGCCGCAGGACCCGCTGATATCGCGATTGTGGGTGACGAAAATCAGTTACGCGGTCAAATCAAGCGGTTCGAAGATATGGGCGTATCGGACTTCAACGCTGCCATCATGGATGTGGAGGAAGGCGCTTACAGCCGGACTCTGGAGTTTCTTGGGAGCCTTAAGCCGAGTTAACCGTTATCTAGTAGTGGGGCGGTGGTGGCTCTTCGGCCAGGTCGCCCTTGGTCTGCGCCGACTTCAGGTGTTCGATCAACTGCTGTTGGCGCTTTTCCAACTCATCCAAGCGTTTCTGCTGCGCCACTAGGGCGTCGCTCAGGCGTGCGATGGTCTCATCCTGAAATTCCAGTCGGGTTTCCAGGTCACTGATGCGTTGTGTGTCGTCGGTCAAGAGGCCTATCCTATTCAAAGTGTCGATTGTTTAGCGCGGTGCACTTGGTTCGGTAATACCCGTCAGGCCCGGCGATTTCAGGCCGCGCGCGCGACGTCCTTGATAATCTGAATCGATCAAGCGTTGTGGGTGCACCCCGTCCACGTAGCCCATAAATCCAGGGTCAATCGTGTTGTAGCCCAGCAATTCTTGAATTCTTTTACTGTACTGGCCAGCGGTAGCCGGAGGCACCGCGAGCGGCATATTTTCTATTTGCCGCAAGCCCGGCATGCAGTATTGGGGTGTGATCGCCAAACGATCGCTGCTGGCCCGATTGGCGCCGCCGCGGTGCAGTAGCGTACCCACAAAGATCACTACCGAACCTGCAGGCATAATGATTGGACTTATTTCCTCGGGCAGCGCTTGCCGCTCCTCGGGCCAACGATGACTGCCAGCGGCCACCTCGGTTGCGCCGTTGTCCATAGTGAAGTCGTCCAGCGCCCAAATAGTGCTGATGCCAAAGTGTGCGCGCGGACGCGGAAACGGCAAATTTCCGGCGTTGTCGTCTATGTGCATGGGCTGGGGCGTTTCGCCAGGATGGACGTTGATCGCGAGAGCGGCGGAGAGTAAATAATCCGCGGGCAGCAGGTGGTCCAGAATAGTCAGCACGTCTGCGTGTTCTATAATTTTTGCAACACTTGGCGCTTTGCTCAGCAAGGCGTAGACCCGTTCGCTGTGCAGGCCCTCAAAATCATTGCGGCCCGGATGCTTGCCACGTAGGTAAGGCTCAAGTTCGGCCTTGATCGTGTTGACCAAATCGATATCGATGGCGTTTCGCAAAATGCTAAACCCATCGGCCTCGATGCGTTGTAAATGCTGGTGCAGATGCTCTGTGTTGCAATCGACCATAGTATTTTTCCGCTGAATGGTGCAAAGATAGTACGTGATATTAATTTAGGGAAAAGGGGGAGCCATGTTGCGCGATCTGACAGATAAGGTGGCCTGGGTAACTGGGGCGGGTACAGGAATTGGCGAGGGCGGCGCTGTGGCGTTGGCTGAGGCGGGCATGCATGTCGTGCTGTCGGGACGCCGCGAAGACAAATTGCAGCAGGTGGCGGAGCGCTGTGGCAGTCGTGCGTCCATCGAGGTGCTGGACGTCGCTGATCAGGCGGCCGTGAGTGCGGTGGCAGAACGGGTGATTGAAAAATTTGGTCGCATCGATGTATTGCTGGCCAGCGCTGGGATTAATGTCAAAGAGCGCAATTGGCACAACCTCAGTATTGACGATTGGGACTCGGTGATCCGTATCGATTTAGACGGCGCGTTTTACTGCTGCAAGGCGGTTTTACCGACCATGAAGGCTCAACGCGAAGGCTTGATCATCAACATTTCCTCCTGGGCCGGTAAGCATGTCAGTGTTGTGACGGGTCCGGCTTACACAGCAGCAAAACACGCCATGAACGCCATGAACGAAAGTATCAACATGGAGGCCTGCAGTTATGGGGTGCGCGCGTGCGCCATGTGCCCTGGTGAAGTGGCGACGCCGATATTAGATAACCGACCAATTCCGGTACCTGATGAAGAACGCGCGCGCATGGTGCAGGCCGAGGACTGTGGCGAGGTGATTCGTTTTTTGGCGCAGCTGCCTAAGCATGTTTGTATCAACGACCTGACCATCAGCCCGACTTGGAATCGCGGATACGTGGCTGGGGCCAGAGCGCAGATTCCTCAGCCCGACTAAGCGGCCTTGCGGTTGAGGGCAGAAATCGCCGGCAACAACTGTTCAACCATAAGACGGGTTTGTGCCAACATGTCGTCGGTGCCCGCAGCGATCGGTCGAAGCACGAATTTATGCACGCCGGCGGCGTGAAAGTCGTGAACCAGCGCCATCATTTCGTCAATGCCACCAATGGCACTGTAGGCTGCCGGGTCCTTGCCGAGGCGTTTTTGAAACTGCTCGTTGTAGCGTGTGACCAGAGGCTCATCGTGGCTGCCAAAGCGAAAACCGAAACCGGCACCAAAGTGGTCGTCGTCGATCTGCCGATTTAGTTCTGCCGCGCGTCGTTTAATGGCGGCAATGACCGGTGCGACTTCGTCGGCAGACTCGATGCCGGCCTGCCAGCCAGTTCCCCAGCGTGCCGTGCGCTCGATTGCGGCGGCGGCTGATCCACCTACCCACAGTGGTAATGGGGATTGCACGGGTTTTGGTGCGATGGAAGCTTCATCCAGTTGGTAGTAGTCACCGTTAAAGGTCACCAGATCCTCGGACCATAAACGTGCCATGATCTCCAACCCCTCGTCGGTGCGCTTACCGCGCCCCTTGGTCGGAATGCCAGTAGCGACATAATCTCGCGATATAGCGCTGCCAACCCCAAACGCGGGTAACAGGCGACCATTCGATAAATAATCAATCGTGGCACAGGCCTTGGCGGTAATGATCGGATCACGCAAGCCCAGACTGGCAACGTTCATACCGAACTTCAGGCGTTTGCTGGCGCCGGCAAGTGCAGCCATAACACTCATGGTTTCCAGATTCGGTGTGCGGTCGATGATACGATCGCTTTGCCAGATGGAATCAACCCCGCCGTTGTCGCACAAATCCACCCAACGCCAAAAGCCGTCTGCGTCATCAAAGGTAAAATTTGCCATACCAATACCTGCCCCGATGCCCATAGCTGCTCCCGGTTATGTTTTTTACTCTCTCTATCGGGCGATTATCGGTGATTTTTCGGGTCGCGCAATCGGATCATCTAAATTTTGCCGATGCCGCAAGCCTGCTTCTGTCAGGTGGTGCAGCTGAGCGGCCGCGGGGCTTGCGGTATATTGCGCCCCACGTTGCGAAATATTCGCAATGGTTAAAAACGCGTCGTAGTACGGCGGCCGCACCTCAGCGGCGATTATGCATTGGGGGTTGGAATGTCTGAACTGTTGTATTTGATCGCCGATATCGGTGCCACCCACGCACGATTTCAGTGCTGTGAATTAGATGATCGAGTTGGTCCCTTGCTCATCGGCGAACCGCTCATGCTCGCAACTCAGGACTTTTCAGACGTTGATGCGTTGCTGGCCGTTGTGAACACCCATTGGCCCGACAGTCGGTTTGCGCGCGCATTAATCGCGGTGGCGGGGCCAGTGGATTTAGACTCTGGCGATGTAACGGTGCTCAATACAGGCTTGCTGCTGTCGCGTGGCGCGCTTGAAACGGGCTTCGGCTGCCCGGTAATTTGTGTCAATGACTTTTATGCCCAAGCGCATGCGGTGCCTTACTTGCGCGAGTTTCGCACGTTGACCAGCAACGGTTCACAGCTGGATTTAGCCGCTGTGTCTGAAGTTCAGCCCAAGGCGTTGTTGGGTCCTGGCAGTGGCCTTGGAATGGCGGCGTTAATTCCGGAACCCGCAGGCGAGTGGCGAGTGCTCGCGTCCGAAGGCGGTCACGCAGATCTGGCTACGGGCAGTTTTCTAGAGGCTGAACTTTGGTCGGTGCTTGCTCAGGAACACGCTCACGTGTGCTGGGAGACCGTGCTCAGCGGCCCTGGCTTGGTTAATTTATACCGGGCCGTGAGCAGCATCTGGGGCAGTAAGGCCGAACCCTTGTCGCCTGCTGACATCTCTGCGGCCGGCATGCTGATGTCGGATCCAGTCTGTCATCAGACCTTGGAGACGTTTGCCGGTCTGCTCGGATCAGCAGCGGCTAATTATGCGCTTACCGTAGGCGCCCGGGGCGGCGTCTATCTGGGCGGCGGCTTGGTGGCGAAGTTAGCAGATTTTCTTCAGACCAGCCCGTTACGTCGACGTTTTGACGAGCGTGGTGACCTTTCGACCTATGTTCAGGCAATTCCGCTGCACCTGATCACGCAGCTTGAACCGGGTTTGTTAGGGGCCAGTTACTGTTTGGCCAACCGCACGCGTCAGTCTTCGCTTTGACGTCGACCCCGTTGCTGAATTTGCGCGCGCCGCGCCGCGACTTTTTCTGCCCTCACTTCGGATTTCGCGTGTTCTCGATTGGCATCCCGTTCTATGTTTAAGCCTTCAGCGAGAGACGCGTGCCAGCCCGCGTCCATAATGTGACGCATCGCATTGCGGGTGATCGGCTCGGTCGAAACTATGTCTTTTGCCAGTTGCTCGGCAGTTGCTAAAAGCTCGTCGGCTGGGACGAGCCGATTGACCAAACCCCAAGCGTAGGCGGTCGGCGCATCCAGAAAATTACCGGTCAGGCTTAGCTCTTTGGCGCGATTGATGCCGATTAGACGCGGCAGACGTTGCGACAAACCCCAACCGGGCACTACGCCTACGCGGGCATGTGTGTCAGCAAATTTGGCGTGTTCGCTCGCGATCATAAAGTCGCACATCAACGCTAATTCAAAACCGCCGGTTATAGCGTAGCCATTGATTGCGCCGATGATGGGTTTGTTTACGGCCAACATTGTTTTGCCAAGGTCTTTGCTGATAACGGTAGCGGCGGTGGTTTCACCACCCAGTTCCTTGAGATCGAGACCAACGGTAAAGGCTCGGCCATTGCCGGTAAAAATGATCACTTCCGTGGCGCTGTCTTCAGCGAGATCCGTAAATACCTCGGTCAACCGATTCCGCAGACCTGCGGACAGAGCGTTTAGGGCTTCTGGTCGGTTCATGGTAACGGTCGTGACACCAGCATTAGTGCTGGTTAGAACCAAGTCCGTTGCAGCCGTCATGTCGCACTCCTCCAATGTTTGCCAGTGGATTATAAATCCCTCGCGGATTCGGTGTTAGCTCTGAATCGGTTACTGCGTAACGCGCAAAAGCAACGAGTTGATGGCCGGTTGCCATGGAAAAACCTCTGCCAACCCGCCTCGAATACATTGTCAAAACTCTGTAGATACCGACCGCTTAATTTTTATCGCAAAAAGGCATTGCGGTTGAACTGTTGGCAGTGTGGCGATTAAATGGCGCGTCAACCTTAAAGATGGCAAAGGAAATTGCGACCAGAAACAGCTCAATGTGAGCGCGCGGTAAACACAGCGCCGAACCGGGCAGCCGGTAAATCAGCAATTCTCGTCCTAGTGGCCTTGCTCATGCACGGTTGCGCGTCGCTGGTGGGTTCGGTCACCCAAAGTTTTGCCAGTGATTTGGGCGCAGCGATTCTGAACAGCGACGATCCGCATATGGTGCGCGACGGCGCCCCCGCCTATTTGATCCTGATTGATTCGTTGCTGGCTGGAAATCCACAAAACCGTGCCTTGTTGGAACAGTCCGCAGAGTTGCATTCCGCCTACGCGGGTGCGTTCGTGGCAGAACCTGAGCGCGCTAAGAGATTGCACTTAAAAGCTAAAACGCAAATCCTTCAGGCCGCCTGCGCGGGCCTAAATAACGGGTGCGGGCTGGATCAGCGCCCTTACGCTGAATTTGCAATGTGGGTCGCGACCCAGCAGCGAGCGCAGGTGCCGCTTCTTTATAACCTGGCGAGTATTTGGGCGGGCTGGATTCAAGCGAACAGCGACGATTTCATGGCTATCGCAGAGCTGGGTCGGGTTAAAGTGTTGATGCAGCGAGTCGTAGAATTAGACGGCGCGTACGCCAATGGGAATGCGCACCTGTACATGGGTGTATTTGAAACTCTGGTGCCGCCGGGAATGGGTGGTCGCCCGGAAATTGGGCGGCAACACTTTGAACAGGCGCTGGACATTTCCGGCGGGCGCAATTTGATGGTCAAAGTCATGTATGCAGATCAATATGCGCGCCTGTTGTTTGAGCGTAAACTGCACGATCAACTGTTGCAGGACGTGCTGGATGCTGAGGCTAAGGCACCTGGTCTTACCTTAATGAACACCGTGGCGAAAGAGCGCGCCCAACGTCTACTGGATACTGCCGATGATTATTTTTAACCGCCTGTGGTTTCTTTGTTTGCTGGTGATCGGCGCTGTATCGCCGTTGTCTGGGGCGCAGGCGGTTACCCTGAAGATTGCCACGTTGTCGCCGGAGGGCACGGCGTGGATGAAAATGCTGCGGCGCGCGGCTGGCAGTATCGAGCAACGCACCGAAGGCGCGGTTAAGTTCAAAATCTACCCGGGTGGGGTAATGGGCGATGACAAGGCCGTATTGCGTAAGCTGCGTGTCGGGCAACTACACGGAGCAGCGCTCACCTCAGGCGGCGTCATGCAGCCTTATCCCGATATCGTTCTGTATAACTTGCCACTGACCTTTCGCAGCGCCGAAGAAGTGGATTACGTGCGCGAACGCATGGATCGCAAATTGATGGCCGGCTTGGCGGCGCAGAAATTTATCGGCTTTGGCGTGGCTGAAGTCGGGTTCGCCTACCCAATGATGCAGCAGCCGGTGACTTCCGTTGCCGAATTTCAGGATCTACGCGTGTGGGCGCCGGATAATGATCCGGGCGCTATGAAAGCTTACAGTTCGTTCAGTGTTACGCCGATTCCGTTACCCATAGCCGATGTGTTAACGGGGTTGCAGACTGGCCTTATCAACACCATCGGTTCACCGCCGATTGGCGCAATAGCGCTGCAGTGGCACACCCAAATAAGCCATACCCTGAATCTACCACTGTTGTATGTGTATGGGTCCTTCGTGATCGCCGAGCGTGCGTTTAAGCGGCTTAACGCCACGCAGCAGCAAATAGTCACCGAGGAATTGACAGCGGGTGTTAAAGCGGTGGATGCGATGTCGCGCAAAGATAACGAGAGCGCGGCTGCCGCCTTGTTAAAGCAGGGCATCGTTTCGCTTCAGCCATCGTCCGAAGAGGCCGCAGAGTGGTTTGATTTGGCGGCGCAGGCTAATGCCAAATTGATTGATGAGGGTTACGTTTCGCGAGCGATGTATGACGAAATGATGCAGCACCTCAGTGATTATCGTGCCGCTACCGGTTCCGATTAACACCGTTACATCCTTTTTAAGGCGGTGTGAGGACGCACTGCTCGTGCTGTTGCTGCTGGGTATGATTGCTATGGCCGCGGGACAGGTGTTACTGCGCAACGTCTTCGACAGCGGCGTCTATTGGGGCGACAGCGCTGTGCGGGTAATGGTGCTGTGGGTAACCATGTTAGGCGCGATGGTGGCATCGCGAAGTGACAGCCATATTCGCATCGATTTGGTCGGACGTTTTCTCCAAGAACTCGAAAAGCCACTGTTGGGCGCAACCGTTGCGCGCATTAATTACGGGTTTACCTGTTTTATCTTGGCACTGTTTTGTTGGGCCAGTGGTCATTTCGTCTATTACGAGTATGTCGATCAAAGCATTGCCTTCGCTAATGTGCCGGCTTGGCTCTGTGAAGCGGTGATGCCGCTTGGGTCTGGGATCATGGCGCTGCGTTACGCTTTGCACATGGTTAAATTGCCATGATTTGGGCGGGAGTGATCGCCATTTTGATCATGGCTGCGCTGGGTGCGCCGCTTTTTGCCGTGTTGTTGGCCGCCTCTATGTTGGGTTTTTACAGCGCCGAGATAGACCTTGCCATTGTTGCGATCGAGCTATACCGCATTGTCGATACGCCCCTGTTGGTGGCGTTGCCACTGTTTACGTTTAGCGGCTATCTGCTCAGCGAGGCCAATACCTCGACGCGCTTGGTTAATTTGATGCAAAGCCTGTTTGGATTTTTACCGAGCGGCCTGGCCATTGTCGCGTTCGTCGCCTGCGCAGTATTTACAGCACTCACCGGCGCCTCGGGTGTGACGATTGTTGCTTTGGGCGCTTTGTTGTTGCCGGCGTTGCGTCAGGCAGGGTTTGCCGAGAAATTCTCGATGGGCCTGGTCACCACGTCTGGCAGCTTAGGTTTGCTGTTGGTGCCGTCGGTGCCGTTGATTCTTTACGGTGTAATCGCCCAGCAGCTGGATTTGGGAGAGCCGTTTGCGATAGTCGACCTTTTCGTTGCCGGCGTAGCGCCTATGTTGTTGATGCTGGTGATGCTGTCCTGCTGGACGTTGTGGCGGCATCGAGGCGGGGCGATACCGCGGGTGCCGTTCCAGTGGCGTAACGTTGGTGCAGCATTGTGGGACGCTCGGTGGGAAGTGCCGCTCCCGTTGGTGGTGCTTGGCGGCATTTTTAGCGGGATATTTGCAATTTCCGAAGCCGCCGCAGTGACGGCGCTGTATGTGGTGTTGGCTGAAGTGTTTGGTTACCGCGAGATTAACATGCGTCAACTCGCGAAGGTCGCCAAAGAATCGATGGTGATGGTGGGCGGCATTCTGCTGATTTTGGGCGTAGCGCTGGGGTTCACCAATTTTCTAGTAGACGCGGAGGTACCTCAGCAACTCATGGCTTTGATGCAGGAACACATCCAAAGCCCGTTAAGCTTTTTGCTGCTGCTGAATGTCCTGCTGCTGATTCTTGGCGCTATGTTGGATATCTTCGCCGCCTTGGTCATCATGGTGCCATTGCTGCTACCTGTTGCGGTGGGTTATGGCATCCATCCGGTGCATCTGGGCATTATTTTTCTTGCCAATATGCAAGTCGGCTACTTTACGCCACCGGTTGGTATGAATCTTTTTATCGCCAGTTATCGCTTTAAGAAGCCGCTCACCGAACTGTATGCGGCCACGGTGCCGTTCATGCTGATCTTGTTGGCGGCGGTGCTGATCATTACTTATGTGCCTGCTTTCAGTCTTTGGCACATGGACACGCCGTGATAAATACGCAGCTCAAAGTCGCCGTGGCGGGTCAAGGCCTCTACAACATCACCACGCAGGTGATGTCTGAGGTCTCTCGCTGCGGTGTCGAAGAGGGCCTGGCCACGTTGTTTATTCAGCACACCTCCGCAAGCCTCATCATTCAGGAGAACGCAGACCCTGCGGTGCAAAGGGATTTACAGAATTGGATGAACCGTTTGGTGGCAGAAAACGATGCGCTGTATACCCATGTTGAAGAAGGCCCGGACGACATGCCTGCACACATTAAAAGCGCGTTGACGGCTGTGAACCTGTCGATTCCTATCATGCAGGGAGCCTTAACCTTGGGGGTCTGGCAGGGCATCTATCTTTGGGAGCATCGGCACCATCAAGGCGCCGAACGGCGTTTGATACTGAATATTCAGTCCAGTTCGAGCTAGCTTTGCAGATCCTCGCGTATTTCTTCCATCCAACGCTTGTGACCGTCGGGGTCCAAAATCATACTCGAAAAGTACTGCAGTAGATCTTTGTGAGTCTGGTTTAACTGCGCTTCGGCCATGGTTTTTTCACCCTCTTTGCTCGAGATAAAACGAAACACGCTCTCGAGGTCTGCGCCCCCACCGATAACGTCGGCCAGTTCCGCAACCACCAGATCGTGAAGTGTCGGAAGATCTTCCGCTTCTATACCGGCGTCCTCAGGGGACAGCACAACGTTAGACCATAAGGTCGCCATGTAGAGACGATAAAGATTGCGGTCGATGAAGCGCTCGACCACTGTTGAACGCTCGCGGATGTCGACGAATACCGGCTCAAAGGCGTGATTGAGTTGTTCTGATGTCAGCATTGGTGCATGTTGCCACAGCTGCGAGGCCGGCACTAATGGTTCCCGCAATGTCGCGTTGTCCGTGTCTTGTCCAGCGTTGCATCGATGCTGGGCGATCAGTAAGGTGCCAGCGTAGTGTGTTGAAGATGTTGAATTATGTTGCAGTTTGATCGGGTAGAACTGGATAGCCAAAGCGATGAACTTCGCCATCAGGTTCGTGACTTTATCGCCGATAACGACAATCATTTGCCGCGGCCAAACTCGGATTTCGTCACTGGGCATGATGCCGAGTTCTCGGAAAAGTTGGGTGCTCAGGGCTGGATCGGTATGACCTGGCCTAGTCAGTATGGCGGCGGTGAAAAAAGCAATTTTGCCCGCCTCGTAGTAACCGAAGAACTGTTGGCTGCTGGCGCACCAGTCAGCGCACATTGGATCGCCGATCGCCAGAGTGGGCCATTGTTGCTGCGCTATGGTAGCGAACAACAGCGTCAGCAATACCTGCCAGGTATTGCGCGTGGCGAAAGTTATTTTTCAATTGGTATGAGTGAGCCGGATACTGGCTCTGACCTCGCGTCTGTGCGCACCACCGCGACCGCCGAAGGGGACGCCTATCGTATCAATGGCACCAAAATTTGGAGCACCGACGCGCATCGCAATCACTACATGATCTGTTTGGTGCGTACTGAGGCGGCCTCAGAGAATCGCCATGCCGGATTGTCGCAAATTATTGTGGATCTAAAAAATGACGGCGCACAGGTCAGGCCCATCCGCAACATGGCTGGCGGCGAGGATTTCAATGAAGTTGTGTTTGATAATGTTTTGGTGCCCAAAGACCGCGTAGTTGGTGAGCCTGGGAAGGGCTGGGCCCAGGTCACCTCTGAACTCGCCTATGAACGCAGTGGGCCAGAACGATTTCTTTCGGCGTATCGCGTATTTGTTGAACTGATAAGGATTTGCGGTGACACGCCAACGTCAGAGCAAGCAGCCGCTATTGGGCGGATTGCCTCGCACTTTATGACGTTGCGGCGCATGTCGATCTCGGTGGCCGGTATGCTCGAGCAGGGCAAAGATGTGGTGGTAGAAGCTGCACTAGTAAAAGAGCTTGGCAACAACTTTGAAAAGTTGCTGCCGGAAATAGCGCGCGCAGTCGCTCCTGATCTCAGTTTAGAAGACCCGGATGCTCAGCGACTGTTCCGGCAGACTTTTGAAGAAACCATGTTGCTGTCGCCATCATTTACGTTACGCGGAGGCACCCGAGAGATCTTGCGCGGTGTTATCGCCCGCGGTCTGGGTTTGCGATAACGCGATGGATACCCGACAACTCATCGAAGATACTGCCACCAAGATCTTTTCCGATCACTGTGACAAAGCATTATTAGACCGTAGCGAACAGGGGGAGTTTGCCGACGAACTTTGGCAGCAAATCACAGCCAATGGCTTCCATCAAATTGGTGACGCTGCAGGTGGCACGACAGCCGCGGATACGTTTGCCTTTCTTAAGGTCTGCGGTCGGTTTGCGGTGCCCTTGCCTATGGGTGAACTACTTCTGGGCCATACTTGGGCAACGGGCGCATTGGCGCCCTGTAAGGGGCTGGTGAGTATAGGCAGACAGCATGGTGATGGCGCGACCCAGGTGCCCTGGGGTCGCCGCGCGGAGCGAGTATTCGCCGTGCAGGCAGATTCGCTGGCTGTGATCGTAACGGATGCGCCAGACTGTGTTGACCAGCACACCAATATGGCGGGCGAGGCCAGGGACACCGTGGCATTTGGCGGCGAGACCCAGCAGATCGTTCTGAATGATGACCCATTTGCGCAAATGGCGTTAGCGCGGACCAACGTTATGGCCGGAACTTTGCAGGCGGTACTCGACTTGGGGCTGCAATTTGCTGCCGAGCGCGAGCAGTTTGGTCGGTCTATCAGTAAATTTCAGGCGATTCAGCACAGCTTGGCGGTTGTGGCGGCAGAAGTTGCTGCGGCCCAACGCGCTGCGGACGCTGGGGTGGACGCATTAGGCACCGATCGTTTTGTTGCCGAGGCGGCAGCGAGTAAGGCGCGCGTCGGTGAGGCGGTCGGGATTGTTGCTGAGCAGGTCCACCAAGTGCATGGCGCTATGGGATTTACTCACGAGCATCGATTGCACCATTTTACCCGGCGTCTTTGGGCATGGCGTGATGAATGGGGTAACGAGGCTCATTGGCAGCGTATTCTGGGGGCAAATCTGGTCTCACTGGGAGCCGATAAGGTGTGGAGTTATATTGCCACGCGAGGCTAATGATCGCCTCTAGCAACCGTTGGTCGGAACTTTCCTACCGTTAATCCGTTTTTTTCCTGCCAAGGACAAACTTTTAGACAATGAAGCTCTTTTACTCGCAAGAGCCATTTTGTTTAAAGACTCGCATATATTCGCCGTTGCTCGGTCGGTGTTGGCTGGGGTTGTTTTGTTCGCTGTGTTGCATCCAGCGTTGGCGCCAGCGCAACAGCAACAACAGACTGACGCTAACGGTTCGCCAAAATCAGAAAAAATCGCATCCGGGAAAAGGCGATTTATGCTTGATGGAGATGTTGCGTCCTCTTCGGTAACGCTCATCAATGTTCTCTGCGACGGATTTTCCAGTGCCAAATGCGGCAAACGTCTGGTTTCTTACAAGGGCAGGCGTGGAACATTGTTGTCGAGCAGTCCGTCATACAAAGACGGCTTGTATCTGTGGTACTCAGTGGTGCTGGAAAACGATGAATATTTAGCCCTCCGTGTGCCCCGTTGGCGAAAATTGGACAACCCCCTCGACGCCTCGGAGTTCATTATAGATCTGCAGGACATCGAGCGGGCGCAAGCGATGGTGAACAAGCCGTTGCTGCCGTCACTCGACGTGGCGGTTAGCGCCTATGAAATCTCAGCGGGTACCGTGATTTTAGTTCTAGATAACGGAGCGCGACTAAGTCTTGAAGTGGCACTGCAGCGTATGGCGCTGCTTAATAACCTTGTTTCTGCTTCAGATCACGGCCGTGCGTTTGCCGCTTTGGACGAACTAGAACTGCACCGGTCTGATACTGGACGCTGGCGGGCTTTCCCTAGATCGGCCAGTCGTATGTTGCTGTATGGCGACCTCACGTTCGGTCGGGTCAAGCAGATGGAAATGGTGGTAAATCATCAAGGCAGCGGCGCTGTTCATTTCGATGCGGTTGAAGTGGGATCGCCACGGCCTCACGATCAACCGATTTACTCGCGTAATTTTGAGCAGCGGGAGGTTGAGCGTGTTACCGATGTTCGCGGCGGTGCTATTGAACAAGCTCGGGTTGCTGTAGCGGCGGCGGAACGGAATTTGTTGGCTACTCTGATTGAAACACCGGCGCAGATAATCCTTCATGGCCGTTACCCTGTCCGGGGGACACTTGGGCAAGACCAAGTAAACGAACTGAGGGCGCTAATGGACCTCTACGAACTGATCGACCTGCCGTTATCGTTTGAGTTAGCGGCCACTGAAGCGGCAAGTGCTCGCGGTTCTTAAGGCATCTTGGCGACACCTTTATGATTCCACTCGTGTGCCGTGCAGCCTTCGACTAAAAAGTCGAAGGCGCTGCCGGTTCCCTGCTTTGCAGGTCCGGATTAAAGGTTCTTGCCGGCGCTAGAAATTAACGATCATCTTACCGGTATTTGCACCGGTGAAGAGTCCGATAAATGCTTCCCCTGCGTTTTCGATGCCCTCATGGACGGTCTCCTTTGAGGTGATTTGGCCACTGGTTACCCAGCCTTCCATGTCCTTACGGAATTGGGGAGCAAGGTGATTGAAATGGCTGACAATAAAACCTCGCAGCGTCAGGCCAAGGCCGATGGCCATCGACAGATTATTCGGGCCTGGCCGCGGTGAAGTGTCGTTGTAAGTGGCAATAGCGCCACAGAGGGGTATGCGGCCGAACGGGCGCATGCACATAATCGCTGCCTGCAGATGCTCCGCGCCGACGTTGTCAAAGTACACATCCAGACCTTCCGGCGCGCCTTCTTTTATATGGCCGATAAGGCTGCCGTCGTTGTAGTTGAATGCGTGATCGAAACCGAGCTCGTCGGTGAGCAACTGCACCTTGTCGTCGGAACCGGCGCTGCCAATCACACGGCAGCCTTTCAGCTTGGCGATCTGACCAACAATGCTACCAACCGCACCGGCTGCGCCGGAAACGAATACCGTTTCGCCGTCTTTTAACGCACCGACGTCCAACAAGCCAACGTAAGCGGTCATCCCGGGCATGCCAATAGTGCCGATGTACGCCGATGGCGGCGCCACAATTTCACCCAGACGCTCGATGCCATCCGCGGCCGCCGTGTACGCCTCGCGCCAGCCCCATGCGCTGGATACGTAGTCTCCTGGTTGAAAGTCTGGGTGAGCGGATTTAACGACCTTACCGATGCTGCCGCCGGTCAATGCTTCGCCGATTTGAAATGGTGGGACATAGGATTTGCGATCGTACATACGGCCGCGCATGTAGGGATCTACCGACATGCATACGTTTTCTACCTGTATCTCGCCGTCTTGCGGCTCAGGGACATCAATATCGATGATCTGAAAATTGTCCACCGTGGGCATCCCTTCAGGCCGTGTCTTCAGGGCAACAGCGCGTGCTTGCATGGTCGGTCTCCTTGTTTTTTAGTTTTAGTTATTCGTTAGAAATCGTTATTTCTTGGTCGGTGATGAACTCCAGCAGTGCGGCTTGGCCGTTGCGTGTGGCTTCGATGCCGCGCTCCAGCGCTGCAACGATTTCGTTAGGATCTGTTACCCGTTCACCATAGCCGCCAAACGCTTTTGCCATATCCGCATAGTTTCCGGAGATATCCGTTGATCGGTACTTTTCTGTCGAAACCTGCATGATGGGCAGCTCGATAGCCATAGAAAAATTGTTAAACAAGATCGACAAAATCGGAATGTTTTCACGCACAGCGGTCTCGAAATCCATGCCGGTAAAGCCGATTGCGGCGTCGCCCCAGACGTTGATACAGAGTTTTTCCGGGGCTGCTAGCTTGGCCCCCATGGCCAGGCCGAGGCCATAGCCCAGTTGGGTGGTTTTGCCCCATCCAATGTAGGAAAGTGGAGTGGTTGCGGTCCAGAATGGCGTAGTCTGATCTCGAGGGCTGCCGGCGTCGTGAGTGATTACCACGTTATCCTTGTCGACCAGGCGATCCAGTTCAGCCACTACACGGTAAGGGTTGATGGGGGCTTCATTATTGGTCAGCTTTGGTAACCATTCACTCATCCAAGCTTGTCGAAGCGCCGCAATTTTTTCGGGTTCGCCGGCTCGTGCTGCAGCGGGTGCCTTGTCGAAATTTTCCATGGCCGTGTTTAGCGCAGTGAGCGTAAGTTTGGCGTCACCGATCAAACCGTGCTGAGCGGGCACATCTTTGTTTAGATCCATTGGATCCAGTGTTGCATGAATAATGGTTTTATCCGCTGGCATGGGCACACCGAAGGCGGTCAGCGCAAACGACACGCCGACCCCAAGTATGACGTCTGCCTGGGCAAGATAGTGTTTAACAGGTCTTGGATTTGCGCGGCCACCGCTGCCTAATGATAGTGGGTGATCCTCTGGAAATGCGCTCTTGCCTTCGATACTGGTGGTCACTGGAATGTTCCAGGTTTCTGCCAGCATCTTTAGTTCAGCCCATGCTTTGCCATAATGCACACCTTGTCCGGCGTAGATAACCGGACGCTCGGCTCTGGCGAGTACCGCAGCGGCAGCGTCTATATCGGCTGGGTTGGGCCCTGATTTGGCGCTGAAAGCGGGTTCGTAGACCCAACCTTCGGGGACCTCTTCGCCCATGACATCCAGTGGCACTTCGATCATCACTGGTCCAGGCCGACCGTTGCGCAATTGAAAGAATGCGCGGCGCATGATCTCTGGCACTGCCTTACCCATGGTTATCGGCTCGGCCCATTTAGTGACATGTTGCATGTTCAAGGTCGAATTAAAATTGGGGTAATAGTGGGCCAAGCGACGTGGATAGCCTGCCGGAATGACGAGAATCGGCACCGATTCGGAATACGCTTGAGCAACGCCGCCAAAGGCATTTTCTGCACCGGGCCCGTGTTGCATACAGAACACGCCGATCTTGTCGCCAGAAGATAAGCGCGAATAGGCATCGGCCATGTGCAGGCCGATACGTTCTTGACGCACAATGACGGTGCGAATATCGAGCTTGGCGGCGGCTTCGATCAGCGGGTTAACGGGATAGGCGAATAAAATATCAATGCCCTCAGCCTTCATGGCATGGGCGATAGCGTCGACGACTTGCATGCGTAACCTCCCTATAATGCTGGGCGTAGTTTGGCAGCAAGAGACTTTGTTGTCAGGTTGAATCCAGCAAGTACTTAACTCGTCGTGGTAGGTTGGAGGTGGATCTTCCCTTTTCGATAGTCGATGGTGAGGACAAAGTCTTTCAGCACCTCGTAGCCGAGTAAGCCCTGGGCCTTACCGCGCCGGCATCTTAGATTGGAGTCGGTACGTGTTGGGCGATCAAACAGCTCAAGGTTGTTGCCCTTGGCCGGAACTCTGACTGGTACGTCCGTGACTTCGAAGTTACCGATTTGCAACACGGGCAATCTGAATTGTTCCACAGTGCTGCCGGCATTTACCCCTCTTACGTTCAGCAACTCAGAGGGATACGACGTCAGCCAGTCATGCTGAGCGACGATGGAGCGTTCCATTAACACGCCAGACGCGGCCGCCGTATCCACTGTAAGCCAGACGTTTTGTGCATCTTTCAGACGCACTTCGGCATTGACCACATTGCAAGTACTGTCCACTCTAGATTTGACATTACTCAGTTCGCCCAAGTTCACCGTGTCTCGATCCAGCAGCCGCATGCGTGCGTTGGGGTAGTCAAATTGAAAGACGCCGAGTTCGAGAAAATCTGCGCCGAGGATGAATTGAACATCCTGACGGTCAAGAGAGACCTGATCCAATTTCGAAAATTCGACGTCTACCCCGAGCAGCGTCGCTGGAACATCCCGATAATATGGACCGCGATTACGCTCCGCGAGGCCCTGAACTCCGGTAACGCCCCGGGATTTTAGCCTTAACGTATTTTTCTGAAGGAAATCTGTATTCACGGCGCTGCTATTTGCACGATGATCAATGAGAGAATAACCGTCGAAACCCGCGAGGCTTGACTGCACCAGCAACCTGCCGTGTTCGATTTTTATCGGTAGCCAGCCGTCTGTGTTTGCGTCGTTTGCATAGGCGTGGTTCGGTAACTGCGCAACGAGAAAAACGAAAGCGCAGGAAAGGACAAAGGTTCGTAAGTTCATTTAATGTTCCCGTAGAGATAATTTTTCTACATATCTAAAGCAATTGCGGTTTGGTGCCGTATTAAGTCGACAAAAGGTATTTTTAAGTCGATAAACGGTACTTTCTGCTAGCTAGGCAGTGCCTAGCGTCTTACCCACGTGCGGTGGGTCGAAGGAGAAATCTGTCTACTACGTAATGGACTGAGCAGGCATGGGGGATAGCGTCTGCGGCTCGCATACAGAAATCTTTCAATTACTGAGTCGTGTGAGGCAGCAAGTGGTGGCGCTGTCGGGTTGAATTCAGCGTAGGTACTTAACTCGTGGCGCCGGGTTGGAGGTGGATTTTCCCCTTTCTATAGTCGATGGTGAGGATAAAGTGTTTCAGCACGTCGTAGCCGAGTAAGCCTTGAGACTTGCTGCGCCTGATCTTTAGATTGGAGCCAGTGCGTGTTTCGCGGCGAAACAGTTCAAGTTTTTTGCCTTTGGCAGGAACGCTGACCATAACGTTGGCGACTTCCAAGTCGCCGATTTGCAAAACCGGCAACCTGAATTGCTCCACGGTACTGCCGGCATTCACCCCTCTTATGTTCAGTAACTGGGAGGGATACGATGTTAACCAGTTATGCCGAGTAGCGATGGAGCGTTCCATTAACACGCCAGACGAGGCACCGGTGTCCACGCTAAGCCAGACGTTTTGTGCATCGTTGAGCCGAACTTTGGCAATCACCTCACAGCCAGTGCGGTCGACTCTGGATGTAACGTTGCTCAGCTTACCCAAGTTCACGCGTTCGCGATTTAACAGTCGCATGCGTTCGTTAGGGTAATCAAATTGAAAGATGGCGAGGCCCAGAAAATCTGCGCCGAGGATGAATTGAATGTCCCGATTGCCGAGAGAGACTTCGATCAAGTCTGAAAATTCGGTGTCAACGCCAAGCAGCGTTACTGGAACATTTCGATAATGCCGGCGTTGC